>SFNY01000050.1 GCA_004554085.1 Clostridiales bacterium | reverse complement strand
CCGCCCAGCATCTTCGCCTCGTCGCGCACGCCGATCTGGCGCAGCTCGATGCGCATCTTGAACACGCTGGCCAGATCCTTCACCAGCTCGCGGAAGTCCACCCGGCCGTTGGCCGTGAAATAGAAGATGATCTTGGAATTGTCGAAGGTGTACTCCACGCTCACCAGCTTCATCTCCAGCTTGTGCTTGGCCACCTTCTCCTGACAGATGCGGAACGCCTCCTCCTCGCGGCGGGCGTTGTACTCCGCGCGCTGCTCGTCCTCCTCGGTGGCGATGCGCACCACCTTCTTCAGCGGAGCGACGATCTGTTCGTCGCTGACGGAGCGCGCGCCGGTCACGACCTCGCCGAACTCCACGCCGCGCGCCGTCTCCACCACCACGTTCTGGCCCGGCTTCGGCCAGAAATCGCAGGGGTCAAAATAATATACCTTGCCCGCCTTCTTGAAGCGGACGCCAATCACTGTTGCCATTTGGTTCGTTCCTCCCGTATCTTTAGCCGATCCCCCGGATGAGATTGAAATCCATCGATTCCAGTACATTCACCCAGGACAGATTGGCGGAAAGCCGCTTTCGCGCGTCGATCACGCCGCGCAGCAATGCGCTGCCGCTATATTTTGACGCGCGCAGGCGGTCCATATCCTCAATTTCATAGGGCTGCGCGCCGTTTTGCAGCTGCATCAGATCCCGCGCCCACAGCTCGAGAATCTCCAGCACCGCATTTTCGCGCCCCTTCACCTCGCCGATCTTCGCGGTGGCCAGCGCAATGTCCTGCGCCCCGCGCATCGATTCAAAGGCCGAAAGCACGCGGCTGCGCAGCGGCAGATAGTCCTCGTCCGCGTCGATCTCCAGCGCACGGCCCACCGAGCCCTGGGCCAGCGCGGAGAGCAATCGCGCGCGATCCCCGTCCACGCCGCGCTTTTCCAGCACCCGGGCGCATTCCTCCACGCCCAGGCAGCGGAAGCGCACCTCCAGGCAGCGGGACACGATGGTGGGCAGCAGCGCGCCCGGGGATTCGGTGAGCAGAAAGAAGAGCGCGTCGCCGCTGGGGTTCTCCAGGGTCTTGAGCAGGGCGTTCTGGGCGTTTTCGTTCATGCAGTCCGCGCGGCGGATGATGGCGATCTTGCGCCCGCCCTCGTAGGACGCAAGGCCCATGGCGCGGTTCAAATCGCGAATCGCGTCCACCCTAATGCTGTTCTTCTCCGGCGCGAGGGTGTGCACGTCCGGATGGTTGCCGCTCAGGCACTTCTTGCAGCTGTCGCAGGCGTCGCAGGGGCGCTTCTCCCCCTCGCTTCGGCACAGCACCGCCCGGGCGAAGAGCTCCGCCATGGTCTGCTTTCCGGTTCCGTGGGGGCCTGTGAACAAAAGGGCATGAACAATGCGCCCGGCTTGCGCCGAACGCATCAACTGTTCCATTTTTGCGTCCAAACCCGCGAATTCCGTAAGCTTCAAATCTGCGCCGCGTCCCCCTGCTCTACTCAGAATTTGTGGAACTGCTCGACGTCCAGCACGAACACGATCGCGCCGCCGACGGTCACCTGCACCGGATAGGCCGGCACGTACATGCCCGCCGAGCCGGTCATGGGCGTGTGCACCGGAGCCATCTGCTTGCGGCTCTTGCAGGTCTTTTCGATGATTTCCATCACCAGGGGAACCTTGTCATCCTCCACGCCGGTCAGCAGAGTGGTGTTTCCCGAGCGCAGAAAGCCGCCGGTGGTGGCCAGCTTGGTCGCGCCAAAGCCCTCGCCCATCAGCTTGTTGACCAGGCGGGACGCGTCCTCGTCCTGCACAATTGCGATCACCAGTTTCACGGTGCTTCACCCCCTCTTTCACTTGTACATATTATACACGACTTTTTTGCGATGTGCAAGCCGGATTTCGCCCTTTTCTTACAGCAGGATGCAGATCATGCCGCCGGTGCCCTCGTTGATGATCTTGCCCAGGGAATCGCGCAGCTTCATGCGCACGCCGTCGGGCAGGTGGGTCAGCTTCACGCCCATCTCGTCGCGCACCAGCTCCCGCAGGGGCTTGCCGAACACCTCCGTCTCCCACACGCCGCTGGGATCCTTCTTATACTCCTCCAGCAGGCTCTCCACCAGCTCCCGCGAGGCCTTCTCCGTGCCCACGATGGGCGACACGTTGGCCTTCAAATCCACCCGGATCATGTGCAGCGACGGTGCGTTGGCCTTCAGCTTCACCCCGAAGTGGTTGCCCTCCCGGGCGATCTCCGGTGCGCTCAGCTCCATCTCCTCCACCGTGGGCAGCACCACGCCGTAGCCGGTGTTCTTCACGCCCTCCAGCGCAGGGGCCACCTTGGCGTAGGCCCGGCTGTCCGCCACCAGCCGCTTCATCAGGTCGAACAGGTGCTCCTCGCCGTCGATCTCCTGCCCGCAGGCTTCGCCCAGGATGCGGTAGAACAGGCCGTCCTTCACGTTCAGGCGGTAGTCCACCCGGCCCTCGTTGAGCTCGATGGAATGCAGTCTCACGTCCTCGGCATACTCGTTCTCCGAGAAGGCCTCCGTAAGCCTTACGTGGTCGCGCACCCTGCGCATCTCCTCCGCGGCGCTGCGGATGGAGGACAGGATCTCCCTGCCCAGCCAGTGCTCGGCGTCCAGCGATGTCAGCCACGAGGGCGCGCCGATGCGTACCTCCCGCAGCGGGAATTCAAACAGCAGGCTCTCCAGCAGCGCCGTCACGTCCTCCTCCCGCAGGTTCAGGATGTCCACGGCGTGCACCGGCACGGCATACTTCTCCTTCAGATGATCCGCCAGCGTCCGTGTGTCCGCATCCTTGGGGTGGGTGCTGTTGAGCACCACGATGAAGGGCTTGCCCAGCGCCTTCAGCTCGCCGATGGCGCGCTCCTCTGCCTTCTCGTAGGACTCGCGCGGCAGATCCACGATGCTGCCGTCGGTGGTCACCACCACGCCGATGGTGGAGTGCTCCGCGATCACCTTGCGCGTGCCCACCTCGGCGGCTTCCTCGAAGGGAATGTCGTGCTCGAACCAAGGCGTGCGCACCATGCGCTGCTCTTCACCCTCGCTGGCCCCCAGCGCGCCGGGCACCAGATAGCCCACGCAGTCCACCAGCCGCACCCGGGCGCTGGACGCGTCCTTCAGGCGCAGCTGCACCGCCTCGTTGGGCACAAACTTCGGTTGGGTCGTCATCACGGTCTTGCCCGCGCCGCTCTGGGGCAGTTCATCCCTGGAGCGTTCGCGGCCGTGTTCGTCCTCCATGTTCGGCAGCACCATCAGCTCCATGAACCGCTTGATGAAGCTCGACTTGCCCGTTCGGACAGGGCCGACAACGCCGATGTAGATGTCGCCGTTACATCGGCCCGCGATATCCCTGTAGATAGAATTCTGATCCATGGAACACGCCTCCCAATGCTTCTTCACATCAACCTTATGACCTCCGGCCCCGGCTTATGCAGCCGCGCGCACTTGCATTTCCTGGCGGAACGTTCTATAATAATTGCATCAAACTGCGCTGGAGGCACACATGAAGGCAAGCGGCAAACCCAGGGGCGATTTCACGCGCGAACGGCCGACGCACGGCAATCGGCAGCGGCACAGCGGCAACGCGCGCTACATCATATCGTTCATCTGCGTCGCGCTGATGATCGTCTGCGCGGCCTACGTGATCTCCTGGGAAATTCACAGGGTGCAGATCGAGCGCGCCAACGCCGCCTATCAGGCGCTGTACGCCCAGGGCGACGCGATGGAGGCGGCCCCGCTCACGGAAGCGCCCACCGCTGCGCCCACGCAGACTCCCACCGCCGCACCCACGCCCGATCCGACGGGCGCGCCCACGAAAATGCCGACGCAGACTCCACCCCCTTCCCCTACTGCTGCTCCGACAGCAATTCCCACCGCCGCGCAGACGACGGACGTGCCGGATGCAGGTATGCCGCCCGTCGATGCCGTCGCCGTGGACGCGACCCTCGTCCCCCGCACCACCGCAGACGCGGACACGCTGGTGTTCGCCCTTCAGACTCCGCCGCCGGTGCAGCAGAGCTTTGCCGAGCTGCTTGCGCTGAACCCGGAGACTGTGGGCTACCTGCGCGCGGGCGAGAGCATTTCGCTGCCGGTGGTGCAGAGAAGGAACGACAACGAATACTACCTGAACCACAGCCTCGAGGGCGAGGAGAGCATCGCCGGAACGCTGTTTTTGGACGGATCGAACCTGCTGGTTCCCGAGGACGACAACCTCATCATCTACGGCCACAACATGCGCAACGGCACCATGTTCCATGCGCTGAGCCTCTACGAGAGCGCGGACTACCTGCGCAAGCACCCCATCGTGAACTTCGACACCCTCTATGAAAACCGGCTCTACGTGCCCTTCGCGGCCTTCACTGCCACCATGGACGAGGGCAGCGAACGCTATCTGGACATCCGCCAGTTCCTCTTTGACGAAAATTCCTTCGAGCTGTTCGTGCTGAAGATGGAGAAGCTGTCCACCGTCGAGACCAAAGTGGACGTGCGCTACGGCGACAGGCTGCTCCTGCTGGTCACCTGCGAGTACCTCTACGACAACGGGCGCTTCGTGGTTGCCCTGCGTGAGCTGCGCCCGGACGAAACCGAGGCGCAGATGCGCAGCCTGCTTCAGTCCGCCAAAGACCGTTAAATCCGCCTTGCAGCTTCCGGCACGAAAAGTCAGGCTTTTCCAGCCGCGCAATGCTAGAATGAACGCACACGGAAGGGAGGCGGAAACATGGACTGGGCCGAGGGCATCCGGCGCGCCATCGACTACATCGAGGAGCACCTGACGGATGAGATCGATCCCGCCGCAGTTGCGCGCTGCGCGGCCTGCTCCAGCTTCTACTTTCAGCGCATCTTCACGGCGCTGTGCGGCATGACCATGGGCGAATACATCCGCGCGCGCCGTCTGACCCTTGCCGGGAGCGAGCTAGCGGCGACGGGCGCAAGGGTCATCGATGTGGCGCTGAAGTACGGCTACGAGAGCCCCGAGAGCTTCTGCCGCGCGTTTTCCCGCTTCCACGGCGTCGCGCCGTCGGAAGCGAAGCGCATGGGAAGCAGGCTCAGGTCCCTCTCCCGCCTGACCGTGCAAATCGTACTGAAAGGCGGAAGCATCATGGATTACAGAATTGAAAACAAGCCCGCATTCGACCTGCTTGCACGCGTAGAGACCCACTGCATCGACGGCGAGCGGCAGCTCAACACCATCCCGGAGTTCTGGAGACGCGCCCATGCGGACGGAACCATCAACACATTGCTGGCCCACGCCACTGAGGATCACATTTACGGCGTGTGCTTCAGCAACAGCTATGCGGAGAGCAACTGCTTTGAATACGGCATTGCCGTGCGCTGCGCAGCGGACGCGGTCACGCCCGAGGGATTCTGCTGCCGCAGCATCCCCGCGCGCAGCTGGGCGGTATTCTCCTGCAAGGGGCCGATGCCCGGTGCGATTCAGCAGCTCTGGCACGACATCTGCGCGGAGTTCTTCCCCTCCTCGGCCTACTCGCCCACCTGCGAGATGGACATCGAGGTCTATTCTCCGGGAGACATGACCGCGCCGGACTACCGCTGCGAAGTCTGGGTGCCCGTGAAGAAGAAGGACGTTCCTGAGACGGCTTGAGCGCCGGACAATTGGCAAAGCCCGCTTCCATCCATGGAGGCGGGCTTAAAACATATGTTCCGTATGAAATTTTCACCGGGTCAGGCAGTCTCCTCTTCGGCAGGCGCAAATCTTGCGATGCAGGCGCGCACCCACTCGCGCGCAGCTGCATCGATCTCATTGGCCGCCGTGAATGCGTAGGGCTCGAGGATGTGCTTGCCCCAGGAGTAGCGGCCCTGCCACTTCTCGTCCAACTCGGAGATCATGACCACTTCCTCCGAGGAGGAGGCGTGCACGAAGCGGTTCATGCCAAGCCACAGGCCCACGTGGTCGCAGCGATCCTTGTCCGATACGGTGTCGAAAAAGATCAGATCACCGGGACGCAGGTCGGACGGATCCTCGACGGTCGCGTAGCTGTCGTCGTAGCCGATAAACTGGGCGCTGTGCACCAGCTCGCAGCCGAAGCGCCCGTAGGCGTCCAGCGCCAGCCCGCTGCAATCGTAGCTGTCCGGGCCGGCGGTTCCCAGTATGTAAGGTTTGCCGCGTTGGGCGGATGCCAGGATGCAGGCGCACTCGCCGCGGGTGTACATCGGATGGATCAGGCTCACTGCGGCGACGGCAACCAGCAGCGCGCCGCCGAGGATGCGGACAATCAAAGGCGTATGCTTCATGCCTCCACCTCCTGACTGCGCTCCTGCGCCTTGCGGCGGCGGATCTGCGCGCCCACGTCCACCTGATCGATGCGGTGGCCGTCCACCTCGTAGCAGAAATTCTCAGGAAGCGGCCCCATGCGGGCGATCAGGAAGTGAATGGGAATCCCCCGCCCGGCGTAGAGCTGCTCGTGCTCACTTATGTAGTTCGGCGCGAAGCCGGAGGCGTGCAGGTCGTCGGTCTGGTAGGTCAGCTCAAAACCGCACATGGCCAGATAGCGCTTCGTGGCGGTGAAGAGCGGCACATCGTCGGTCTTGAAGTAGATCTCGCCGCCGGGAGACAGGAAGCTGCGGTACTGCATCAGCTGGCGCGGATGGGTCAGGCGGCGCTTGTGCTGCTTGGCCTTGTCGTTCCAGGGGTTGGGAAACTGGATGTAGATGCGGCTCACGCCGTCCTCCGGGGCGAAGCTGTCGGTGATGAACATCGCGTCCACGGCGGCGAGCAGCAGGTTATCCACGGGATCGTCGCCGTACTCCTGCGCGGCGTTCTTGATGGTCACGGCCAGCACGTGGCGTACCTCGTCGATGGCGACGTGGTTCACGCCGGGGTTGTCGTGGGCCATCTTCACGGTGGAAACGCCCTTGCCGCAGCCGATCTCCAGGTGCAGCGGATGGTCAGGTGCGGCAAAGAAGCTCCGCCAATGACCGTGTCGATCCCGGGGGCTGTCGATCAGATAGGGGCAGCTATCCAGCAGGGGCTCGGTCCAGGGCTTGCGGCGCATGCGCATGTCAGTTCTGCTCCCCCTTCGCCTCGTCCTTCAGCTTCTGCTGATACTCCCGTTCCTCCTCCTCGACCCTGGCCTCGTCGGCAGCGCGCTTCTCCTGATAGTACTTCACGACCAGCACCAGCGCGCCCGCGATGGTAGACACGGCCCACATGGATGCACCTGCGGTGAAGCTGCCCACCAGCATCAGCACCAGACCGACGGCGTAGAGCAGCACGATCAGGATGCAGAGGATGCCGCGGGGATTCAGCAGCGCGGATTTCCTGCTTTCATTGGACTTGTTCTTCATGGATGAACCTTCCTTTGTGTTGATGTATTCTAGTTTATCACAGTTTGGCGCAATTGCAATGAAAATTTCTGCAAACGGATTGCTTTTCGCAGGGGAATTGGGTATACTGCGAGGGTAAGTCAGCAAGAGGCGGCGTTGGCCGCCCGGAAGGAGCGATGCAGTATGATGTCAAAGGCCGCGCTGAACGGATTTCTGGAGCGCTTTCACGGGATTCTGGACGAGCTGGACGAAATCGAGGCGGACGAGGATCTGGAGGAGCTGAACGCGCAGCTGGAGGACGTGCTGTTTCTGATGGAGAGCGTAGACGCGGAGGACGCGGACGCCGCAGAGGAGATCGCGGGTGCACTGGAGGAAATTGACGACCTGCTGGCGGCGTACCGGGAGCTTTCGGAGGAGCTGCCGGAGCTTCGCCAGCAGGCGCTGGAATTGGAGATGGCCCGGAAGATGGCCGGGCAGAATCTGGTTTGAGGCGACGCTGCCCGGCGCGGGATCATTCGCAGTCGGCGCAGTCCTCGCACAGACCGTGGTTGCGGCTGGCGCAGTCGTCGCACAGCGGTGCGCCGCAGTTCACGCAGCGCTGAAAGCAGCGTGAATCGGCCAGGCGGAAGCAGTCCCTGCATTCCATCATTGCCATAAATATCAACCCCTTTCAGGCACGGTGCATTGTGCCCGAAGGGGGTTGATTTTATGCGGGATCGCCGCGCAAAATTTCGCGCGTGGCGCGCAGAAAGGCCTCGACCTCCTCGAAGCTGTTGTCATAGCCGATGCTCGCGCGAACCGCGCCCCGGCGCAGCGTGCCCAGAAAGCGGTGGGTGCCGGGCGCGCAGTGCAGTCCGCCCCGCACGGCGACGCCCCGCCGGTTGTAGGCGTCCGCCACCTCGCTGGAGCCCAGGTCGCCCAGGTTAAAGCTGACGATGCCCGCCCGGGCGGCCTCCTCCGTCGGGCAGTAGAGCGTCACGCCCTCCATGGCGCGAAGCCCCTCGTAGAGCGCGGTGGTCAGCTCCCGCTCGTGCATCATGATCTGCGACTGGTGCGCCTGCACGTACGCCACGCCCTTGCCAAGCCCCGCGATGCCGGGCAGGTTCAGCGTGCCGGATTCGTACCGCTCCGGGGCCTCGCTGGGCTGGAGCATGCTGTCGGAAGCGGTGCCGGTGCCGCCCTCGCGCACCGGTCGCAGGGTTAGCCCCGGTGCGATGTACAATCCACCGGTGCCCTGGGGGCCGAGCAGGCCCTTGTGTCCCGGAAAGGCGTACATGGAGCAGCCCAACCGTGCAACGTCCACCGGAAGCGCGCCCAGCGCCTGCGCGCCGTCGATGAGGTAGGGGATGCCCTTCTCCCGGGCCAGCGCGCCGATGGCCGCGACGGGCTGGATCGCGCCGGTGACGTTGGAGGCGTGGGTGATGACGATCAAGCGGGTGGACGGCCGCAGCGCCTTGCGCACATCCGTGGGATCCAGCATGCCGTCCGCCCGTGGCGCGACCATCGTCAGCGAGATCTCCCCGCGACTGCTCAGTCCCGACAGCGGTCGCAGCACGCTGTTGTGCTCCAGAAAGCTGGTCACCACGTGGTCGCCCCGGCGCAGAATCCCCTTGATGGCCAGGTTCAGCGCGTCGGTGCAATTGAACTGGAAGGCCACGCAGCTGCCCTCCGGCGCACAGAGGAAGTCGGAGAGTGCGTCGCGGGTGCGGAACACGCAGTGCGCAGCCTGCAGCGCGGCCTCGTGCCCCGAGCGCCCGGGGTTTGCGTTGTAGTCCCGCAGCGCCCGCAGCACCTCCTCCTGTACGGCGGCGGGCTTGGGACTGCTCGTCGCGGCGTTGTCAAAATAGATCTGCATCGAAACCCTCCTTCACGCCGGTGAGCCCGGCGGCGTAAGATAATACTATTAGCGCCCGGGCGGCTTTCAGAACTCCCGGCGCTTGGAAGGGGAGGAAATCGATATGCGGGAGGTATACGGGATCGCGGCGTTCCGCTCGCGGCAGCAGGTGCTGCGCTTTGAGGATATCCTGCGCCGGGAGGGCGTGAAGGTGCGCGTCGTCACAACGCCCCGTGCTGTTGCCCTGGGCTGCGGACTGTCGGTGCGCTTTGCGCTCGAGGACGCGGAGCGCGTGCGCGCTGCGCTGCGCCGGTCCAATCCGGGCAATCTGATCGGGGTCTATCGGGTGGAACAGACCGGCGGACGGGCGAACGTCGCACCGCTGTAAATATTAGTACAAACAGCTTGACAAGTAAACGATCGTTTACTATACTGTACGTGAACGATCGTTTACTTAAATCGGAGGTACATGGATGTCGGTCACGAAGGAGAATATACTGCAAACGGCGCTTGCACTGTTTGCGCGGGAGGGCTACGCGGGGGTGTCCATGGCGGACATCGCCGGGGAGCTGGGCATCACAAAGGGCGCGCTCTACCGCCACTATGCGGGCAAGCGGGACATCTTCGAGAGCATCCTGCGGCGCATGGAGCAGATGGACGGGGAGAATGCCGCAAATTACGACGTGCCAGCGGAGCCAATTGATCAGGACGCAGCGGCCTATGGAGACACGGAAATCGACAGCATCCTCGCATACAGCGAGGCGATGTTCCGCTACTGGACGGAGGATCCCTTCGCGTCGGCGTTCCGGCGGATGCTGACGCTGGAGCAGTACCGCGACTGCGAGATGGCGCGGCTGTACAGCCAGTACATCACCGGCGGGCCGCTGAAGTATATGGCGGATCTGTTCCGGGAGATGACGTTGCGCGGGTGCTGGAAGGAAAATGACCCGATGCAGCTTGCGCTGGAGTTCTACGGCCCGATGACGCTGCTGATGGCTGTCGCCGACGGCCCGGAGGTTGTGGAAGCTGTGGCGCTGCTGCGGGCGCATCTGCGGCGCTTTGTGGAGAAAAACAGGGCATAATTAAGGAGGAAATCTACCTATGAAATATCCGAAGAGTGAAAAATACATGGGCAACGACTATATGAAGTACATCATGGGCCCGAACCCGCTGAAGCTGTGCGAGGAGCTGCTGGCGGAGCATCGGATTCCTGCTGGTGCGCGGGTGATGGATCTGGGCAGCGGCGAGGGCCTGACCAGCGCGTTTCTGGCGAAGGAATACGGCTTCACCGTCTACGCCGCCGATCTGTGGAGCGAGCCGGAGTCCCACTACCCGCTGTTCGAGAACTTCGGCCTCAGCCGCGAGCAGTGCATCCCGGTGAAGGCGGACGCGAACGAGCTTCCCTTTGAGAGGGAGTTCTTCGATTCCGTGGTCTGCGTGGATTCCTACAACTACTTCGGGCGCGATCCGGCGTATCTGGACGAGAAGCTGCTGCCCTTCGTGAAGCCCGGCGGCATGATCTACGCGGCGGTGACGGGCATGAAGCAGGACTGCCACGACAACATCCCCGAGGTGCTGCTGCGCTCCTGGAACGCCGAGCAGCTGGACTACATCCACGACGCGCAGTGGTGGCGGAGCATGGTGTCCCAGAGCCGGGACTGCGAGGTGATGTCCGTGCACGAGATGCAGAGCAACGCCGAGGTCTGGGCCGACTGGCTCAGGCAGGACAATGAATACGCCGTGGGCGACCGCGCGACCATGGAGCACGGCGGTCTGGATTACATGAACTTCGTGGCCATCGTGCTGCGGAAAAAGTAAATCAATGCGAAATCGGAGGACTCAAAGGATAGAATGCTTTGAGACAACCCCCGCATCGCCGTAGGGCGGGGTGCCTTCACCCCGCCGCGACCCTGACAGCCTGAGCGCCGTTCTCAACAGAGACGGCGCTTTTAACTTGACGGAGCTTCGGCCAAAATAGTATAATACACAATGGTTTGAAATGGTTACAGGGGAAAAGGAGGAGAGGCACATGGATCGCGCGTGCGCGGCACAGATTATGCAGGAGCTGGCCAAACTCTATCCGGAGGCAAGGCCGGAGCTGAATTTCCGCAATCCCTACGAGACGCTGATCGCCACCATCCTCTCCGCACAGTGCACGGACAAGCGCGTGAACATGGTCACGGCGCGGCTGTTCCCCCTGTATCCGGACGCGAAGGCCCTGGCGCAGCTGGAGCCGGAGGAGCTGGAGCCGCTGATCAAGGAGTGCGGGCTGTACCGCAACAAGGCAAAGAACATCATCGCGGCCTGCCGGGCGCTGGTGGAGCGCTACGACGGCGAGGTACCCCAGACCCGCGAGGAGCTGATGGCATTGCCGGGCGTGGGTCAGAAGACCGCCGGCGTGGTGCTGATGGCCGCCTTCGGCGATCCCCAGATTCCGGTGGACACCCACGTTTTCCGCCTGTCCCGCCGAATCGGCCTGGCCGACGCGGACACCCCGGAGAAGGTGGAAGTGCAGCTGCGGGAGCTGCTGGACAGGGACATCTGGACCTTCGGCCATCACCTGCTGATCTGGCACGGGCGGCGCTGCTGCCACGCCCAGAGGCCGGACTGTGAGAATTGCCCGCTGAACGCCGCGCTCTGCGGCCACTGCGTGGACAAGTGAGGAGTAGAAGCTATGGCGCTTTTTGTTGATGTAGTCAATATCACCGCGAAGGCGGGCGACGGCGGCAACGGCTGCGTGTCCTTCCATCGCGAGAAGTACGTGATGGCCGGAGGCCCGGACGGCGGCGACGGCGGCCGCGGCGGCGACGTGATCTTCTCCGCCACCGACCGCATGCACACGCTGATGGATTTCCGCTACCACCGCAAGTTCACCGCCGGCAACGGCGAGGACGGCATGAGCAACCGCAAGAGCGGCAAGAACGGCGTGAACGTGGTGATCGAGGTTCCCCCGGGCACCGTGGTGCGCGACAAGGCCAGCGGCAAGATTCTGCTGGATCTCTACGCTGCGGGCGTGGAGAAGGTGCTGCAGCGCGGCGGCAAGGGCGGCTTCGGCAACCAGCACTTCGCCACTCCCACCCGTCAGGCCCCCCAGTTCGCCAAGCCCGGCGAGAAGCGCGAGGTGATGGAGCTGACGCTGGAGCTGAAGTCCATCGCAGACGTGGGTCTGGTGGGCTTCCCCAACGTGGGCAAGAGCACCATCCTCTCGGTGGTCACGGCGGCGCGCCCGAAGATCGCCAACTACCACTTCACCACGCTCCAGCCGAACCTGGGCATCGTCAAGCAGGACGACTCCAGCTTCGTGCTGGCGGACATCCCCGGCCTGGTGGAGGGGGCCAGCGAGGGCGTCGGCCTGGGCCACGCCTTTTTGCGCCACGTGGAGCGCACGCGGATGCTGCTGCACGTGGTGGACATCTCCGGCTGCGAGGGCCGCGATCCCCTGGAGGACTACGACGCGATCCTCAAGGAGCTGGAGAGCTACGGCGACCTGAAGAACCGCCCGGTCATCGTGGTCGCCAACAAGATGGACCTTCCCGGCGCGGAGGAGAACCTTGCGCGCCTGAAGGAGAAGCTGGACGGAAGCGGAATTGAGATCTACGCCGTCTCCGCGGCCACGCGAAGCAATTTCGATGCGCTGATGCGCGCCACGGTGCGCATGCTCAGAACCTGCCCGGACGCGGAGCCCTTCGCCGAGGAGGAGCTGTTCGACTTCGATCTGGACAGCCAGGACAGCGGCTTCGAGATCCAGAGAAGCGGCGGCAGCTTCTATCTGTCGGGTGCATCCATCGACCATCTGGTCGCCTCGGTCAACTTCGGCAACGAGGAATCCCTCAACTACTTCCACCGCACGCTGCGCCGCATGGGCGTGATCGACGCGCTGCGCGAGGCGGGTGCGGGCGAGGGCTCCACCGTCTGCATCGGCGAGATGGAGTTCGATTTCGTGGAATAACAGCAGTTACGATATTGGAGGATACGAGCTATGACCACCAAGCAGCGCGCGAAGCTGCGCGCAATGTGCAATACCATGGAGCCGGTGCTCCAAATCGGCAAGGACGGCATCACCGACAATCTGGCCAAGCAGTGCTGGGACGCTCTGGAGGCCCGGGAGCTGATCAAGGTCAACGTCCAGAAGAACGCCCCCTACACCGCCCGCGAGGCCTGCGAGCTGCTCTGCGAGCGCGTGCACGCGGAGCCGGTGCAGACCATCGGCAACCGCTTCAGCATCTACCGCCAGGCGCGCAAGGATTCCAAGATTTGCCTGGAGGATCTGTAAGCGCAGGCCTGAGAAGGGTTGACTTACCCGGTCGTTCATTCCTTGAAACTTAAAACCCAGGCACGCAGAGCGCATTCCGCCGCTCCGCGGGCCTGGGTTTTGCAATCGATGCCCTGCCTCACTTCTCCTGTTCCTCCAACAGCTCGCGCACGAACGCGCGGATGAACTCCCTGCAGCCTCCGCAGCCCCTGCCGAAGCGCAGTTTCTCCTGTATCTCCTCGTACGACTTCGCTCCTGCGCGAACAGCGTCCTCGATCATGCCGTAGGTAACCTCCCTGCATCCGCAGGCCAGCTTGTTCCGATTCATGCCCTCATCCTCCCCGTCTGTAACAATCCACAGCGGTATTATAGCAGAGATTCTCCTGCGTTTCAACCGCCCTGAACTTTTCCGACACAATTTGACATTCGCCAACCATCGTGCTATAATCATAAATGCAGGGGAGCCTGTGATACAGGCTGAGAGGAAGGTTGCACCTTCGACCCTTACACCTGATGCGGGTAATGCCGTCGTAGGAAGCCAAAAACATGCATTCCACACGGAGGATCGCCGTCAGGTGATCCTCTTTTTAATTGGAATGGCCTGCGGCACATCCGCAGCCGAATTATCGTCCGATCGCTCCGGACACGCCGGGGCTTTCGCGCGGCAGACCGGGGGCACCACTCTCTACCGCGATACAAAAGTAATGCTGAACGGGAAAGGAGCATCTTCATGCAAGAAACGATGAAAACAGCATTATCAATCGCTGGAAGCGATTCCAGCGGAGGCGCCGGGATTCAGGCAGATATGAAGACCATGTCGGCGCATGGCGTCTACGCCATGACCGCCATCACGGCCCTCACTGCCCAGAACACAACCGGCGTCACAGGCATCTTTGAGGTCACACCCGAATTTCTCTCCGACCAGCTGGACGCCGTGTTCACAGACATCTTCCCCGATGCGGTCAAGATCGGCATGGTCTCCTCCGCAGCGCTGATTCGCGTGATCGCCCGGAAGCTGACGGACTATGCGGCGCGGCACATCGTGGTCGACCCGGTGATGGTCGCCACCTCCGGCTCCAAACTGATTCAGGACGAGGCCATCGACACCCTGAAAAACGCGCTGCTGCCCATCGCAGAGCTAGTCACGCCCAACATCCCGGAGGCGGAGATCCTCTCCGGCATGGAGATTCGCTGCCCGCAGGACATGGAGGACGCCGCGCGGGCCATCTCCGAGACCTACCGCTGCGCGGTGCTGCTCAAGGGCGGCCACGACCTGAACGACGCAAACGACCTGCTCTATAAGAATGGCACCGCCACCTGGTTCCGGGGCAAGCGCATCGACAACCCCAACACCCACGGCACCGGCTGCACCCTCTCCAGCGCCATCGCGTCCAATCTGGCCTGCGGCATGGAGCTGGAGGAGGCCGTGCGCAACGCCAAGGCCTACATCTCCGGTGCGCTCGCCGCGATGCTGAACCTGGGCAAGGGCCGCGGCCCCATGAACCACCTCTTCGATCTGAAGAGCAGCTTCATCCGGGAGGTGGAATGATGCGCGATGTCACGGTTTCGGAGGCGCTGCATCGGGCGGCGGCTCCCGTGTGGGAAAAGTGCCTTAACCACCCCTTCGTCACCGGCCTGGGCGACGGCAGCCTGCCGGTGGAGAAGTTTCAGTATTTCATGCTGCAGGACTACCTGTATCTCTTTGATTACGCCCGCGTGTTCGCGCTGGGCGTGGTGAAGGCGCGCGACCCCGAGCTGATGCGCAGCTTTGCGGCCAGCGTGGAATCCATCCTCAATGGCGAGATGAAGATTCACCGGGCCTACATGCAGCGCCTGGGCATCAGCGAGGCGCAGGTGTTTGCCGTGCAGCCCGCGCTGGACAACCTCTCCTACACCCATTACATGCTGTCCGTGGCGAACGCCGGAACGCCGGTGGAGATCGTCGCGTCGATCCTGGCCTGCTCCTGGAGCTACGCCGAGATCGGTCAGGCGCTTGCAAAGCTGCCCGGCGCGCTGGAGCACCCCTTCTACGGCGAGTGGGTACAGGGCTACGCCGGCGAGGAGTACGCCGCCACGAATGCGGCGCTCATCGATCTGATGAACAAGCTGGCCAGGGACGTTTCTGACGAACAGCTCGAACATCTGAAGGAAATCTTCGTCAATTGCAGCCGCTACGAGCTGGGCTTCTGGGACATGGCCTGGGAAATGCGCGTATGAGTGTGCTTTCCTTTGACCGCGTGTCCTACCAGTACCCCAGCGAGGACTTCGACATCATCGATGAGCTGTCCTTCGACGTGGAGCCCGGCTCCTTCCACTGCATCCTGGGCGTGAGCGGCTGCGGCAAGAGCACCATCTTCCGCATGACCAACGGCCTCTTGCAACCGAAGAAGGGCATCATCCGCGTAAATGGACAGCCCATCTCCGGACAGAAGCAGTACTGCGGCTACATGCCCCAGAAGGATCTGCTCTTTCCCTGGCGCAGCGTGGGCGAAAACCTGGCGCTGCCCATGGAGATCAGCCGGAAGCTGAGCAAGAAGGAGCAGAGTGAGCGGATCGATCAGGCGCTCAACGAAGTCGGCCTTGCGGGCTGCCGCGACAAGCGCCCCGACGAGCTCTCCGGCGGCATGCGCCAGCGCGCGGCCTTCGCCCGCACCATGCTCATCGGCAGCGATCTGCTGCTGCTGGACGAGCCATTCTCTGCGCTGGACTTCCTGACCCGCATCTCCATGCAGGAGTGGCTGCTGGATCAGTGGCAGAAGCACCGGCACACCATCCTGTTCATCACCCACGACGTGGAGGAGGCGCTGTTTCTGTCCTCCAGCGTGCTGGTGGTGGAGCAGACGCCCATCCGGGCGCTGAAGGAAATTCCCGTGCCGCTTGACTATCCCCGTGACCGCAGCGTGTTGGCGAAACCGGAGATCGTATCTCTGCGCGAGGAGCTGATTGGCATGCTCAGAAAGCAGGTGGTGGAATGAAGAAGGCCAAGCGGGGCAATCTGCCCTGGGCGCGATGCGGCTGAACGCCGCCTACATCCTGCCCACGCCGCTGCAAATTCTGGAAAAGCTGTGGGAGCTGCGAGGGCCGCTGATGACGGTGCACCTGCCCGCAACCATGGGCGTGACCCTGCTGGGCCTTGCCATCTCGCTGGTGCTGGGCCTGGGCCTTGCGGTGCTGATGGACGCAAGCCCCCTCTGCCGCAAGGCGCTCTACCCGCTGGTCGTCGCCTCGCAGACCATCCCCACCACCGCCATCGCGCCGCTGTTCGTGCTCTGGTTCGGCTACGGCATCTGGAGTAAGGTGCTGGTGGCCGTGCTGATCACCTTCTTCCCCATCACCATCACCGTGTACGACGGCCTGCAATCCGCGCGCGTCGAGATGATGGAGCTGTTGCAAACCTATGGCGCCAGCAGGCGGGACGTCTTTCTCAAGATCAAGGTGCCCTGCACGCTGCCCTACTTCTTTTCCGCGATCAAGATGGCAATTCCGATGAGCATCATCGGCGCGGCCATCGGTGAGTGGCTCGGCGCGCAGAGCGGTCTGGGCTACTTCTCCCGCCGCATGATGACCCAGCTGGACGGCGCGGGCGTGTTTGCGCCCATCGTGCTTCTGTCCATCGTGGCCATGCTGGCCGTGGGCCTGATCGCCCTGCTGGAGAAGGCGGTCGTGCGCTGGCGCGGCGAATTCTGATTTTAACGATATATAAGGAGTGTTTTTGATATGAAGCGCATTTTTGCAATGATTCTGATCTGCTGCCTGATGATGACGGGCGCATGCCTTGCGGACGAACCCCTGCGTGAAATGGACGTGGTGCTGGACTGGTATCCGAACGCGCTGCACGCCTTCATGTACGTGGCCATCGAGAAGGGCTACTACGCCGAGGAGGGCCTTCAGGTGAACATCCGCTTCCCCTCCAATGCCAACGACGCGATCTCCCTGGTGGCAGCCGGACGCGCGGACGTCGGTCTGTACTATCAGCAGGATGTGATTCAGGCGCGCGCAAATCAGGGCGTGCCGGTCAAGTCCATCGCCGCAGTGGTGCAGGCTCCGCTGAACATCGTGCTGTCCCTGGCTGAAAAGGACATCACCAGCCCCTCCGACCTGGTGGGCAAGACCATCGGCTACGCGGGCACCGAGCTGTCCGAGGCGCTGATCCGCAGCATCATGGAGTCTGCCGGTGCGGATTACAGCGACGTGACCATGATCGACGTGGGCTTCGACCTGATGAGCTCCATGACCACCGGCAACGTGGACGCAACCATCGGCTGCCTGGTCAACCACGAGGTGCCCCAGATGGAGGAGGAAGGCTTCTCCGTCAACTGGTTCGATCTGAACGACTACGGCGTGCCCACCTACTACGAGGGCGTGTTCCTGGCCAACGACAAGATGATCGAGGCCGAGCCCGAGGTGCTCGCGGCCTTCCTGCAGGCCAGTGCAAAGGGCTTTGCGGACATGAAGGCCGATCCCGAGGAGGCGCTTGCCATCCTGCTGGCCAACCAAAGCGCGGAGAACTTCCCGCTGAGCGAGACTGTGGAGCGCAAGAGCATGCAGGTGTTGCTGCCGCTGATGGAGACGGAGGACGCGGCCTTCCTCTCCCAGTCCGACGAGTGCTGGCAGGAGAACATCGACTGGATGCGCGATCAGGGCCTGATCGACGGCGAGGTTTCCGTTGACGAGGTGCGCGTGGATCTGGGCTGAAGCAAACCCACTACCTGATCCCCCGGCAATTCACCCAATGTCATTAAGTTAAGAAAGACTGGACTACATAAAACGTGTGGTCCAGTTTTTTAGTCACATGGAAAAAAGCACTTGACAAATTGGGAAAAATAT
>SFNY01000095.1 GCA_004554085.1 Clostridiales bacterium | reverse complement strand
CATCAGGCCCTCCTGCTTGAGCAGCGACCCCAGCGGTGCGGCCAGGTACAGCAGCAGCGCCGCGGCCAGCATCACGATGAGGCTCGTGCGGCTGCGGCGGAATTCGTATTTGATCAGCTTCAGCATGACGCTTCCTCCTCCCTGCGGGAACCGTAGATCTCCCGGTAGAGATCCTCCAGACTGCTTTCCCGGCACAGCGTGTCCATCGCGCCCCCGCGCACCAGTTCGCCCCGGCGCAGAAACAGCGCGCAGTTGGCCAGATGCGCTCGGGAGAGCGCCGCGCGGCGATCTCGTCCAGCACCCAGTCCCGGGTGAGCATGTCCACGCCGTTGATGGGCTCGTCGAACATCATCACCTGCGCGTCGCGGCTGAGGATCAGCGACAGCCGCAGCTTGGCGCTCATGCCCGAGGACAGCGTGCGGATGGACGCGCGGGGAGAAAGCTCCGCGCGCTCGATGCGATCCGCATAGGCGGCGTAGTCGAAGTCAGCGAAGAAGTCGGCGTAGTACTTCCCTGCGTCCCGCACGCTCATGTAGTTGTAGAAGTAGTTCTCGGTGGGCATGTAGGCGATGCGGGCCTTGGTCTTCGGGCCGATGGGCGTGCCGTTCAGGCTGATTTCGCCCGCACTGGGGCTGGCGACGCCGGCGATCAGCTTCATCAACGTGGTCTTGCCGCTGCCGTTGGGGCCGAGCAGCAGGCAGGTGTCGCCGCCGCGCAGCTGCGTGGACACGCCCTTCAGGGCGGTCACGCCGCGGTAGCGCTGGGTCAGGTTGTCGATTTTCAGTTCCATATGAATCCTCCAAATGGTTTATCCCACGTATTGAATGGCATATTTCAATGCGGTCGCTGCGGTCTCCGCGGCCAGGTTGCCGCCCGCGCCGCCCTCCTCGATGACCACGGACACCGCGTAGGGATGGTCGTTTTCAAAGAGGAAGCCGGTGTACCAGGCATTGGTGGCCTTGGTCTTGTCGTCGCTGGTCTCGGCGGAGCCGGTCTTGCCGCAGACGGTGTAGCCGGGAACCGCGCCCTTGGTGGCCGTACCGGACTTGACGGTTTCATACATATACTTGGCGATGGTTGAGGCGGTGGAGGAGCTCATCACCTGGCGGTAGGCGCTGGACGTGCCCTTGCGGGTGGTCTGGCCCAGCGAGGTGGTGATGTTCTTCACCAGATAGGGCTGCATCATCACGCCGCCGTTGGCCACCGCGCCGGAGATCATCGCCATGTGCAGCGGGGTCACCAGCACCTCGCCCTGGCCGATGCCGGCCCAGACCAGGCTGTTCATGTTGCGCATCTCACCCGGGAAGGAGGAGTTGTACACCACGAAATCGCCGAACTTGAAGTTTTCGTTGAAGCCGAAGGCCTCGGCGGTGGCGCGCAGGCGCTCCGCGCCCAGCTGGTAGGCCAGCTTGCCGAAGGTCACGTTGCAGCTCTTGGTGAAGGCCTGCTCCAGCGTCACGTTTCCGTGGGCGGTGCGCCCGCTCATGCACACGATGCTGCCGCCCTCGTACTCCCAGGTGCCCGAGCAGGTGAAGATTTGGTTGAGTACGTTGGGATCGTAGTCCAGCGCGCTTGCAAGGGTCACGATCTTGAACACCGAGCCGGGGGTGTAGAGGCCCTGCAGGCAGCGGTTCAGATAGGCCGTGTCGGCCACGCCCTCAGCGCTGTCGCTGGACAGGGCATAGGGGTCGTAGTTGGGTAGGGAGACCATGGCGAGAATCTCGCCGGTCTTGTAGTTGGTCACGCACACCGCGCCCTTGTAGCCGCTGGGGAAGGCGGAGGCGATGGCGGCCTGAAGCTGGGCGTCCACGGTGATCTGGACGCTGGAACCCACGTGGCGCGCGTCGTTGAACAATTCGCTCAGCCGGTCGGTGAGGCCGGTGGAGAGATCCAGCAGCGTTGCGGAGAAGAAGGTCTCCACGCCCGCGCCGCTCATGCCCGCCGTGTCGCCCACGGTCTGGGAGAGCGCGCGCCGTGCGGCGGTGTTCTCCAGATACACGCGCTTGCCCTCGTCGTCGGTGGTGGCCAGCACCACGCCGTCGCGGTCGGTGATGTCGCCGCGATCCGACGAGCTGCGGGCCAGCCGGGGATTGTACACGTCCGAGGCCCAGGTGTCGCCCTGGGTGTACACGGTCACGCCGTACCACGCGCCCGCGCAGATGAACAGCACCATGAGCAGCGTGCCGATGATACGCATGTTGCGCCGAAGCTCCTTCACAGGCGCACCTCCTCTTGCAGGGCGATCTTCTCGATGTCCCGGGCCTCATCCTCGGCGTTCATGGAGGAGATGCCCAGCAGCACGCCCATGGAGAAGAAGCAGCTGACCAGCGAGGAGCCGCCGTAGCTCACCAGCGGCAGCGTCACGCCCGTAAGCGGCAAGAGCTTCGTGTTGCCGCCGATGATGAGCAGCGCCTGCAATCCCATGATGGCCACCAAGCCGAAGGCCGTGATGGAGTGGAAGCTGGTGCGGGCGTTCATGGCGACGATCAGCCCGCGCATGATGATGAGCACGTACACCGCCATCAGCGCGATGGAGAAGATCAGGCCGAATTCCTCCGCGATGGAGGTGAAGATGAAGTCGGAGTGGTACAGCGGCACGCTGCGGGGCATGCCCAGCCCCAGGCCCATGCCGAACAGGCCGCCGGAGCCGATGGCCGCCAGCGCGCGCACGATCTGATAGCCCGCGTCCAGCGGGTCGCTCCAGGGGTTCTTCCAGATGGCCACGCGGTCCTGCACGTAGGGCATGGCGTTGTAGGCGATCACCGCCGCACCCGCGCCCATGCCCAGGCCCGCCGCGCAGAGCGCGCCGTTGGAGCTGGCCACGTAGTACATCAGCACCGTGGTGAGGAAGTACAGAAGCAGCGCGCCCAGGTCCCGCTCGGAGAGCAGGATGCCGCAGCACAGCGCCGCGAAGGCGATGTAGGGCAGACAGCGGGCAAAGCGCGCGCGGTTGCTGAAGCCCGCCGCCAGAATCACGATCAGCACCGGCTTCATGAACTCGCTGGGCTGGCCGGAGATGGGACCGAGGTGAATCCAGTTGCGCGCGCCCTCGTACCAGCCGCCGATGGGGGCGGGCAGCCAGGGGGTCAGCAGCGCCAGCGCGCACAGCGCCATCATAAGCGGCGCGCGCTTCTTCCAGTCGGACAGGCCGCGAATCAGCCCCGCGCCGATGAACATGGCGACCACGCCCACCAGCGCGAAGATCGCCTGACTGCGGGGCGTCTCCTCCGAGCGGCACACGTCCGACAGCGCGATCAGCCCCACCGAGGCCAGCAGCAGCACCAGGATCAATATCGCCCGGTCCACCGGCCAGATTCTGCCCATCAGGTTCGTCACAAGGATGGTGGTCAGCGGAATCGCCGCCGCGAAAATCAGCGGCTGGAGCGAAGCCGTCTCCGGCTTCAGCGCGATCAGGAGCATGGCCAGCGCCTGAAAGATCACCACCGCCGTCAGCAAAAGCCGCGTGTTGGAGCGCATCAGCGCCCGGCGCATCTTTTCCACCTTTTTCTGGGTTCGCATCGCCATGCCTCCCTTCTCAAATCATTTTGCCCTGCCTCACCGGGGATGGCGGTTCTCGATGAAGGCGCGAATCATGTCGTTGGTCAGACTCACGTCGTCGGCGGGCAGGCTCAGCTCGTCCCTGCGGTACCAGCCCGCCAGCGACAGCTCCTCCCGATCCATGGTGATGTCGGCGGAGCCGTCCAGATCGGCAAAGTAGCCCAGCAGCAGGTCGGTGTCCACGCCCCAGGGCTGAGTGGCCCAGTAGCGGATGTTCTTCACATGAACGCCCGTCTCTTCAAACACCTCGCGCTGCACCGTCTCCTCGGCGGTCTCGCCGATCTCGGTAAAGCCCGCGATCAGGGCGTAGTTCTTGTACTCCCGGCCGGAGTACTTGGTCAGAAGAATCCGGTCGCCGTCGGTCACGCCCACAATGATCGCCGGGCAGATCTTCGGGAAGATCATGTTGCCGCAGTCCGGGCAGGACAGCATGCGCAGCTTGCCGTCGTGGCGGGTGGGATGTCCGCAGCGCCCGCAGAACTGGTTGTCCCGGTACCACACGTACAGGTGCCAGGCGGTCATCTCCGCGTACACGGTGTATTTCGGGTGGAGCCTGCGGTGGGAGCGCACGTTGTCGTAAGCAAAGCCCTCGGGAAGAGATGCGTCCGGCGCAAGCTCCGCGAGGAAGTAGGGCGTTTCATCGATGGAGAACAGGTACACGCTGCGCTGGATGGAATCCTTCAGCTGTTCCCAGTCCGGCAGCAGGACTTGATCTTCCCGCAGGGAGACGAGGATGCTCCGCTCGCGGAAGGCGCAGATCTTTGCGCCGGGGCCGATGGCTTGGGGGTGATACTGGTTGTCCAGGTGGCGCGGCGCGATTTCCTGTAGCATGTTCGTTTTCCTCTCTTGTAGATCAGTTCTTGTCGTATTCGTCGTAGGGATCGTCGAAGTCGTCGAAGTCCTCGGGACTTAGGCAGCTGGCGGGGTTGGAGAAGAACATCTCGTCCGCATCCTCGCCGGCCTGGAAGATGGAATCGATCGCAGCTTCATCGTCCGGGAAGTCCTCCTCCGGGCGCGCCTGCGCGCGGCGGTGGCGCAGCACCGTGCGGTGAATCTCCTCGGGGGCGCTGTCCGCACCGGAGAGCACCAGCAGCAGCGACACCCTGCCCAATTGCAGCGTCTCGCCGTCCCGCAGCAGCACCTCGCGCTCGAGACCTCCGTGGTCGCGGCGAATCCGGGCGCTGGCGTGGCCGCGCACGAACAGGCCGTCGTCGGTCATCAGGTAGTAGGCGTGGCGTCGGCGCACGCTGCTGTGGCGCACGCGGACGTCCGCGGTCTTGGCGGAGCCGATGCTGCCCTCCAGCGTCACCGGATAGCGCATGCCCGGCTTGGCGCGCTCGCCGCCGTCCATCACCAGCATCTCGCCGATGATGCCGGTCTGG
>SFNY01000094.1 GCA_004554085.1 Clostridiales bacterium | reverse complement strand
CTTTCATGATGATGCCTCCTTGCTTTATTCTCGTGGTTGCCACACCGCTTTCAGTATAGCATTGGAGGCCTTTTTCTCTAAGTCTTTTTCTTCACCCCCTGTTGAACTGGGGGGCATCTTGCCTGTTCGGCGCACAAATACGTTTCACCCCCTGCCGTCAACAGCAGGGGGTGTAATTCTGTCTGCGTCACTTCAGCGTGAGGTTTTCCAATTCGGCCCACCAGCCGTAGAAGGGGGTCATGTCCTCGGGCAGACTGTCGCAGTCCAGCAGGGCGGCGTTCGTCACCACGCTCAGGCAGGGCTGGTACAGCGGCAGCACGCAACCCCACTCCATCGCCACGTCCAGCGCGGCCTTGCAGCTTGCACGGCGGGACTCCAGATCATCGCTGGACAGGAAGTCCATGATGCAGCCGTCCAGCTCGCCGTCGGCAATACGGAAGAGGTTGCTGCCGACCACATTGTCGGAGTGGTACTGTGCGTACAGCTCGGGTTCGCTGCCGCAGGCCTGCGCCGTTATCCACAGCTGCGCACCTCCGGCAGCCAGCGCCGCATCCAGCTCGTCCTGGGTCAGCGTGCGCAGCCGCAGCGTGAGGCCGATCTGCGAAAGCTGCTCCGCAGCGGACTCCACCAGCGTCGCGGCGGGATCCTTCTCCGCAACCGAGCACAGATACTCCATGGAAGCGCCCTCCGGCGCAGCGGTGAAGCGCTGCGCGGCCTCGTCCCAGGTATAGCCCGCGCGTTTGAGGTAATCCACGGCGGCGTTCAGCGCAGCTTCGTGGCGCGCATCGTCGCTCACCGCATCGTCATAGACCGGCGCGCCCGCCGCATTGCGGGAGTAGCAGAGCGCGTAGCCCTCGTCCTCCAGATTCGGTGCGGCCCAGCTGCTGTTCAGCACGGGATATTCGATCACGAAGGCCGCGTCGCCCAGCTCCCGGGCAACCATCTCCTCGCGCTGCGCCGCCAGCACCGTCATCAGCGCCCTGCGCAGCGCCATCGAGGCCGGGGAGCCCGCGTCGTTGCCCACCTTCACCAGCTCCACGTTCATGCCCAGGTAGACGTATTCCGGCGCATCCACCAGCAGCGTGTCCGCGCAGGCTCCGCTGAGGCCCTCGTCATCGTTGGCGGCATAGATGGCCCCGATGGAAGCCGCATCCAGCTCCGTCACAGCCAGCGCCGCCTCGCCGTTCAGCACGGCCTCCAGACCTGCATCCCCATCATAGGATGCCAGGCGCAGCTTTCCGACGGGCAGAGCGCCCTTGAAGTAGTATTCGTTCGCCTGCAGGGTTGCGCCCGTCTCGTCGCTGCGCTCCACCACATAGGGACCACAGCCCACCGCCGCGTCCTTCACCGCGCGCACCGCGCTCAGGTCGCCTCGGGTGAAGCCGAAGGAATTGTTCTCGTAGTCGTAGAGCGCCGGGTCGCCGTAGACGTGCAGGGGTGCGATGCATGCCGCCAGCGCAGGCAGGATGGCGGGGTCGTACCGGGTGGCGTGAATGCGCAGTCCGCTGTCGTCATTGCGGGTGAGCCGGGTCACGCCGGAGATGTTCGCCGCGCCGCCGTCCACGCTGATCTGCGCGCCGTACTTTTCCTCATAGTCCTCGATGAAGCCCTTCAGCGGCGTGGAGACGCGCTCGGTGGATTCCGCCACGGCCACGTCGCCGTCGTAGGCGTTCAGGATGGCCGACCAGAAGTCCGCCGTGGTTGCGCCGTCGAAGTAATCCTGCTCGTAGCCCCAGAGCACCATGGCGAACTCCAGCTGGAGCGCGGAGTCGTCGAGGATCTCCTCCGGGGAGCAGCCGATCACGGCGGCGTAGTCGTTCAGATAGGTCTGCATGCAGTAAGTAACGATTTCCCCGCACAGCTGCGCGCCCGCCGCGTCCACGTCCGCCCAGAACGCCGCCTGGGTGTCCGCATCCCAGAGGCTGAAGTCGGCGTTGTCCCGGCCTGCCGCCAGTAGCAGCCCGTCCAGCCGCTTCAGACCGCCGCGATAGGCCTCCAGGCCCTCGATGGGCAGCTCCGCGAGGCCGCAGGGGCCGTCGTAGTCCGCGTCCGCGCGCACATAGATGGAGAAGATCACGTCGTCGATGGTCACCGGTTCGCCGTCGGAGAAGCGTGCGTCCTCGCGCAGGGTCAGCGTATAGTCCGCGCTGCCGTCCGCGTTGACCGCGACCTCCACGTCGGCAAGGCCCGTGTAGTCGTAGGGCGTGGTGTCAAAGGAAATAGTCTCGCCCGAAATGCCGCTGCGCACAATATCGCCGCCCCGGGCGGTGGTCAGCAGCGAACCGTTGACCAGCTGCGCGACCAGCCGGTCGCCCTCCGCTTCGGCAAAGAAGGGATTGAAATTGCCGCTGAGCTCTCCGACCGCGAACACCGGCGCGGCGGATTCTTCCGCAAGCGCGACCTGCGCGGAGAGCATCGCAAGCGCCAGCAGCAGCGCCCAGAATCTTTTCATCTTGCAACCTCCTGTGGTTCCGACGGAATCTGCATCCATTGTAGCGCAGATGCGCCCCCTCCTGCAAGCGGGCGCGCAAACCGCCCGTCTTTTTTCACACCCGCGCCGCTTTTGGCGGGCGAATCAGCATGCATTTTCTTCCATAAGATAGACGAAAAACCCGCCTCCGTGGTTCCACGAAGACGGATTCAGTTTGTTGACAAAGCTGCGCAGAACAGCCTGTAAAATCGGAAGTGACGGCGTGTACGTCACTTCCGGCATTTTTTGAGAGCAAATATCATTTGCGGAGAAAAATGCGTTCCCGTTCCGGTTGCCGCCCGGAAATTCCGCAGAATTTTAGGCAACCGGCCCAGCGCATTGAAAAACGGGAGTTTTTCAATGCATTAAACCCGCCTCCGTGGTTCCACGGGGACGGGTTTCGATGTACGTTTGTTCAGAACGCTTCTGCAATCCGCTTATTCGGACACGTAGGGCATCAGAGCGATGGTCCGGGCGCGCTTGATGGCGGTGGACAGCTGACGCTGATGCTTTGCACAGGTGCCGGTCATGCGGCGGGGCAGGATCTTGCCGCGCTCGCTGGTGAAGCGGCGAAGTCTCAAGACATCCTTGTAATCGATGTGCTGAACCTTTTCAACGCAGAACTGGCATACCTTCCGGCGCGGCTTGCGGCCACGGGGACGGCGTACGCGATCGCCTCTATCTTCAGACATGTTTCGTTCCTCCTATTAGATTCAAGAAGTGGGAGCTTCGGCCCGAGGGCCGTTTCCCGGTCAGAACGGAAGCTCGTCGTCGTCAACCTCGGTAAAGTCGCTGCTTGCCGGAGTGGCGTTTCTGGGCGCGGGTGCGGGCGCAGCGGGGGCGTAGTTGCCCTGGCGACTGCCGCCGTCCTCGCGGGATGAGAGAAACTCCACACTGTCGGCGATGATCTCGGTGACGTAGCGCTTCGTGCCGTCCTGCGCATCATAGGAACGGGTCTGAATGCTGCCTTCCACCGCGACCTTGCGGCCCTTGGACAGATAGCGGGCACAGAGCTCCGCAGTCTGCCGCCAGCAAACGATGGTCAGAAAGTCGGCCTCGCGCACGCCCTGCTGGTTGGCAAAGCGGCGCTGCACGGCCAGACGGAACGTGCACTGGGCAATTCCGGAGGACGTGGTGCGGCTCTCGGGATCATTTGCGAGGTTTCCGATCAAAATAGCTTTGTTCATGATTTGCACCTGCCTTCGTTGGGCTGAAACTTATTCGGCTTCCGACTCAGGCTTCTCGTCGTCAACCACTGCCGGGGCGGGAGCCTCAACAACGGGAGCGACCTCAGCGGCGGCTTCTGCCGGAGCTGCGGCTTCGCGGGCGGCGTAGGGCTTCAGCGGCTCGCGCTTGGCGGGCACTTCGCCTTCATAGCGGATCACGAGGGAGCGAAGGATCTTGTCGTTGATCTGGAAGTTGCGCTCCAGTTCCTTCGGCAGCTCAGAGGGCGCCTTGATGTACATCAGCACATAGTAACCCTCGGTCTTGTAATTGATGGCATAGGCCAGACGGCGCTTGCCCCACTCGTCGACACGGTCGATTTCGCCGCCATTCTTCTTGACCAGCTCGGAAAAACGGTCGATCAGTTCGATGCGAGCGCTGTCCTCCAGCGCTGCGTCAATGACGTACATGACTTCGTATTGATTCATGTGTTTCACCTCCTTATGGACTTAGGCCACGGTCGGTTTGCCGTGGCAAGGATGCGCTAATAATTAATTATACGCATCCTGACAGCTTTTGCAAGGGTGGAATTGTGAAATTTTCAGGAAACAGAAGGGAAAAGCGCCATTTCGGCAGAATATCCCGCACAAAAGCGTATTTATGGAGGAATTGCCAATGCATGCTTTCTGCTTTGAGAACAAGACGGCGGTGGTGACGGGCGGCGCGCGGGGCATCGGCCGCTGCATCGCGGAGGAATTTGCGCGCTGCGGCGCGAAGGTGCACGTGATCGACATCGCCCCCGGCGACCACTACGTGGGTGATATTTCCGACCCAAGGGTGCTGGAGGACTTCGTCTCCAAAATCACCGCAGGCGGCGCGAGGATCGACTATCTGATCAACAACGCCCTGCCGGAGATGCACGGCATCAACGATTGCACCTGGGAGCAGTTCAACTACGCCCTGCAGGTGGGCGTGGCCGCAAGCTGCTGCTGCCCCACTTCGCGCCGGGTGCGGCCATCGTGAACCTCTCCTCCACCCGCGACCGGATGAGCCAGCCCCAGACCGAGAGCTACACCGCTGCCAAGGGAGGAATCGCGGCGCTGACCCACGCGCTGGCGGTAAGTCTGGCCGGGCGGGTGCGGGTCAATTCCATCTCCCCGGGCTGGATCGACACCGCATACACCGTCTACGAGGGCCCGGACGCGACCCAGCAGCCCGCCGGACGGGTGGGCAATCCGCTGGACGTGGCGAACCTTGCGCTGTACCTGTGCAGCGACATGGCGGGGTTCATCACCGGCGAAAACATCTGCGTGGACGGCGGCATGACCAAACAGATGATCTATCACAACGACTGGGGCTGGCGGCTGGAGGGCTGAAGTCCAGCCAAAACTTTTCTCCGCTATTGCAAACGTTTGCGTTAGAGGATATAATAGAAGCAGCTCCGCACACAGGCGGAATCTCAGACGGCACTTCTGACAGAAAAGATACAGATACAGGAGGAATGAACCCCATGAAAAAGAAGATGACCTTTGCACTCTGCTTCTGCAACCGCGGCTTCATGCCCGGCGAACTGATCTACGGAGCGCGCGACGACATGGTCAAGGCCGTGACCGACGCGGGCTACAACTACATCATGATGGACGCGGAGCTAACCCGCTACGGCGGCGTTGAGACCCGCGCCGAGGGCAAGCTGTACGCCGAGTGGCTGAAGAAGCACCAGGGCGAGTACGACGGTGTGATCTTCTCCATGCCCATCTTCGCCGACGAGAACGGCGCGATCGTCGCCTTGCAGGATGCGGGCGTGCCGATTCTGATGCAGGCCTATCCGGACGAGATCGGCAAGATGGACTTCGCCCATCGCCGCGACGCGTACTGCGGCAAGTTCTCCGTCACCGACGTGTTCACCCAGTACGAGGTGCCCTTCACGGTGCTCAAGCCCCATGTGGTGCATCCGCTGAGCCCCAAATTCCAGGAGAACCTGCGCGACTTCGCCGCCATCTGCCGCGTGGTCAACGGCATGAAGCGCTTCAACCTGGGCTGCATCGGCGCGCGCACCACCGCCTTCAAGACCGTGCGCTTTGACGAGATCGCCATGCAGAAGCACGGCATCAACGTGGAATCCTTCGACCTTTCCGAGCTGTTCAACATGGTCGCGGCGCTGAAGGACGACGACGAGAAGGTCGTTGCCAAGATCGCCCACCTGGAGAACTACACCGACTTCTCCGCCGTGCCCGCCGCCAACAAGCTGACGCTGGCCAAGATCAGCTGCGTGCTCGACTGGTACATCGAGGAGTATCAGCTGGATGCGCTGGCGCTGCGCTGCTGGAACGAGATGGAGACCTACCTGCGCGTGTGCCCCTGCGTGCTGCTGTCTGACCTCAACGACCGCGGCATCCCCGCCTCCTGCGAGATCGACATGTGCTCCGCCATCACCATGCGCGCCATGGCGCTGGCCAGCGAGGGCCCCTGCGCCGTGCTGGACTGGAACAACAACTACGGCGACGAGGAGAACAAGGTCGTGCTGTTCCACTGCGGCCCGGTCGCACAGAGCCTGATGGCGGGCAAGGGCCACGTCACCGAGCACAAGATGTTTGCCAAGAACGATCCCGGCTCCGGCTGGGGCTGCAACGAGGGCCGCATCAAGGCCATGCCCACCACCATCTCCAACTGCCAGACCAAGGACGGCAAGATCGTGATCTACGCCTCCGAGGCGAACTTCACCGCCGACGAGATCGAGGACGGCTACTTCGGCTGCGCGGGCGTGTGCGAGATCCCGGATCTGGAGAACAAACTGATCCGCCTTGCGCGCGGCGGCTTCAAGCATCACACCAGCGTCTGCGAGGGCCACTACAAGGAGGTTCTCAAGGAGGCCTTCACCACCTACCTCGGCTACGACTGGGTGGACATCGACGGCTGATCCTTCGACAATGTATAACAAGCGGGAGCGAACTTCATCCGTTCGCTCCCGCTTGTCGGTTTTTGGGTGCTCATTCCGCAAACAGCGGCGTGGACAGGTAGCGGTCGCCGGTGTCCGGCAGCAGCGCCACGATGACCTTGCCCTTGTTCTCCGGACGCTTTGCCAGCTCGGTGGCGGCGTAGAGCGCCGCGCCGGAGGAGATGCCCACCAGGATGCCCTCGGTGCGGGCGATCTCGCGCCCCACGGCGAAGGCCGCGTCGTTCTCCACGGCGATGATCTCGTCGTAGACGGCGGTGTTCAGGGTCTCCGGCACGAAGCCCGCGCCGATGCCCTGGATCTTGTGGGGGCCGCTCTTGCCCTGGGAGAGCACCGGGGATCCCGCAGGCTCCACGGCCACGATCTTCACATTCGGGTTCTGGGACTTGAGATACTCGCCCACGCCGGTGATGGTGCCGCCGGTGCCAACGCCCGCCACGAAGATGTCCACCTTGCCCTCGGTGTCTGCCCAGATCTCCGGGCCGGTGGTTTTGCGGTGAATCTCCGGGTTGGCCGGGTTGGTGAACTGGCCGGGAATGAAGCTGCCCGGCGTGGCCTCCGCCAGCTCCTGCGCCTTCGCAATCGCACCCTTCATGCCCTTGCTGCCGTCGGTGAGCACCAGCTCCGCGCCGTAGGCCTTCAGCAGATTGCGGCGCTCCACGCTCATCGTCTCCGGCATGGTGAGAATCACCTTATAGCCCCGGGACGCGCCCACCGCCGCCAGGCCGATGCCCGTGTTGCCGCTGGTGGGCTCGATGATGACCGCGCCGGGCTTTAGAACGCCCTTCTCCTCCGCGTCGTCCAGCATGGCCCGGGCGATGCGGTCCTTGATGGAGCCCGCCGGATTGAAATACTCCAGCTTGGCCAGCACCGTCGCCTCAAGACCGTTCTTCCTCTCATAATTGCCCAGCTCCATAAGCGGCGTGCCGCCGATCAGATCCGTAATCTTCTGATAGATGCCCATGTGATTTTGCTCCCTTCCATTCGTTCGGTTCAATGGTATGACCGGTCAAATAAACCATAATTTCATACCGGAATTGTAGGTATTATATTCCACATTCGCCGCTTTGTCAACAGGTTTTGAAAGATTTTTTTCGGGAATTTCAATGGATGGGCGTGCAACCGCCCAAAAACGGAGGGCTGCGCCCGTCAGAACGAACGCGGCGCAGCGCATTGACCGTTCTGGCGACAGCAACGCCCCCGACTGCGAAATGCAATCGGGGGCGTTGTCCTGCATGTTCAGGATTTGGCTGGAGGGTCATTCCTCGCCGTCGGTCAGCTTGAAGGCGACCTTCAGGTCGCGAATTTCCTCGTCGGAGATCAGCACCAGCTTGCCGATGTCGCTGGCAGCGATGATGGCGGCGGCGCTGTACTCCAGCACCTCCAGGCGGTCGAAGGCGTTGAGCAGCGAGGTGCCCGCCACGATGGCGCACTGGTTGTCCACCAGGATCACCGGCTGCTGGGGCGTGAAGGTCTTTGCCGCGCCGTCCACATCCAGCGTGGTGGCGGCGTAGGGCAGGCGCACCACGTTGCGCAGGGAGATGTAGCTCTCCGGGATCAGGCGGGAGTCGAACTCCGCGTCGGTCACGGCGAAGGCC
>SFNY01000049.1 GCA_004554085.1 Clostridiales bacterium | reverse complement strand
GCAGTCCATATTGCTCTTGCCGCCGAACAGCATTGCTGCCTGGCAGTTCTGAGGTCCGTTGTAGTTAAAGCGCTTGACCGCATGACCCTCGGTTATTTCTGGGGCTTCCCTGGCAATTCGCCGCAGTTTCTGAAGGTGCTGGAGGGCGGTTTTAAAGAGTTCTTCATCAGGGATGTGACCGGGAATCCGCTCATAGCAGAGTATCTTCTTCCTACGATCATTGGAGGTATGCTGCGGACGGGAAAATGTACCGTGCGTGTTCTTCCTACGTCGGATACATGGTATGGAATGACCTATCAGGAGGATGTAGCTGCTGTGAGGAGGGCCTTTATGGGGCTCATTAAGGAAGGGTTGTATCGGGAGGATTTGTTTTCAGATCTTTGATTGTTTTGTTCCTTTGTTCCTCGAATGGAAACTTGTTAATTGACAGATCAGAACGTCCCGTCTGGAATCCTATTGTACATCACTTTTCTTCAAACATGTTTTTGTCTCAGTTCTTTGAATCCTATGAACACGTCTCACGATTAGAAAGACTCGTCGGGGCAGGGCTTTATTGGTTGACTACGATCAAAGTGCCACCAGAACTGACATTCTCTATTTTTGACACTGCTGGCATCAATCACAAACGGTCGATTGATGCTGACAGCGTCAATCGATTGCATAAATGTGCCCTGATTGGAGATTTAACCCGTCAAAAACGCCACTGCTGCTTGATTCTCTTGACAATCTCTGCTACAATATAAATATTGGATGCAATGTGACTTGATGCTATCAGCAACATTATTGTGGGAGGACTCTGATGAAACATCTATCCCTGAAGCTACTTGCCGGGGCGGTGGCGGGCAGGAGAAAGGCGCTCAAACTGTCGCAGGCGGCGCTGTCGGAGCGGACGGGCATCAACCGTTCGATCCTGTCGCGGCTGGAGGCGGGGGATTACAGTCCCTCGGTGGATCAGCTGCTGGCGCTCTCGGCGGCGCTGGGCTTTCCGACCTCGGACGTGATCGTGGATGACGAGGCGGCGGTTCCCTCCGTCGGTCGGCAGAAAATCGCCGTGGCCGGAACGGGCTACGTGGGCCTGTCGCTGGCGGTGCTGCTGTCCCAGCACAACGACGTGGTTGCGGTGGACGTGGTCCCCGAGAAGGTGGAGAAGCTCAGGCGCTGGGAATCGCCGATTCAGGACGAGTACATGGCAGCTTCATCAGATCGCCGGGATGCTCCACAATGAAAAGTATACCGGGGATGTGGTGCTGCAGAAGAACTACATTGAGAGTCACCTGACCCACAGGGAGGTCAGAAACAAGGGTGAGGTTCCCATGTACCACATCCATAATGCCCACCCTGCGATCATCGACCGTCGATTGTTTGCGCAGGCCGCGGCGGTCACAAGGATGCGGAAAGTCAGGGCGGGCAACAGCAGCTAGAGGGCTATGCAATCGAACACAATGAAAAACTTGCCCGGCAACTTCGAATATGCATTGCGAACCTATGTTCGATTGTGTTATAATTTATGTACAGTTTTCTTCTGACCGAAGATACAAGGTGAAATGAAGGCGAGGCGAAGCGTGTGCAGAATCAGATGTTCTTTCCCGTCACTGACGATGTGAAGCAGCAGACGGCTCAGCGGTTTGAAGATCAGAACGAGATAACAGTTATGGACGAAAGCATGCCTTCGCCCGGGGGAATCCGGTCCGAAGAAACGATTGTTCTACCGGAAATCGTTTCCATGCCGGAGTACATTCGCCGTCACTACGCGGCAGAGATCATGCCGTTTTCATCGGCGTGCTCGTTCAAAAAGACCTTGCAATTCCATTTCGTATGTGCTAAACTCTTGTTGTCATTCGCCATTGCGGATGTCCTCCCTTTGCTTTTCGTCATGCAGTTGCCAGACCGCATCTCCATAATAGCAAAAGGAGTTTTTCTTTCATACTCACCGCTTAAGCTTCACTGAACCCCACGCCTAGCGCGGGGTTTTCAGAGTACAAGTAGGGCGGGGTGCCTTCACCCCGCCACATAGCTGTATAGGGCAGTCTCGAAACAGGGAGAATGTTTTGCGACCGCCTCTTCTGCGTCCACGGATGTCAGATTTTCTCGACCTTGATCAGGTTCGTGTTGCCAGAGACCCCGTTGGCGATGCCGCCGGTGATGATGATCTTGTCGCCGGACTTGAGCTTGAGGTGCTGCTTGGCAAGCTGCTTGGCGGTGTAGAACAGCACGTCGGTGGAATCGAAGGTGTCGCACATCACGGGCAGCACGCCCCAGGACAGCGCCAGATGCCGCCAGGAACGCTCGTCGGTGGTGATGCCCAGGATCGTGGCGGGGGAGCGGAAGCGGGAGACCATGCGCACGGTCTTGCCCGAGATGGAGCACACCGCGATGGCCTTCGCGTCCAGATCGATGGCCATGCCGCAGACCGAATGGGAGATCGCATCCACGGTGTTCTGGATGGTGAACTCCGCCTTGCGGAAGCGGCTCTCGTAGTGGATGTCGCTCTCGGTCTGCTCGGCGATGCGGGCCATGGTCTGAAGCGTCAGCACCGGATATTCGCCCGCAGCGGTTTCGCCGGAGAGCATGATGGCGCTGCTGCCGTCATAGATGGCGTTGGCTACGTCGGAGGTCTCCGCACGGGTGGGGCGCGGCTTGTGAATCATGGATTCCAGCATCTCCGTGGCGGTGATCACGCGCTTGCCCAGCATGCGGCACTTGGTGATCAGCTGCTTCTGGATGGCGGGCAGCTTTTCGAAGGGAATCTCCACACCCATGTCGCCGCGGCCGATCATGATGCCGGAGCAGGCCTGGCAGATCTCGTCGATGTTTTCGATGCCAGTGCTGTTTTCGATCTTTGCGATCAGCTCGATGCCGTCCGCACCCGCCTCGTCCAGAATGGTCTGGATGTCCAACAGATCCTGCTTGCGGGAGACGAAGGAGCAGGCGATGAAGTCCACACCGTTCTCGATGCCGAAGAGGATGTCGCTTCTGTCCTGTTCACTCAGGTAGGGCTGGGAGAGCAGCTTTCCGGGGAAGTTCATGCTCTTGCGGTCGGAAAGCTCACCGCCGTTTACGACGGTGCAGATCACGTCCTCGTCCGTGACCTCCTTCACCTTGAAGGACAGCAGGCCGTTGCTCACCAGAATCGTGTCGCCGGGGGCCATGCTCTCGGGAAGGCCAGTGAAGTTCACGGCCACGTGGGTTTCATCGCCGGGCACATCGCGGGTGGTGAAGGTGAATTCCGCGCCTTCTACCAGATTGACAGGGCCGTTTTCGAAGGTCTTGATGCGGTACTCCGGGCCCTTGGTGTCCAGCATGATGGCGATGGGCAGGCCTAGCTTCTCGCGCACGCGCTTGATGCGCTGAATGCGCTCCAGATGGTCGGCGTGGGTGCCGTGGGAGAAGTTCAGCCGGGCGACGTTCATGCCCGCCTCGCAGAGCTGGGTCAGCATCTCCTCGCTCTCGCAGGCCGGGCCGATGGTGCAGATGATCTTGGTCTTGCGCATAGGTTTCCTCCTTGTGTGTCTGGCAATCAAAGAAGGCATGCGGGGTGGGAGCAAAAGAAAACGGCCTCACACATAATGTGAAGCCGGAATGAGCGTGCGTCCGCGCATGCGGGCCCACGCCAACCTCAATAAATAGGATGCGGCGCACCCTATGACAGACTCCACCACTTATCTTCGGTTGCAAGCTGAAGTATAGCATAGTCCGGTATGGCTGTCAATCGCGGCGGCGCAAAGGAAGGTTGATTTTTAGAGAAGTCCGAACAGGTCTGGACGGATGAAACTGCTGTTTTGAGGCAGGAAAGTGCTGTTTTCGTGCGCTGGAGCTTGCATTGCGGGGCGAGAAATGCTATTCTGTTGCCACATAAAGGATCGGAACCATCCGAAAAGGAGGATCATATGGGATATATGCAGAATCAGCAGGAGATTCACGAGGCGATCTGTGCGGCGGACGATGCGCTGGATGCGCTGCGCCGCGCGGACAGGAGCCTGTCCAGCGCAGGGAACTGGGGTCTCTGGGACATGTTCGGCGGCGGCTTTCTCTCCACGATGATGAAGCACGGGAAGATGGACGACGCCCAGCGCGAGATCGAACAGGCCCGTGCGTGCCTGCGCCGCTTCAGCCGCGAGGTGGCCGACGTATCCAGCGTGGAGGCACTGGAGATCGACGTGGGCGGCTTCTTGCAGTTCGCGGACTACTTCTTTGACGGCTTTGTGGCGGACTGGATGGTGCAGTTCAAGATCGGGAAGGGCCGCAAGCAGGTGCAGCAGGCCATCCAACAGGTGGAGCGCATCCGCAACAAGCTCTGGTCGATGCTGGGCTGAGCTTCATGCAAATCAAGGGCTGTTTCAAAACATTTCCATGTTTTGAAACAGCCCTGTACAGTCATGCGGCGGGATGAGGGCATCCCGCCCTACGTTTGTCGTTTTGAGGCAGAGCTGTGTATCTCAGTCGTCGAACTCCCAGAGCACCTCGCGGATGATCTCGCTGACGGTGGGGTGGGGGAAGATGATCTGCCGCGCGTCGGTGACCCGAAGCTGCATCTCGATCATCTCGGCTGCGCCCCAGATGATCTCGCCGGAGTAGCTGCCGATCATGTGCACGCCGATGATGTTGCGCTTCTTTTTGTTGATGAGAATCTTGCAGACGCCGTCCGCACCCTCGTTCTCGGCCACGAAGCGCCCAGAGTAGCGCATGGACAGCTTCTGCACCTCATAATCGATGCCCTTCTCCCGGCACTCCTCCTCGGTTCTGCCCACGGAGGCGATCTCAGGGTTGGTGTAGATCACCGCCGGGTTTGCGTTGTAGCGCATGCTGTCGCCCTTGCCCAGGATGGTGTTGACGGCGACTTCGGCCTCGCGGTAGGCGGTGTGGGCCAGCATGTGGTGGCCGTTCACATCGCCGACGGCGTACACGTCCGGCACATTGGTGCGGCCCTGCGCATCGGTGGTGATGCCCGTGCGGGCAAAGTTCACGCCGATGCGCTCCAGGCCCAGGCCCTCCACGTTGGCGCGGCGGCCGATGGACAGAAGCACCTTGTCGGCGGACACGGCGCTCTTCTGGCCGCTCGGGTCCTCAACCCACACCTTGCCGGGCTCCACGGACAGGCACTTGTGCCCCAGCAGGAAGCGAACGCCCTTCTTCTCCAGCTCCTTTTGAAGCAGCGTGGAGATCTCCCGGTCGGTGGCTCCGGCAATGTGATCCAGCATCTCCACCACCGTGACATTCGAGCCCACGGTGGCGTAATAGGCGGCCATCTCCAGACCGATCACGCCGCCGCCGATGACGGTCAGCTCGGCGGGAATCTCAGTAAGCTCCAGCACTTCACGGTTGGTGAGCACAAAGGAACCCAGGTTTTCCCGCACGCCGGGAATGCCGGGTACCACGGCGGAGGAGCCGGTGGCGATGATAAGCCGCTTGCCAGCGTAAAGCTGGCCGTCGGCGCTGACCTGGAAGCCCTCGGCGGTCTTTCCTGTGATGGTGGCCTCCTTCATGACCACGGTCACGCCCGCGCCCTTCATCTTTGCCCGCACGCCGGACACCAGCGTCCGGACAACCTTGGCGCGTCGGGCGTTCACGGCGCTCTGGTCGATGCGCACGTTGTCGCAGGATACACCGTACAGGTTGGCGTGCAGCGCATGTTCGTAGGTCTTGGCGGAGTTCAGCAATGCCTTGGAGGGAATGCAGCCCTCGTTCAGGCACACGCCGCCCAGGGAGTTCTTCTCAAAGAGCAGGGTGCGCAGCCCCGCGTGTGCGGCACGCTCCGCGGCCAGATAGCCGCCCGGGCCGCCGCCGATGACGATCAGATCATAGGTATTTGCCATGGGGTATCCCTCCTTTGTGTTTATATTCATTATATAAACCTTTTTTGTGAACTTCAAGCCCCAAATACCGTGCCTCGTGCAAATTTCCACATTTTGTACCGGCGGGTTTTCACTCTGTTCAAATCCGGTACATATTTCCATGGTACATTGGTACCAACAAAGGGAAACGCCTTTTTCATATAAATCACTCACCCCGTCCGGTGATGCCAGCTTGCAAGGGCATTGCACATGGACAGGGTGAGACAATTCTGGAGACGGGTATGTCAGGCCTTCGCGGATTTGCGGATGCGGTAGATGCCTACGCCGTTGGAGCACAGACACATGATGTCGAAGGAGAAGGAGACGTAGTTCATGATGGTGAAATCGTACACCAGCCACAGGCACTGTGTGCCGATGAGCAGAAGCTTCATGCCCAGGTCGCTCTTCACGTCCAAAAACCAGGTGAAGATGCACGCGGCGATCACGGGCAGCAGGCCGATGAGGCCCTGGGTGTTCACCCACAGCGAGAGCCCCGCCTGCGCGGCGATGAAGATCAGCTTCAGCGGAACGGTGATGCCGGTCTTATAGCAGACCAGGTTGCGGATCAGGCTGACGAGGTTGGAAAGCGCTCCAGTCACACCGCCCAGCACCAGATTGCCCACGCCCATCAGGCTGAACTGCACGCACTGCACCGCCAACACCTTCTCCTTGCGCTTGATGAAGCCGATGACCACCATCAGAACCGCTCCGGCGAGGGAAATCAGGTTGCCCAGCAGAATGGTATTCAAAGTCAGGCCCTCCTTGCATGAAACTCAAAAGACGCATCTCTGAGTATTGCATGAAAAGCGCTGTTTGTCAATACGAAAGTGTGTTATATTGCGGTTGTGCACTACACAAACGGCAGAGCCCGCCGACGCTAGCGGCGGGCTCTGTGCATGCCAGGGGTATGAAGCTAATGCCTGCGCCGGGGTGCAAAGCAGCGGAACAGGCCGCGAGGCAGTTCAAAGGCTGCGGCGATGGCCAGCACGATGGCAAAGGCAGCCTTGAGCGCGGATGTGCCGCTGGCGCGCGCCAGGGCGATCTCATCGGTGACCAGGTAGTAGACCGTCCAGTAGATGCCCGCGCCGGGAACCAGCGGAAAGATGCCTGCGATGAGGAATACCGTGGTGGGGCACCGCCTGCGCACCGCCGCGATGCGGGAGTAGAGCGCGACTGCCGCGGCTGCGAGGAAGGTTGCCTCGGTGGCCCGCAGCGGGGTATAGAGGGACATCAGACGATAGAGCAGCCAGCCGATACCGCCGGTGAGCCCGCACTCCAGATAGTACTTGCCCGGCACGCCGAAGAGCAGCGAGAAGGCGATGGTGCCGCCGGTGGCAGCCAGAGTTTCCCAGAGAATCTGCATCACAGCAGCCCACCTCCCGTCATGTGGTGATAGAAGGAGATGACCAGGCCCACGCCGGTGGCGATGCACACGAAGGTGAGCAGGGCGTCCAGCAGGCGCACGGAGCCGGAGATGTAGTCACCGTCCGCCAGGTCGCGCACGCCGTTGGTGAAGGGGATCCCGGGGATCAGGGGCATGATTGCGCCGATAATCATGTGGCTCAGGCTGTGGCCCAGGCCGAGGGCGTGGCACAGCACGCAGACTGCGCTCACCAGCATACCGCCCAGCACATTGCCGATGATGCGGGACATGTGGGGCGCGCTCAGGTGCAGCACGTAGGCGTAGAGCAGCAGCCCCGCCAGCAGCGACGCGACCGCGTCCGCAGGTCCGCCGCCAAACAGGATGCAGAAGCAGGCGCTGCCCGCGCCGGAGGCCAGAATCTGCTGCCAGCGCTTTTTGCCCGGCATGCGGGCAATCGCGTCCAGACGCGCGCTGGCCTCCTCCAGCGTGTAGCCGCCGCGCTCGATTTCCCGGGAGAGCTGGTTGACCGCCACCACCCGGTCCAGCTGCGCACCCTTCACGGGGATGTGCTCCACGTGGGAGAAGGGCGCGGGACTCTGGGGCGTGTGGCCGCTGCCGGTCATGAAGATGCCGTTGCTGAGCACGAAGAAGCTGGGCTTCTCCACGCGATAGTAATGGCAGATGCGCTCCATGGTTTCCTCCACGCGGAAGATCTCCGCGCCGTTCTCCAGCAGCAGCCGTCCGGCCTTCATGGCCACCTCCATTACCGCGCCCTCGTCCCTGCAGCCTTCCGGGCAGACGGGCGCGGGGGAGCCTTCTCTGGCGGCGAGACGCCGCTTTTCGCTCTTCTTCACGGCTGATTCTCCTCTGTTTGCATGGGATGCGCCGCCTGCGTCCGAAATCCGCTGCGGCGCGGTGCTGTGGTAAAGCATTCCGAGCTGTATTTTATCATTTTCGCCGCAGCACTGTCAATTCTTCTGAGAATTTAACGAAGCCTGCGTCGCAAAGCATGGCGACCAGAATACATCAGAAAAGAGGGAACGACTAAGTCCGGAGTTTCCTCCGCGAAAAAGCGAATATGAACAAGCTCAAATCATCCGTTACTGAAATCCGGCCGGGCCCTTCGTGCGCAGATTCCTCGGTTTTTGCTCAATTATTTGCAAACACAGACCAGACCGCCTTGTGTGCAGTCTGGTCTGTCGCTTATCCCAATGAGATTAACGCCAGGCGTGGGGGGGCGGTTTTACAGGCTGAGGACTCCGACAATGCCGGAGTCCCGATAAATTGCACGAGTTTTATTTGCGGGTGCGATCCATCAGCTCTGTCACCTCGCGGGAGCGCTGGAGGATGGGCGCGAGAACGCAGCCGATGATCACGCCGACGACGCCCTGGCCGATGTTGCCCGGGATGCTGCCCGCAGCGCCGATGCCGAAGCCCATGAACACCGCCTCATAGACGAAGTAGCCCAGAACCATGAAGGCCTCTGCGAGCACCGCGCCGACGATCATGGAAACCAGTCGGGAGGTGGTCTTGGCATTGCGGCCGAAGCGGTTGAAGATCAGCGTGGCGATCAGTGCGATGCCCGCCTTGATGATCAGCGTGCCGAGCGCGAAGGACGCATAGCCCGCCAGCAGATCCGCCAGCATGGAGCCCAGGCCCGCAGCGATCACCGCGTAGAGAGGACTGATGAGATAGGCGCAGACCAGAATCACGCCGTCGCCCAGGTTCGCATAGCCGCCGGTGGCGGGAATCGGGATCTGAATCAGCATGGTGGCGACGCAGATCAGCGCGGCGAACAGCGCAGTCAGAACAATCTTGAATGTGGATGTATGCTTCATTTTTCTTCCCTCCAAATGACATGCTTTCCAATTGCAGGTATAATCATAAATCAGAACTGGCACGACTTCAATGCTCAGTTTATGCACATTTCACATGGTCAGATTAGAGGCGGGCGCATGTAGATTGGAAATGCAATCGCTTTTCATGACAGGTTTTGCAGATCGCCATTTCCCGCAATGCGCCGCGCGTGGCAGCTTATCTCCCATCAGGGCGAAAAATGCCGTCCGGGCTACTCAAAAGCCCGGACGGCAAGCGGAATCTCCGAATGTGCGTCAGTGCGCGGTCATGCGGGCAGTGACCTGCTTCAGCGCCGGTCGAAGCGCGCCATAGAAGATGGGCGCGGCGATCATCGCCACGACGGCGTTGATCAGGGAAGCGGGCAGCTTCGAGAGCATGGTCGCGCCGACGGCATCCATGGGGAAGCCGTAGACGAACTTCTGATAGATGAAGGTCTTGAGCATGTACAGCGCCACGTAGCTCAGCGCGCCGATGATGCTTGCGATCACGATGCGCACGGGCTTGGCTTCCCGATCGATCTTCACATTGGCGATCTTCGCGCAGACAAGGGCCATGGCGAACTTGCTCACGAAGGTGATCAGGCACTGAATGATGTCGTAGCCGCCAAACAGAGCGTCGTAGAGAAAGGAGCCCAGGCCTGCGGCGATGCCGCCGGGAACGCCGCCCAGCAGCAGACCGGACAGCAGGCACATGGCGTTTGCAAAGTGCACCTTCGATCCCAGCAGCGGGAAGCGGAAGAAGGTGATCACGCAGACGATGGCTGCCATCATGCCGATATAAATGATCTTCTGAATGGAATATTTCTTTTCACCCATTGTTTTTCCCTCCAATTGACATGCTTTCCAATTGCAGGTATAATCATAAATCAGAACTGGTATCACTTCAATGCTCAGTTTATGCACATTTCATGTGGCCAGATTGGAGGCGGACGCATGTACAACATCACCCTGACCTTGGACGGCGGCAGCCGGATTCCGATGTACGAGCAGCTCTACCGCTATTTTGCGGAGGAAATTCAGTCCGGGCGACTCCCGGCGGGCACGAAGCTGCCCTCCAAGCGCAGCCTGTGCGCCCACCTCGGGGTCAGCCGTTCTACGGTGGAAAACAGCTACGCCATCCTGGTGGCGGAGGGCTACGTGCAGGCGGTGGCGAAGAGCGGCTTCTATGTGGCCGATCTGGTTCCCTACGGTGCTGCGACGGCAGCTGAGGTCGCCTCGGTTGACCGGCCTGCGCCCGTGCAGCCGAGGGTGAATTTCTCCACCTCCGTGGTGGACACCTCCGCATTTCCCTATGCATCCTGGGCAAAGCTGAACAAGGAGGTCATCTACAATTCCCCGGAGCTGCTTCAGCGCGGCGACCGTCAGGGTGAGCCGGCCCTGCGCAGCGCTCTGGCGGCATTTTTGCAGGAATATCGCGGCGTGCGCTGCAGCGCGGATCAGATCGTGGTGGGTGCGGGCACGGAGTACCTGCTGGAGCTGCTGATCCAGCTTTTTGATCCGGAGGCCGTGTTTGCGCTGGAGGATCCCTGCTACGCGGTCACCTGGCACAGCGTGCGCAACAGCGGGCGCAGATTCCGTTTCATACCGGTGGGGGATACGGGTATCTCCATACCGCATCTGCTGAAGAGCGACGCCAGCGTGGCCTACATCACGCCATCGCACCAGTTTCCCATGGGCGTGACCATGCCCGCCGTGCAGCGCTCGCAGCTGCTCCACTGGGCGAACTCCGCGTCGGATCGCTACATCATCGAGGACGACTACGACTGCGAATTCCGCTACGGTGCGCATCCGATACCCGCGATGCAGAGCATGGACCGCAACGGCCGCGTGGTGTACATCGGCAGCTTCAGCCGCGGCCTTGCACCGTCGATCCGCGTGGCCTACATGGTTCTGCCGGAGGTGCTGCTGGAGCGCTACCGGGCGCTGTTTGGCCACTTTTCTTCCACCGTTTCGCGCTACGAGCAGACCGTGCTGGCCAGATTTCTGTCCGAGGGCTTCTATGCGCGCTACCTGCGCCGGATGTGCAACCTCTACCGCCAGCGCTGCGCGCGCCTGACGCAGTGCTTCCGCAGTCTGGATAATCGCATTTGCATCAGCGGCGACGGCGGCGGCCTTCACTTTCTGCTGACCCTGCCGGATCGCAGCGAGGAGGAGCTGTACGCCCAGGCGACGGCCAGCGGCATCCGCCTGCACCGCCTGAGCGACTATGCCCACGAGTTTCCCGTGCGGCCCTCCACCGTCGTGCTGGGCTATGGCGGCGTGCCGGACGATGCGCTGGAAGCGGCCGCGGAGCTGCTGCGCACGGCTTGGAAGCTCTGACCTGCACCGGGATTGATTGCAAACACTTTACTTTGCTGAACTTGCTGTCCTCCGTCGAGGGAATATAATAATCTCAAACCTTGGAATGAGAGGATATGCCCATGAACCTGCTGAAAGCGGCCTATTGCCGCACGTTTCAGTTCTTTTTCAGGATTGCAATTCCGTTTTTGCCCTATCGCAGCCCGATCCTGCTGGAGTCCTGCGCGGAGATCCCGGAGCAGCTGCGCGCGGAAGATCCAGTGCGTGCTGATCGTCACGGACAAATCCATCCACGGCTGCGGCCTGATCGAGCCCCTGAAGGCGGCGCTGCGCGCGGCGGGCATCCGCTTTGTGGTCTTTGATGAGACTGTGCCCAACCCCACGGTGCGCAACGTGGAGGACGCCCGCAGCCTCTACCTCAAGGAGGGTTGTCAGGGCATCATTTGATTCGGCGGCGGCTCGGCCATGGACTGCGCCAAGGTGGTGGGCGCGCGCATTGTGCGGCCCAACAAGCCGGTGAAGCGCATGAAGGGCGTGCTGAAGGTGCTGCATCGCCTGCCCTTCACCGTGGCGGTGCCCACCACCGCGGGCACCGGCAGCGAAACAACCCTCGCGGCGCTGGTCACCGACAGCGAGACCCACCACAAGTTCACCATCAACGATTTTTCTCTGATTCCACATGCGGCAGTGCTGGACGCGGAGGTGACGCGAAGCCTGCCGCCGAGGATCACTGCGACCACCGGCATGGATGCGCTGACCCACGCGGTGGAGGCCTACATCGGCCGATCCACCACCGCCTCCACCCGCGCGGACGCCATCCATGCGCTGCAATTGATCCAGGGGAACCTGCTGCGCGCCTACCGGGACGGCAACGACATGGAGGCCCGCCGGAGCATGCTGCGCGCATCCTTCTATGCGGGGCGTGCCTTCACCAAGTCCTATGTGGGCTACTGCCATTCCGTGGTGCACTCGCTGGGAGGGCGCTACAACATCCCGCACGGCCTTGCGAACGCGGTTCTGCTGCCGCACGTGCTGGAGGCCTACGGCGAGAGCGCCCACAAAAAACTCTGGGAGCTGGCCTGCGCGCTGAAGCTCTGCGACGAGAGCGTCCCCTTGAAGGAGGGTGCGGAGCGCATGATCGACATGATCCGGCGCATGAATGCGGAGATGGAAATTCCGGAGACGCTGCCCGGCATCCGCAGGGAGGACATTCCGGGGCTGGCCGCCCACGCGGAGGCCGAGGCCAATCCGCTCTATCCCGTGCCGAAGCTGATGACGCGCGGGGAGCTGGAGCAGTTTTACTACGACGTTATGGAGGAAGAAGCATGAGGCCGGAGGAGATCTCGTCCATCGTAGCCGCGCAGCGCAGCTACTTTGCCAGCGGCGCGACGCTGCCAATCGATTTTCGCATCGATGCTTTGAAGCGCCTTCGCAGCGCGATTCAGCAGAACGAGGCGCGAATCGCGGAGGCGCTGCGCGCCGATCTGGGCAAGTCCGCATTTGAGAGCTACATGTGCGAGAGCGGTCTGGTGCTCAGCGAGATCGGCTACATGCTGCGGCACATCTGTTCTCTCAGCCGGGAAAAGCGCGTTGCCACGCCGCTTGCGCAGTTTGCCTCCCACAGCTACGTGAGCCCTGCGCCCTACGGCGTGACGCTGATCATGAGCCCCTGGAACTATCCGCTGCTGCTGACGCTGGATCCGTTGGTGGACGCCATCGCCGCGGGCAACACGGCGGTCGTCAAGCCCAGCGCCTATTCGCCCAACACCAGCGCGCTGATCGCGTCGCTGCTCGGCGAAATCTTCCCCAGGGAGTACGTGGCGGTGGTCACAGGAGGTCGCAGCGAGAATGCCTGTCTGCTGGAGGAGAACTTCGACTTCATCTTCTTCACCGGAAGCGCCAACGTGGGAAAGCTGGTGCTGGAGAAGGCCGCGCCGAGGCTCACGCCGGTGGCGCTGGAGCTGGGCGGAAAGAGCCCCTGCATCGTGGACGCAAGTGCGAACCTGAGGCTGGCGGCCCGGCGCATCGCCTTCGGCAAGTTCCTGAACTGCGGGCAGACCTGCGTCGCCCCGGACTACATTCTTTGCGAAAAGAGCATCAAAGACGAGTTGATCGACCTGCTGAAGGAGGAGATTCTCCGGCAGTACGGTGCGGACTGGCGTTCCAACGCGGACTACGGAAAAATCATCAACGAGAAGCACTTCGACCGCATCTGCGGCCTGATCGATCCGGCGAAGCTGGCCTACGGCGGCGAATCCGACCGGGCCACATGCAGGATTCAGCCGACGATCCTGGACAACGTGAGCTTTGACGATGCCGTGATGCAGCAGGAGATCTTCGGCCCGGTGCTGCCGGTGCTGACCTACGAGAATCTGGACGAGGCCATTCGCAGCGTCAACGAGCGTCCCAGGCCGCTGGCGCTGTACATCTTCTCCTCGGACAAGGTTACTATACGTCGCGTACAGCAGCGCTGCCGCTTCGGCGGCGGCTGCGTCAACGACGTGGTGATCCACCTTGCCACCAGCAGCATGGGCTTCGGCGGCGTGGGGGAGAGCGGCATGGGCGCTTACCATGGCAAGACCGGCTTCGAGACCTTCTCCCATATGCGCAGCATCGTGGACAAGAAGACCTGGATCGACCTGCCCATGCGCTACCAGCCCTATAAGAATTGCTTTGACAAGCTGATTCACCTGTTCCTGCGCTGAACAAGTGCGGCCTGCAATCCGCTCTATTGCACTTGCAGGCCGCACTTGCGCATGTGACGGGGATGTGTCTTACAGATGCGGCAGCGTTTCGCGGTAATGCCGCAACTCACGTTCACTGAATTCGGAGATGATCCGATCCAGCGCCTTAAGCAGCTTCTCCCTGTCCTCCGGCAAGCGCCCCCTGAGCTGGAAGGCGTTGGACGCACCCATCGCGGCGAAGCAGGTGTTCAGCTTCAGGTTTTCCACGAGGGTTCGCAGCTCCCGGTATTTTTCGAGTTCCGCTTCCTCCGCCCAGTTTCCGTCTTGTTGTAGGTATCCGTGATTCGGGCAAAGCAGCCGATGGATTCGACATTCGGCAGATACTTTTTGATACAGTCTGCGATTTCAAGCAGTTATTCCGTCTTGAGTACAAACGGATTTGCCCCTGTCAGGAAGACGCGACGGATTGGCTCTGCAAAATCCCTGCCCTGAAGCTGGGCAAGCGTCCTCGAATGTGGATTTGTGTGTAGGACCTGCGCTTCCAGCAAAGCATGTTCGATGTCCTTCATGGGAGACAGCCTGAAATTGAACGGAAGCTCGCTGTACAGCGTGCAGAATTTGCAGCTGTGATGGGTGCAGCCCGCGGTGACTTCCAGGAGCGGTGAATCCGCTTCATAGGGCGGTCGCCAGATTGTTCCAGTGTAATGCATGACCAAAACCTCATATTGTTTCATTTATGCGCAGGCAACGAGGCAGACCTGCGCACATTCGGCCTCGTTGGCATCATTCTAGCATGAAAGCCGCACAATTGTAAGTACGGTACTTTTTTGCAGTATATTGAATTGTGATGGCAGAGGGAATATAATGGTGCGAAAGGAGGATGGACGGATGAGAAAATCGGAAGTGGCCGCCGGTCGATGCAAAACAATCTCCACCGTGCAGAGGATGCTGGGCGGGAAATATAAAATTGAAATCCTCTGGTACATCGGAAAGTGCGAAATTCGGCGCTTCGGGCAGCTTCGCCGCCAGATTGGCGAGATCACGGAGAGCTCCCTCACCAGGCAGCTCAGGGAATTGGAGGCGGACGGCTTCCTTCATCGCCATGATTTTTGCGAGCTCCCGCCGCACGTCGAATACAGTCTGACCGGGTTGGGAGAGAGCTTTTTGTCCGTCCTCGACTGCATCAAGGAATGGGGAGATGCGAATCTGTCAGTTGAGGTTCAAGCAGACGATGCCGAAAAAACAAAGCGCCAGTCGTGATCGCAGGGATCCGGACTGGTGTTCCGTTCGCATGGCGGCCGCATGAAAAGAATATGCAAACCGGCACTGCGCTTGCAATTTGTCAAAAAACGGAGCAAGCGACGTAAAGCTTGCTCCGAAGTGGTGCCGGTGGCCGGACTTGAACCGGCACGGATAAACCGTCGCATTTTGAGTGCGATGCGTCTGCCATTCCGCCACACCGGCATGCGTTAACTATTATAAAGGATTCATTGTAAAAATGCAAGACATTTCCCAAATTTTTCCCAGCGTTGCAAAATGCCGCATTTCGTGTATAATAGAGTGAGAACCGACTCAAAAGAGACCAGAGGAGGCGGACCGTTGGAACAGAATGAACAGAAATTGATTGAGCGTGCATCCGGCGGAGACCCTTCGGCTTTCAATCAACTGATGGCGATGCACGAGAAGCGCATGTATGCCGTCGCGCTGCGGATGTTTGCCAACCGGGAGGACGCCCAGGACTGCCTGCAGGAGGCCATGCTGCGCATCTACCGGGCGATCGGCGGCTTTAAGGGGCAATCGAGCTTTTCCACCTGGGTGTACCGCATCACCATGAACACCTGCCTGGACGAGCTGCGGCGCAAGAAGAACCGCCCGAACACCTCGCTGGACAACCTGCTGGATCAGGGCTGGTCGCCCTCCGACGGCGACAATGTACCCGAGCGCAGGGCGATTCAGTCCGAGACGCGCAAGACGCTGGCCGGGGCCATACGGGAGCTGCCCGAGGACATGCGCTCCGCCATCGTGCTGCGGGACGTGCAAGGATACTCCTACGACGAGATCGCACAGATGCTGGACGTGAACGTTGGCACCATCAAATCCCGGATCAGCCGGGGACGCGAGAAATTGCGCGAAAAATTGTCCAAAAAAGCGGAACTTTTTGACACGCACGGCGTCTAAGCAACAGTTATGGGGGAAAGGAGGTTGACGTATGAATTGCGAACAGATGCACGCGATGCTGGACGCCTACATCGACGGCGAGCTCTCCGCGGAGGAGATGCGTGCGCTGCGGGATCATGCGGCTGCCTGTGAGGAATGTAGAAACGAATTGGAGGCGGCGGAGCTGCTGCGGGACGCGCTGGCCCATATGGACGACGATGTGAGCGTACCGCTGGAGGCCCAGGCCGCCTGGCGGAAGGCTGTTCGCGCGGAGACCGGAAAGCGCAGCAGGAAGCGTGCGCTTCGCGTGGTTTACGGACTGGCGGCGGCGCTGGTCGTGGCCATCGGCTGCACCGCAGTGCTGCGCAGCGACGCGCTGAAGCCGCAGAACGCCCTGACGCCGAATGCGGGCACGCAGGCGCGCACCGTGGAGTTCACCGACATGATCGCCACCGATGGCGAATCCGATGCGGTGCAGGCGGCGTACAGCCTCTCCGCAGAGGACTATTCTGCATGGAAGAAGTATGGCGTTGCGGACTTCGACCGGGCCTGCCGGACGCTGGAGGAGCTGACGGCGGAGTACAGCGGCACGGCGACCACGGATCGCGGCGAAGCGGATCGCGAGGCCATGTACCGCATCGAGCTGCCCGGTGCTTACGTGCAGGATTTCCTGAACGCGGCGAGCCTGCTGGGAACGGAGCTGGATTCCGAGCTTCGGGAGGAGAGCGGCGAGACCGCCGTGATCTACATCCAGCTGACCGAACAGTGAGAAGAGTAAAGGAGAAAAACATGAAGAGAATTCTTGCATGCATTATGGCGCTGGCCATGCTGCTCTGCTGCGGCGCGCTGGCGGAGAGCACGCTGAATGTGACCGGCAGCGGCACGGTGTATGTGGCGGCGGATCGCGTCAGTGCATCCCTGGGCATCTCCATCAACGGAGAGGATCTGGGTGAACTGCAGAACCAGGCAAACGAGAAGATGAACGCCATCTGCCGGGCGCTGCTGGATGCGGGCCTGGAGGACAGCAACATCTCCACGAACTACCTCTACATCTCGCCCCGCTACGATTATTCCGGCGAGATGGAACGCATCACCGGCTACTCCATCAGCAATTCGCTGACGATCATGACCGATGAGATCGACAGCATCGGCAGCTACATCGACGCGGCCTTTGCGGCCGGGGCCAACACCTTCGATTCCATCAGCTTCACCGTGAAGGACGACAGTGCGGCGCAGAAGAAGGCGCTGGAGCTGGCGGTGGCGGACGCGCAGGGCAAGGCCGAGGTCATTGCTGCGGCGGCCGGACGGGAGCTGGGCGGCATCCTGACCATCAGCCAGGGCAGCGAGGACGATTACAGCTACTACAACAGCACCGCCGGCAGCGGCATGTACATGCGCGAGGGCAGCGAGATGGACGGCGCGGCGACCACTGTGCGCGCGGCGCAGATCCGGGTCAACGCGCAGGTGCAGATCAGCTACGAACTGAAGTGACGGAGGAAGCAATGGAGCAGGCGAACATCAAGCGAATCAACGAACTGACGCGCATCTCCCGGGAGCGTGCGCTGACCAACGAAGAGGCTGCAGAGCGTCATGCGCTTCGGCAGGCCTACCTTCAGGCCTTCCGAAGCCAGTTCCGGGGCCAGTTGGATCAGACCGTGGTGGAGTACCCCGACGGCAGCCGGGTCGCGCTGCGGGACGTGAACCGCAAGAAAAAGTAGCGCATATACTTGCGTTTTTGAGGGCAGTGCGCTATAATGAGATGCATCAGGGCTTCCTGAAATACGCATAAGGAGCGCGACAGATGGAAAACGAACAGGATCTGGTCGTGTTTGAGGACGATAACGGCAACGAGATCACCATGGAGGTGCTGGACTACCTCTTCTATGAGGGCCAGGAGTATGCGCTGCTGGCCGAGCTTGGCGACGGCAGCTGCGAGGCCTGCGACACCAAGGCGTGCGAGGGCTGCGACAGCCGCCGCGAGGCCTTTGTGATGAAGGTCGTGCCCGTCGGCGACGACATGGAGGAGTTCGTCCCGGTGGAGGAGGAGCTCGCCGAGAAGCTGATCGACATCATCGAGAACTCCGACTTTGACGAGGAGGACGTGGATTTCGACGAGGAATGAGACCTTGCCGAACGGCTTCCGGAATTGAATTGCAATTGCGTTGGGCCTGCCTTCTGCGGCGTGCAGAGGGCGGGCTCTTTCGCTGTGCGCCGAACAGGCAAGATGAAACCCCCAGTTGAACTGGGGGTGAAGAAAAAGACTTAGAGATAAAGGCCTCCAATGCTATACTGAAAGCGGTGTGG
>SFNY01000048.1 GCA_004554085.1 Clostridiales bacterium | reverse complement strand
AACCCGGAGATCATCGCCGCCGAGGGCGTGCAGACCTGCGTGGAGGGCTGCCTGTCCGTGCCCGGCAAGCGCGGCACCGTGGAGCGCCCCGCGAAGGTGCGGGTGCACGCGCAGGATCGCAAGGGCCGCCACATCGAGGTGGAGGGCGAGGGCTTCCTGGCCCAGGCCTTCTGCCACGAGCTGGATCATCTGGACGGCATCGTCTACGTGGACAAGATGATCGAGGACGTGACCGACCAGTACGAGGAGGACTGACCCATGCGCATCGTATTCATGGGCACGCCGGAGTTCGCCGTGCCTTCGCTGCGCGCGCTGCTGGACAACGGCTACGAGGTGGTCGGTGCGATCACCCAGCCGGACCGCCCGGCGGGTCGCGGCCACAAATTGACGCCCTGCCCGGTGAAGCTCCTGGCCCAGGAGCGCGGCGTGCCGGTGTATCAGTTTGAAAAGATCAAGGCGCAGGAGGGCGTGGATTGCCTGCGGGCGCTGAAGCCCGAGCTGGTGGTCACCGCCGCCTTCGGCCAGCTGCTCAGCCGGGAGATTCTCGAAATCCCCCAGTACGGCACCGTGAACGTGCATGCGTCGTTGCTGCCAAAGTACCGGGGCTCCGCGCCCATCAACTGGTGCATTCTGAACGGTGAAAAGGTTGCGGGCGTGACCACCATGCTAACGGACATCGGCATGGACACCGGCGACATGCTCCTGAAGGCCCAGACCGACATCGGCGAATTGGAGACGGCGGGCGAGCTGACCCAGCGGCTGTCGGAGATCGGCGCAAAGCTGCTGATTGACACGCTGAAATTTTATCCCCACGGCGGATTGAAGAGCGTCAAGCAGAATGAAGCCGAGGCCAGCTATCAGCCGATGCTCACCAAGGAGATGGGCAAAATCGACTGGACGAGGAGCGCGGAGGAGATCGCCTGTCAGGTGCGCGGCCTGAACCCCTGGCCCTGCGCCTACACGGAAAGCGGCGACGGCAGGCTGAAGATCTACTTGGCGAAGCCCTGCGCTGCGGAGGGCGCTGCAGAGCCGGGCACCGTGGCGGTGTCCGGGGCCAAGGAGGGCCTGAAGATCGCCTGCGGCGAGGGCTGGCTGGAGGTGCTGGAGATGCAGGCTCCCAACGCCAAGCGCATGACCGCCAAGGCCTACCTTCAGGGCAAGAAAATCGAAATCGGAACCAAATTCAACTGAAACGGGGCAACAGCCGAATGGATCAGGGAAACAACAGGAATCAGGGCGGAAACCGGCGGGATTTCAAGCGTGACGGCAAGCCGTTTGAAAAGAAATTTGAGCGGAAACCCGGCGACAGGCCGTTCAAGAAGAAATATGACAGCAAACCCGGCGAAAAGAAGTTCGAGCGCAAGCCGGGGGACAAATTCGTCGGAAGGAAGTTCGAGGGCCGCGACCGCAGACCGGCTCCGGCGAAGCCTGCGGGGCCGTCCGCACGGGACGTGGCGCTGCGGGCGCTGCGCAATGTGGCGCGCAACGACGCGTATGCGGCGCAGGCACTGGATCGGGAGCTGAGCGCGGCGCATCTCAGCGACGAGGATCGCCGCCTGGCCTCCAGCGTGTTCTACTTCACGCTGGAGAACCGGCTGCGCATCGAGCACGTGCTTTCTGCGCGCCTGAAGACGCGCCCGGAGCCGGAGGTCATGGACATCCTCTGCATCGCCACGGCGCAGATCCTGTTCATGGACAGGATTCCGGATCACGCGGCGGTGGACGAGACCGTGAAGCAGACCCGCCGCGCGGGTCGGGATGGCCTGACCGCGCTGGTGAACGGCGTGCTGCGGAGCCTGATCCGCGATCGGGACGCGGGTGAGCTGAAGCTGCCTGATCGTGAAACGGAGCCGGAAGCCTATCTGTCCGAGAAGTATTCCACCGCGCCGGAGCTGGTTGCGCGGCTGGTGGCGGCCTACGGCGTGGAGCAGACCGAGGAGATTCTGGCCTGGTCGCCGGATCGCCGCAGCGACACCATCCGTCCCAACCGCATGCGCATGAACGATGCGGCTTTCGAGGCGTGGCTGACGCAGAACGGCTTCAGCTGGGAGCACGCCACGGTGTCCGGGGCGTACCGCGTGACCGGCGCGGGCAAGCTCTCCGCCCACGAGGGCTACCGGAAGGGCCTGTTCTCCATTCAGGGGGAGAGCTCCATGCTGGCGGCGGCTGCGGTGGGCGCGAAGCCGGGCATGCAGGTGCTGGACGCCTGCGCTGCGCCCGGGGGCAAGACCTGCCTGATCGCCGAGACGATGCAGGGCACGGGCCGCGTGTACGCCTGGGATCTGCACGAGCATCGCGTGGAGCTGATCCGCGCGGCGGCGCGCCGTCTGGAGCTGGACAACATCCGCGCACAGGTGCGCGACGCTGCAAAGCCCATGGAGAGCATGGAGCTGTCCATGGACGCGGTGCTGGTGGATGCGCCCTGCTCGGGTCTGGGCGTGATGGGCGACAAGCCGGACATCAAGTACCGCCTGAAGGGCGAGACCATCGAAGCGCTGATACCGATCCAGCGGGACATCCTCAATACCTGCGCGGATTGCGTGCGCCCCGGCGGACTTCTGGTGTACTCCACCTGCACGCTGCTGCCGGAGGAGAATGAGACGCAGATCGAGGCTTTCCTGAACCTGCACCCGGAGTTTGCGCCCGATTTGGACGATACCTGGCTCCCGGAGCAGCTGCGCGCGCATTATGTGAACGGCTGCATCCAGATTCTGCCCGGTCGGGACGGGATCGAGGGCTTCTTCATCGCGCGCCTGCGCAGAAAGGCGGGGAGCTATGAGCGATAAAATCCAGCTGCTGTCGTTAAGCGATCAGGAGCTTCTGGACTTCGTACTGAACGAGCTTCACGAGAGCAAGTTCCGCGCCGGACAGATTCGCCAGTGGCTGAACCGGGGCGTGGAGATTGCCGAAATGTCGAACCTGTCGAACGCGCTGCGGGAGAAAATGGCGGCGATCGCCGTGGCGAACCCGGTGCGCATCCGCGAGAGCTACAAATCCAAAATCGACGAGACGGAGAAGTTCCTCTACGAGCTTCACGACGGCAACCTGATCGAGGGCGTGGTGATGCGCTACAAGTACGGCGATACGCTGTGCGTGTCTACCCAGGTGGGCTGCCGCATGGGTTGCGCGTTCTGCGCGTCCACGCTGGAGGGACGGGTGCGCAACCTGACCCCCGGCGAGATTCTGGGCCAGGTGGTGGCCGCGAACCGCCACATCCAGGCGACGGGGCTGAACATCTCCATCCGCAACATCTCGCTGTCCACCTGCGGCCTGGTGAACCGCATCTACGACTTCATCAAGGAGGGCCTGCCGCTGACGCTTTCGCTGTCGCTGCACGCCCCCAACGATGCCATCCGCCAGAAGATCATGCCCGTGGCAAACGCCTACCCTTATGAGGACGTGATCGCCGCGTGCAGGAAGTACAGCGAGGAGACGGGACGGCGCGTGGTGTTCGAGTACGCGCTGATCAGGAACGTCAACTGCGAGGTGCGCCACGCCGAGGAGCTGGCGCGTCGGCTGCGCGGCATGCGCTGCCACGTGAACCTGATCCCGCTGAACGCAGTCAAGGAGCGCAATCTGGAGGCGCCGACGAAGCAGGACGTGGCCGCCTTCCTCAAGCGCCTGGAGCTGAAGAACATCTCCGCCACGGTGCGCCGGGAGATGGGCGCGGACATCGACGGCGCCTGCGGCCAGCTCAGGCGGAAATACATCTCGGAGCAAAAGTAAAGCAAAACGCGAACCCCGGAGGAGAACAAATGAAAGTTTTTGTGCAGACGGATACCGGGGGAGCGCTTCTGCGCGATTGCGGACGGCATGGGCGGCCACAACGCGGGCGAGATCGCCAGCGCCATGGCGGTTCGGGTCTTTTCCGGGGAGATGCGCATGTGCAGGTGGATCGACGGCGCGGCCATGCGCCGATCGGTGGAGCGCGCCAACGCGGCGGTGCACGCGCGGTCGCGCTGCGTGGAGCAGTACAGCGGCATGGGCACCACCTTCACCGCACTGGCGCTGAACAACGGCAGCGCCTACGTCGCCCATGTGGGCGACAGCCGCGCGTACCTGATCCGCAGGGGCAGCATCCTGCGCATCACCGTGGATCACACGCTGGTGGAGGAGATGGTGCGCAAGGGACTGATCACGCCCCAGGAGGCCAAGCACCATCCCAAGCGCAACTACATCACCCGCGCGCTGGGCACGGCGGATCAGGTGACGGTGGACCTGATGCAGATCGCGCTGGAGCCGGGGGACGTGTTCTTCCTCTGCACCGACGGCCTGTCCAACCACCTGGAGGATCGGGACATACTTGAGCTCACCCAGAGCGACTGCGGCTGGGAGGAGAAGCTGAAACAGGCGGTGCAGGCCGCGCTGGACGACGGCGGAAGCGACAACATCACCGCAATGTACGTGGTGACCGGGGAGGAAGACAGATGATCGGACGGCTCATATCGGGCCGGTATCGCATCGAAGCTGTCGTTGGTACGGGCGGCATGGCCGTCGTATACCGCGCCCTGGATTTAGAGGAGAACCGAACCGTCGCCATCAAGGTGCTGCGGCCGGAGTACGAATCCGACATGGAATTCGTGCGCCGCTTCAGCCGCGAGGCCGAGGCCGCCGCGAAGATGTCCCACGAGAACATCGTGAACCTGCTGGACGTGGGTATCGAAGGCGAGATGCGCTACATCGTGATGGAGTATGTGGACGGCCAGACCCTCAAGCAGATGATCCGCGACGAGGGTCGCATCCACCCGGATGTGGCGCTGCGGATGACCATACGCATCCTGGCGGCGGTGGACCATGCCCATCGCAACGGCATCGTGCACCGCGATATCAAGCCCCAGAACATCCTGGTGGACAGGCAGGGACGGGTGAAGGTTGCGGACTTTGGCATCGCCCGCCTGAAAGCGAGCCAGACCACCCAGCTGGATCCCAACGGCTCGGCCATGGGCAGCGTGCACTACCTCTCGCCGGAGCAGGCCCGGGGCGAGGTTGCCGACGAGCAGAGCGACCTGTACTCCGTGGGCGTGGTGCTCTACGAGATGCTCACCGGCCACGTGCCCTTCGACGGCGATACCACCGTATCGGTGGCGCTCAAGCACATCAACGAGCAGCCCGCGTCCATGCGCAGCCGGAATTCCCACATCTCCCGGGCGCTGGACGAGGTCGTGATGCGCGCGCTGTGCAAGGACAAGCAGCTGCGCTACCAGAGCGCGGCGGAGATGGCGGCGGATCTGCGCATGACCATCTCCAAGCCCAGGGGCGGCTTCGTGCGCTATCCCACAAAGCGGGAGGAGGCCCAGCCGGAGACGGCGCGCGAGGAAGTAAAGAAGCATCCCCAGCCGGTCAAGCCCCGGCGCAAAAAACTGTTCTGGTGGATGATCGCGCTGGGAACCGCAGCGCTGGTGCTTGCGCTGGCTGCGCTGGGTCTGGTGCTTCAGGAGCGCTACGCCACTGTGAACATGCCCTATCTGATCGGCGAGGCCGAGGAGGACGCGGTGCATGCGATGGAGGCGCTGGGCGTGTCGCCCATCGTGGTGAACGCCTACAGCGACGACTATCCCGACGGAACGGTGATGCTGCAATCCCGTGAGGCGGGCGAGTCAATTCGCAAGAGCGCGAAAATCACGCTGACGGTGAGTCTGGGCAGCCAGTGGTACTATCTGGAGGACATGACCGGCTGGAGCGAGAAGGAGGCGCTGGAGGCGCTCAACGGCGCGGGCGTGCGAACCGTGGAGGTCGCAAATGTGCAGAGCGACCGGGCGGTGGGCACGGTGGTTTCCGTGAACCTGAGCCCAGGCTGGCAGTCCCGCGACAGCGAGCTTGTGCTGAAGGTGAGCGGACAGTGCGTGTCGGTTCCGTCGCTGTCGGGTCTGACGCTGGAGGGCGCGCAGGCGGTGATCGAGGCCGAGGGCCTGGTGCTGGGAACGGTGAGCGAGGGCGATTCCGCCGACGCGAGGTCCGGCGCGGTGATCGCTCAGAGCATCGCGCCCTACACCCAGGTGCTCATGGGAACGGCGGTGGACCTCACCATCTGCCGCGCGCAGGAGAAGAAGTATGCGCCCGACGCGGAGCTTACGCTGGTGGTGCCGCTGAACAACCTGCGGGTGACGGTGAATTTGGTCGCGCCCTCGGGCGTGAGCCTGGAGGTCTACCGGGAGGTGCTGCCGAAGGGCACCCACGCCATCGGCCTGAGCAGCTCGGAGAGCGGCGTGCACCAAATCTACATCTATATGGACGACGTGCTCTACGAGAGCATGCAGCTGGATTTCAACTAGAACCGGAGGCGAGCGTTTGCAGGGAACGATTTTGCGGGGCATCGGCGGCTTTTACACCGTCCTTGACGATGCGGGCGAGGAATACACGCTGCGCGCGCAGCGCAAGCTGCGCCGCGAGCGCATGAAGCCCAAGGTGGGCGACCGCGTGGAGATGACGCCCGGCACGGGCGAGGAGGACGGCTGGCTGCATTCGATCCTGCCGCGCCGGAACGAGCTGGAGCGTCCGCCGGTGGCGAACATCGACCGGATCGTGATCGTAGCGGCTGCGGCTGCGCCGGAGGCCGACTTAAGTCTTGTGGATCGCATGATCCTCACCGCGCGCAGGCGGGGCGTCGCGCCGATGCTGGTGGTCAGCAAGTGCGAGCTTGCACCTCAGCGCGCGGGGGAGATCGTGCATCAGTACCGGGGCGCGCAGGTGGACGCGATGTTTGTCTCGGCGCACACGCTCGAGAACGTGGATGCGCTGCGGAATGCGCTCAAAGGCAGCGTACACGCGCTGGCGGGACAGTCCGGCGCGGGCAAATCCTCGCTGATCAACGCACTGTACCGCCTGGAGCTGGAGACGGGCGATCTGTCGGAGAAGATCGAGCGCGGCAAGAACACCACGCGGCGCTCGGAGCTGATTCCGCTGCCGGGCGGCGGCATGGTGCTGGACACTCCGGGCTTCAGCCTGCTGGATAATGAGCTGTTCGACCCGGTGGAGCTGCAGGACAGCTTCCCCGAGTTTGAACCCTATCTGGGAAGCTGCTACTTCCAGCCCTGCTACCACGCCACCGAGCCCAAATGTGGCGTGCGGCAGGCGGTGGAGGCGGGCGAGATCGACGAACTGCGGCACCGCAGGTATGTGGAGCTGCTGGAGGATATGAAACAGAAGTGGAGGGAACGCTATGATTAAGCTGGCGCCGTCGCTGCTTGCGGCGGATTTTCTGAGGATCGGTGAAGAGATTGAGCGCATGGCTGCTGCCGGCGCAGACTATCTGCACTACGATGTGATGGACGGCAACTTTGTGCCCAACATCACCTTTGGTCAGGGCATCCTGAAGGCTGCGGCGAAGTGCTCGCTGCCGGTGGACGCCCACCTGATGATCGCCAACCCCGAGAAATATGTTGAGGAGTTCGCCGCGGCGGGCGCGAGGATCATCACCGTGCACGCCGAGGCCACCAACCACCTGCACCGCCTGCTCCAGCAGATTCGCGCTGCCGGCGCGCTGGCGGGCGTAGCGCTGAACCCCGGCACCAGCCCGGAGTGCCTGCGGTACGTGCTGGGCGACTTCGATCTGGCGCTGGTGATGAGCGTCAACCCTGGCTTCGGCGGACAGAAGATGATCCCGGCAACCATCCACAAGGTGGGCGAGATTCGCCGCATGCTGGACGAGGCGGGCTGCGATGCGCTGATCGAGGTGGACGGCGGCCTGAACACCACGACCTGCGTGCCCTTCATCGAGCAGGGCATGACCGTGATGGTGGCGGGCAGCGCTCTCTACGGCGCGCCGGACGCGAAGGCCTTCATCGACGATGTGCGCGCCACCGAGGCCAGAATCCGCGGCTGAGCGTAAATTCATACCAATCGACCATTCAAATGGAACTTCACAGCGCTCCCTTGCGTCTATCATGCAGAAATTGACGCAAAGGAGCGTGTTTTTATGAAGAAGATCCTTTCCATACTGCTGTGCCTGACGCTGCTGGGCTGCGTTGCACTGGCGGAAACCTCTCCGGCGGGCGAAAAGCTGGGCTTTGAACTGTTGAAAGAGCTGTATGACGGCGGCAACGTGATGCTGTCCCCCGCGAGCCTGACCCTGGCGCTTGGCATGGCCGCCGAGGGTGCGGCGGGGGAGACCCTCGATCAGATTCTGACCGCGCTGGGCGTGGAGGATCTGTCCGGACTGAGCGGTGTCGTGCCTGAGGAGATCAAATCCGCCAACGCCGCCTTCGTCGCGCCGGGTCTGGAACTGATGGAGGCTTACATCGACCGCCTGAGCGAGGGCTATGGCGCGGAGTGGTTCGAGATGGATGCGGAGGTGGTGGAGAAGGTCAACGCCTGGGTGGCGGAGCACACCGACGGCCTGATCGACAGGCTGCTCACGGAAGCGCCTGACCCGCAGACCGGTCTGATCCTGCTCAACGCCATTGCCATGGACGCGAAGTGGGCGAAGCCCTTCGAGGCGTACAACACCATCGAGGACAGCTTTCATGCGCCGGAGGGCGACGTAACCGTGGAGATGATGTACCAGCAGGATTTCTTCGACTATGTGGAGCGGGACGGCCTGCAGATCATCCGCCTGCCCTATGAAGGCGGCGCGCTGGAGATGTGGATCGCGCTGCCCGGTGCGGGCGCAAGCATCGGCCTTGACGGCCTGCTGGACGCACTGGCGGAGCAGGGCATGGACTACCTGAAGGACGGCGCAGAGGAGCGCGAGGTGGATCTGTTCTTGCCGAAGTTCGACCTGACGACGGAAAATACCCTCTCCGACGTGCTGAAGGCGCTGGGCCTGGAGGCTCCCTTCGGCAGCGACGCGGACTTCTCCGGCGTCTCGGAGGTTCCCATGCGGATTGACGAGATTCTCCAGAAGGTGCGCGTGCAGCTGGACGAGGAGGGCACCCGGGCGGCTGCGGCCACGGCGGCCATCGTGGCCTGCATGGGGATACGACCCGAGGAGCAACCGGTGGAAATGCGCGTGGATCGTCCCTTCGCCTTCGTGATCGCGGATGCGGAGACCGGCAGCGTGTGCTTTGCGGGCCTGATTGAGAATCCTGTGGAATGACGCAACAATTCGTCCCCGGATTAACACAAGAAAGTCGGAATTTAACGAAAACGTACTGGTTGAAAAGCACCAAAAAAACTATAATATCCTGTCGAAAGGGTTCCTTTAACTCGATCCCGTGAGGTCGGCAAGGCGCTCGGACGACGCGATACGTATGCATGTCCCTGCCGATAGCCGGCAGGGATTTTTTGCGATTGCAGGCGATCCGGCGCGCCTTGGGGTGGAAGCGCCGGGCGCATTGAAGCGAGGTGAGCCGCATGCAGAAGAAGAACCAGATCATGGACGCACGCCAGGTGCAGCGCACGATCACGCGCATGGCGCATGAGATCATCGAGCGCAACAAGGGCGTGGAGGACGTGGTGCTGGTGGGCATCCGCAGGCGCGGCGAGCCCATCGCAAGGATGCTCGCGGAGGCCATTCTGCGGGTGGAGGGCGCGTCGGTTCCGGTGGGTTCGGTGGACATCACCTTCTATCGGGACGATCTGACGCACATCTCGGGGGAACCCACGCTCAACCGGACGGACATTCCCTTCGACGTAAGCGGCAAGACGGTGGTGCTGGTGGACGACGTGCTCTACACCGGCCGGACCGCCCGCGCGGCCATGGATGCGCTGATGGATCTGGGCCGTGCAAGGCGGATTCAGCTGGCGGTGCTCATCGACCGGGGCCATCGGGAGCTGCCGATACGCGCCGACTTCGCGGGGAAGAACATTCCAACCGCGCAGACGGAGTTCATCCGGGTGAATATACCGGGCATTGACGAGGACGAGAGCGTCTGGCTCTGTGACCGGTGAGGTATGGGACCAAATTAGGGGAGGAAAATCATATGTCTGACAATGGTATCCGCGATGCAAGAACCCTCGGTACCCCGAAGATGCTGCTGCTGGGCTTCCAGCACATGTTCGCCATGTTCGGCGCAACCGTGCTGGTGCCGGTGCTCACCGGCCTGCCGGTCTCCGCGACCCTGCTGTTCGCCGGTCTGGGCACGCTGCTGTTCCACTTCCTGACCAAGGGCAAGGTTCCGGCCTTCCTGGGCTCCTCCTTCGCCTTCATCGGTGGTTACGCCGCCGTGTGCGCCCTGTTTGAAAACGCAGAGGGCATGAACTGGATCCCCTACGCCGGCGTTGGCGTCATGTGCGCAGGCCTGCTGTACGTGGTTCTCTCCGCGCTGTTCAAGGCCTTCGGCACTTCCCGCGTCATGCGCTTCTTCCCGCCGATCGTCACCGGCCCGGTCATCATCTGCATCGGCTTGTCCCTGGCCAACTCCGCCATCAACAACTGCCAGGCCAACTGGTGGATCGCCCTGCTGGCCATCGCCATCGTGGTGGTCTGCAACATCTGGGGCAAGGGCATGATCAAGATCATCCCCATCCTGCTGGGCGTGGTCGGCTCCTACGTGGTTGCCGCCATCTTTGGCCAGGTGGACTTCACCGCCGTCAAGACTGCTGCATGGATCGGCCTGCCCTTCCAGTGGAAGGACACCGTGTTCTCCCTGTTCAAGGGCTGCGACGGCGGCATGCTGGTCTCCTCCATCGCCATCATGATGCCCATCGCGCTGGCGACCATGGTTGAGCACATCGGCGATATGTGCGCCATCTCCTCCACCGTCGGCGAGAACTTCGTCGCCGAGCCCGGCCTGCACCGCACCCTGCTGGGCGACGGCTGCGCCACCGCGCTGGCCGCTGCCTTTGGCGCTCCCGCAAACACCACCTACGGCGAGAACACCGGCGTGCTCGCACTGACCAAGGTCTACGATCCCCGCGTCATCCGCATCGCAGCCGTGCTGGCCGTGATCTTCGCCTTCTGCCCGAAGTTTGAGGCCCTGATCGCCTGCATGCCCACCGCTACCATCGGCGGCGTGTCCCTGATCCTCTACGGCATGATCTCCGCCGTCGGCGTGCGCAACGTCGTGGAAAACCAGGTGGACTTCACCAAGAACCGCAACATCATCATCGCCGCGCTGATCATGGGCCTGTCCCTGGGCATCACCTTCTCCAGCGCCGGTAAGATCGTGCTCGGCCCCATCAGCCTGTCCGGTCTGGCCGTCGGCGCGCTGGTTGGCATCATCCTCAACGCCATCCTGCCCGGCAACGACTACGTGTTCGGCTCCAACGATCAGGGCGACAAGTCCGTCAACTTCAAGGTCTGATCTCCAGACCAAATATGGCCCGGATATCCGCATGGATGTCCGGGCCTTTTCTGTCCTCACGGGAACTCGAACAGGTCGATCTGATACGGCCCCTGGGCACCGCCGGAGGACACGGCGCGGTAGTACAGCGGCGCGACCCGGGCCAGGTTCCCACCCTCCAGACGCAGCAGCCCCACGCAGGGCCGGGAATCCGGCGGCGCATACTTCATCTCCACGCACAAATCGCAGCTCCGGCGCAGCTGCTCCGCGGAGAAGCTGCGGCGCAGCGACGGTGCGAGGTAGCCCTCTGCCTCCGCATCCAGCCCCGCCAGCGCGGCCTCCACTGCGGCCATGGCGGTCTGCGCCGGGGTCTGGGGCCAGCGCGGCGCGCCCTGGGCCCAGGCGGGCTCCGACGTGACCAGCGTCAATCCCTCCGCCGTGAGCCGCCAGATCTCCAGCGTGGCGTGGCCCACAGTATCGCCCGGTGCGACAACGGCCCGGATGCGCCCGTCGCCCTCGATATCGATCTGCCGCGCACGCAGAAAGCCCGTCTGACTGCGCAGGTCGGGGGTGGCGCACAGCAGGTACATGCCCCCGCCGCAGCGCCCCAGCAGCACCGTGCCCTCGGGAAGCAACTGCATCGACGGCGGTTCCGCCCCCTCGGGCAGCGCGCACAGCACCCGTCCGTCGCAGCGAAGAGATGGGGGATCGCCCTCCAGCACCAGCTCGTGCCCGGACAGATTCAGGCTGCGGGGCGTCGCATTCCGCGTCTCCGGCGTGAGCTCCAGCTCGGTCACATTCCCGGGCCAGATCACGGCGCTCAGATCCTCCGCTGCCTCGACGGACTCCGCCATGGGCGCGCCGCCGGAGAACACGATGCGCCGCGCCATGGCCCGGCAGGCATTGGTCAGCGGACGGTAGTCGAGGTAGAGCGCCCCGGTTGCGCACACGGGACGCAGCAGGGGCTGCTCCCTGGAGACCTCCCCGGAAAAGCGGCCGTTGATGTAGATGATGCCCGGATGCGGCGCGGTGACCGCCAGCATTGGCTGCATGCAGAATCCCCTCCCGTGCTGCGGACTTTGCTCCAGCATATGCGGCGGGGGAGGGGATTCTGAACCATGGGCTTCAGGCTTGGGGCGTGGGCTGGGGACTCGGCTGGGAATTGGGCTGGGGCGGAATGACGTTGGAGCGCTTCGCCTGCTCCTTCTCATTTTTGTTCTTCAGCATGGTCTTGACCTCGCACATCAGCTGGGGAACCAGCTCGATGATGCGGTCGGCGGGCGCGTAGGCCTGGGCGGGCAGCAGGCGCACAGAATTCTGGTTGGTTACCAGAAAGCCCATGGGCTGCAATGTCACGCCCGCGCCGGTGCCGCCGCCGAAGGGAAGACCGGAATCACGGTCGAGCCGTCCTGGGTGAGGATCGGTTCGCCGATGACGGTGTCCACGTCCACCATGTCGCGTATGTTCTCCATCGTCGTGCGCATGATATTTTCAATCGGATGTTTTCCTTCCATGGGATGAGCCTCCTGCGAACATAGTGCTGCGCGCCGATGAGCGCGGCGAGCATAATATGTCCCGCCGTCATGGAAATCATTCCGCTGAAGCTGAGGTCGCTGCCGTCGCAGGAGAAGTCGGGCAGGGGATCGAGTTGGATCGCGCCCGGCGGTGCGACGGGCTCCAGCACCGCCTGAAGGGAGCGCGCCAGCCCGCACAGCAGCGCCGTGGCCGCTGCGTCCCGCGCGCCGATGGTTCCCGTGAGATTCAACTGCTCCAGGCGCAGGTGGCGCAGTGCATAGCGGGCGGCGTGCAGCAGGGCGGGCAGCGCGTCCGTTTTATTTATGTCCAGCTCCGCCTTCTTCCAGGGCAGGTGCTTCTTTTCGCCCAGCATGCGCTGATGCGCGCCCCGCAGGGCGTAGCGTCCCTCGAAGATGGAGCCGCCCGCGCCGAAGACCGCGCCATGGCGGAGGCGCATTTCCACGGCAAATTTCACCGGAACGCAGCATAAGTAGAACAGCAGCACGGCGGCTGCGGCAAAGTATACGGTCAAGTTCACACCTTCTCAACAATTGTGAAGACATTTTTTCCAAACTGACGCGAATTATTCTTTTTTTTTGTGTCGGAGTGTGTTATAATAAAGCTTAGACGAATAACCTGACGGAAAGTGGCGGATGCGTAGGCATGACGGATGAACGCGGGTTCAAACTGCTTCAGGTGGAGATTCTGGGCCAGCAAGTCTCTCTGGAGACGAGGCCGGGTCTGTTTTCTCCGGAGCACGTGGATCGCGGCACGCTCGCGATGCTTTCGCATGTAAAGATTGCGTCGGGTATGCGCATTATGGATCTTGGCTGCGGTTGCGGCGTTGTCGGCGTCGTGGCAGCGAAGATCGCCGGGGAAGAAAATGTTTTCATGTCCGATGCCGATCCGATGGCGGTGGAAACGGCTTCGATCTCATCCTGTCCAATCCTCCGTATCAGACGGATTTTTCGGTGGCAAAGGGTTTTATTGAAAAGGGTTTTAACCGATTGAAAATCGGCGGAAAGCTGTATATGGTTACCAAGCGACGGGAATGGTATAAGAACAAGCTGATTTCCGTGTTCGGTGGAGTGGAAATTCACGAGACGGATGGTTATTTTGTGTTTATTGCCGAGCGGCGCTGCCTGAAATATGCAAATAAAGCTCCCAGACGGGCATAAGTCCGGCGATTTCTTCTTCGGACCGGCAGGGCGGCGCATTTTTCGCGCGGTTCTGTCGGCCTGACTTTTTGCATAGAAGTGAAGCGCATGTCATATCAGCGGTACGTACCGCTTTTACCGGGAGAGAATGTGAAAATCTGAAATTGGAATGGGAGGATGGAAAGACGTGAATGTTGCAATCACTGCTGTCATTGCGCTGATTGCGTTGGTGGCCGGCCTCGCAGCCGGATACTTCTACCGCAAGAACACGATGGAGAAGAAGATCGGCCAGACGGAGGAATACGCAAGGAATCTGCTGGACGAGGCGGCCCGCAAGGCTGAGGACAAGAAGAAGGAAGCGGTGCTGGAGGCCAAGGAGGAGGTCATTCGCCTGAAGAATGAGCTCGACAAGGAGATCCGCGACCGCCGCAGCGAGGTAACCCGCCAGGAGCGCAGGGTCAACCAGCGCGAGGAACAGCTCGACAAGAAGATGGACAACCTGGAGCAGCGCGAGGAGCAGCTCAACGACAAGTACCGCGAGGCCGAGCGCCTGGAGGCCGAGGCACAGGAGATGCACGACCGCCAGCAGCAGGAGCTGGAGCGCGTGGCCAACATGACCAGCGACGAGGCCAAGAACATCCTGATCGACCGCGTCCAGAAGGACGCCTACCACGACGCCGCCGTCATGGTGCGCGAGATTGAAGCCCGCGCCAAGGAGGAGGCGGACAAGAAGGCCCGCGACATCATCTCCACCGCCATTCAGAAGTGCGCGGCGGATCACGTGGCCGAGACCACCGTGTCCGTGGTGGCGCTGCCCAACGATGACATGAAGGGCCGCATCATCGGCCGCGAGGGCCGCAACATCCGCACGCTGGAGACCGCCACGGGCGTGGACCTCATCATCGATGACACCCCCGAGGCTGTGATCATCTCCGCCTTCGATCCGGTGCGCCGCGAGATCGCCCGCATCGCCCTGGAGAAGCTGATCACCGACGGCCGCATCCACCCCGCACGCATCGAGGAGATGGTGGAGAAGGCCCGCAAGGAAGTGGACAACCAGATCCGCGAGGCCGGCGAACAGGCCATCTTCGAGACCAACCTGCACGGCATCCATCCGGAGCTGGTCAAGCTCCTGGGGCGCATGCGCTATCGCACCAGCTACGGCCAGAACGTGCTGCGCCACTCCATCGAGGTCAGCCATCTGGCGGGCGTGATGGCGGCGGAGCTGGGCGCGGATGTGCAGCTGGCGAAGCGCGCAGGTCTGCTGCATGACATCGGCAAGGCCATCGACCACGAGGTCGAGGGCACCCACGTCACCATCGGCGCGGAGCTGGCCAAGAAGTTCCGCGAGAACGATCAGGTGGTCAACGCCATCATGGCCCATCACAACGATGTGGAGCCCGCCACCGTGGAGGCCGTGCTGGTGCAGGCCGCAGACGCAATCTCCGCAGCGCGCCCCGGCGCACGCCGCGAGTCGCTGGAGAACTACATCAAGCGCCTGGAGAAGCTGGAGTCCATCGCCTACTCCTTCGACGGCGTGGAGACCTGCTACGCGATCCAGTCCGGCCGCGAGGTGCGCATCGTCGTCAAGCCCGAGGATGTGAACGATGCAGGCACGCTGATCCTGGCCCGCGAGATCGTCAAGAAGATCGAAAAGGAAATGGAGTACCCCGGACAGATCAAGGTGAACGTCATCCGCGAGACCCGCGCGGTGGAATTCGCCAAGTAAACCGCACCATCAGGAGGCCCGGCACATGCCGGGTCTCTTTTTGCGCATAAAGGGCGACGTGATTCCCAATAAATTAACATAATGTTCAGGAAAATATAGATTCTTTGCACTCGCTGTTGCCGTCAAAAAGGAGTATTATATAAAGTAGAGGTTTAATATCGGTCATTGTGCCTATACATAGATGGAGGAAAATCCGTGTCCCAAAAAAAGCAAGGCCGCGCCAATGGCAAGTCCAAAGGCGGCGGAGTTTCAAAGCGGAACGCGCTCTGGCTTCGCAAGCGGGAGGGTGAGCGTCCGCTTGTGGTTGCGCTGATCGCCTGCATCTGCGTGATCGCCATCGTGGCGGGCTATCTCCTGCAGGGGAGCGCGCTGCTGAACGGCGGTTCGGCTTCGGGTGAGGCGACGCAGAGCGCCATCCGCCTGAGCGAAATCATGTCGGAGAACGGCTCCACGCTGTTCAACGACACCGGCGATGCGCCGGACTGGATCGAGATTGAGAACAGCGGCAGCACATCCGTCAATCTTTCCAAGTATTCGCTGCTGGTGGAATCCAACATCAATAAGGTCTTCGTGTTCCCGGACGTGAGCATCGCGCCGGGCGAGTATCTGCTGATCTACGCCGAGGGCTCCGATGCGGCGACCTCCGGCGAAGCGCTGAGCGCGCCCTTCCGTCTCGCCGCTTCCGGTGGAGACAAGGTCGTACTGCTCAACGCCCAGGGCGCGGCCATCGACAGCGTGACCACGCCGGAGCTGGGCGTGGACGAGGTCTACTGCCGGGATGCGGACGGCGTCTGGCAGATCAGCGGCGCGGCAACGCCCGGGCGGAGGAACGAAATCGCCGATGAGGGCAGCGGCGCGGCGGCAAAGGTTCGCGTGCAGAGCGGCGCGGTGGAGATCAGCGAGGTCATGAGCTCCAACACGATCTACTGCCCGGATGAAAACGGCGAGACCCACGATTACGTGGAGCTGCACAACACCTCCGATTCGGATGTGAACCTGGAGGGCTGGTACCTCTCCGACTCCAGCGACAGGCTGAAGAAGTGGAGTTTCCCGGCGGTGAAGCTTCCGGCGGGCGGCTACCTGCTGGTGTACTGCTCCGGCTACGACCGCAAAAACAACGCGAGCTACCTGCATGCCAGCTTCAAGCTGAGCAGCGACGGCGAGAGCGTCTACCTGAGCAACGCCGACGGACAGACCGTGTCCGCGGTGGAGCTGCCTGTGCTGGCGAACGGCCAGGCGTACAGCTACTTCGACGGCGCGTGGAGCACCCAGATGGCGCCCACACCCGGCATGGCCAATACCCACGAGAACGCGGCGGCGCTGAACGCACAGCGCTTCGGCGCGGCGGCGGGCGTGTACATCAATGAAGTGATGGCTTCGCCCAGCAGCCAGAAGTACGACTGGGTGGAGATCTACAACGGCGGCAGTCAGGCGGTGGATCTGAGCGGCTACGGCCTGACCGACGATGCTGCCAAGCCCCGCAAGTGGCAGTTCCCCTCCGGCACGGTGATTCAGCCCGGTCAGTATCTGGGCGTGTACCTGTCGGGAACCACGGTCAGCATGCTGGACGGCTATCTGAACGCCGACTTCGCGCTGAACGTGGAGGGCGGCTACACCATGGCGCTCTCCACGCCGGACGGCAGCATTCAGGATGCGCTGTACCTGCCCCGGCAGTACGGCGGCATCTCCTACGGCCGCGTGAGCGGCGAGAGCGGCTGCTTCTACTTCGCCGAGGGCACGCCGGGCACCGCCAACAGCGCCAGCCGCTATCGCGGCCGCGCGGAGGTTGCCGAGTATTCCGTGCGGGGCGGGCTGTTCCGCAGCGGCCAGGCGTTCACGGTGGAGCTCTCCGCCGCGCCCGGCAGCCGCATCTACTACACCCTGGATTGCTCCGACCCGGATCAGTCCTCCACGCTCTACACCGCTCCGATCTCCGTCAGCTCCACCACCATCCTGCGCACGCGCGTCTATCGGGACGGCTACATGGAGTCCTACATGGACAGCCAGAGCTACCTCTACGACGTGGGCAACGAGGGCAGCGTCCGCGTGGTGTCGCTGGTGTCCGACTGGGACAACCTGACCAGCCAGGATCGCGGCATCATGATCAAGGGCCCCAACGCCCTGGCGGAGTTCCCCTACGGCTCGCTGAACAAGGGCGCGAACTTCTGGATGGACTGGGAGCGCGAGGCCCACGTGGAGCTGTTCCTGGGCGACGGCGAGCAGGTTCTGTCCCAGGAGTGCGGCATCAAGCTGCACGGCCAGTACAGCCGCGCCGCCGACGTGAAGGCCTTCAAGGTCATTGCCCGCAACGAATACGGCTCCAGCCGCTTCGAGTATCCGATCTTCACCGAGCGCGACTACGGCGAGTATCAGTCCTTCCTGCTGCGCGCCTCCGGTCAGGACTACAACCGCACCTTCATGCGCGATTCGGTGCTGACCACGCTGGCGGAGGATACTTCCGTGATGTACCAGGAGTCGGAGATCTGCGTCTGCTATCTCAACGGCCAGTACTACAGCATGATGTACCTGCGCGAGCGCATCAACACCCACTCCATCTGCCAGTTTGAGGGCTGGGAGGGCATGGAGGACGACCTCGATCTGGTGAAGGCCAACAACAACGTGATGCAGGGCTCCAACGACACCTACGCCGCGCTGATCGACTTCCTCAAGGAGAACAAGAACAACCTGAACACCCAGGAGGTCTACGAGCGCATCGACGCGACCATCGATCTGCAGAACTACATCGAGTACATGGCCATCGAGATCTTCGTGGGCAACGGCGACACGCTGAACGTGAAGCGCTACCGAAACGCCAAGGCCGACGGCAAGTGGCGATGGGTGCTCTTCGATCTGGACTGGGCCTTCGATGTGGACACCAACTCCATCCGCCGCTGGCTGGATCCCCAGGGCATGGGCACGAACAAGTACACGCGCACGGAGCTGTTCATCGCCTGCATGGTCAACGACACCATCCGCGAGCGCTTCCTGACCTACTTCGGAGAGCAGCTGGCCACCACCTTCTCCACCGAGGCGGTGATGGCGAAGTTTGAGGCCCGCTACGACCTGATCGACGGCTTGCTGCCGGAGTATCTGACGAAGCTGGGCATGTCGCAGGACAAGTACAACAAGCAGCTCAAGGAGCTGGTGGACTACGCCCAGACCCGCCCGACCAAGATACTGGAGTACTTCGACGGCGTGTTCGAGTTCACGGATGCGGAGAAGCAGAAGTACTTCGGCGAGGCCGTCGCAAAGATTCAGGCGTGGACAAACGCGCAGGGAGGTGCGTAAACAGGATGCAGGACAAGAGAACCAGCCTACCCGCGCGGCACGAGCTGAAGTATTTCATCAATCCGGCGGAGATGGACGCGCTGCGCGCGCGGCTGCGGCCCGTGATGCAGCTGGATCCCCACTGCAAGGGCGGCCGCCCCTACGTCATCCGCTCGCTGTACTTCGACGACGTCGACGACAGCGCCTTTTACGACAAGCAGGCGGGCGTGATGCACCGCGACAAGTATCGCATCCGCATCTACCGCTACTCCGACAAGGAGATCTTTCTGGAGCGCAAGCGCAAAGTGGGCGATCTGATCCAGAAGTCCTCGGTGCAGATCACCCGTCGGCTGTGCGAGCAGCTGATCTCCGGCGATCCGCGCGGCCTGCAGGCATCCAGCAATCCGCTTTTGCAGGACATGTACGTGCAGATGCGGCTGCGGCTGATGCGCCCGGCGGTGATCGTGGACTACGCCCGGGAGGCCTACCTGCACCCGGCGGAGAACGTGCGCATCACCTTCGATCTGGGGCTGCGCAGCGGCCTGCACTCCTTCGACCTGTTCAACGCGGAGCTGCCCACGGTCTGTCCGCACGACCGGAACGTGGAGATCCTGGAGGTCAAGTTCGACCGCTACCTTCCGGCTCACATCGCCGCGCTGCTGAGCGGCGTGGAGGCCGAGCGCAGCGCCGTGTCGAAATACGTGCTCTGCCGCCGCTTCGAGCCCCTTCAGGGCTGACGCTGCCATACGATTTTTGATGAGGTAATATTTAAGATACTTAGGAGGAACGAACCATGAACGCAATTTCCGGACTCTGGAGCTCCCAGACGATCACCCCCGCATCCTGGCTGACGATTGTCGTGTCGCTCGTGCTGGCATTCGCCGTCGGTCTCTTCATCGCTTGGATCTACCGCCGGAATTTCCGCGGCGTGATGTATTCCAACAACTTCGCGCTTACGCTGGTGCTGATGACGCTGATCACCTGCCCGGTGGTCATGTGCATCAAGGAGTCCATTCAGCTGTCCATGGGCATGGTCGGCGCGCTGTCCATCGTGCGCTTCCGCACGGCGGTGAAGGATCCGCTGGACACTGCGTACATGTTCTGGGCGCTGACGATGGGCATCCTGCTGGGCGCGGGCCAGTTCTTCCTGACCGCGCTGACGGTGGTGGGCATCGGCATCCTGATCACTGTGGTGGTCAACCTGCAGTCCAAGCGCATGAACAGCTTCCTGCTGGTGCTGCGCATGGGCGACGAGGCCGAGCGCGCCGCCAGCCAGATCGTGGCCAGTGTGCGCAACCAGCAGCTCAAGAGCAAGACCGTCTCCTCCAACGGCATCGAAGCGACCTACGAGGTGCGCGTGGACAAGCCCGATGCGCTGCTGAACAAGCTGCGTGCGGTGCAGGGCGTGTACGACGCGACCCTGGTTTCCTACTCCGGAGAGTCGGCCTGATCTGCCCCGGGCAAATCGGCTGAAACTTCTATGGGAGGGAAATCTCAGTGAGCCAATCCAACAGACGGCCCTATCCCCAGGGCCAGCGCGGCCCCCAGCGGCCTGCGCCGCGTCCCGGACAGTACGCCGGCAGGCCTCCGGTTCGCCCGGGAAGCGGCGCGCAGCGTCCTTCTCCCCGGCGTCGGGGTGGAAGCGGCGCGCTGCTGCGGGAGCTGAGCGTGCTGCTGATCGGCGGCGTGGTCGTGGCGGTGCTGGCCTACAGCCTGCAATGCCTGTGGCCCAACGGCTTCCCGCTGAAGACGCGGCAGGCGAACAGCGTGCCTGCGGTGCAGGCGGTGTCGGAGATCCACTCCGGCGGCCCGATCCGCATCAATGAGGTCATGACCGGCAACCAGAGCGTACTGAGCATCGAGGACGGCAGCACGCCGGACTGGATCGAGATCGCCAACATCGGCAAGAGCGCGGTGAACCTTGCGGGCTACAGCCTGTCCAAGACTGCAAACGCAGTGACGGTGCTCACCTTCCCGGAGGTCTGGCTCAACGCTGGCGAGTGCATGCTGGTGTACGCCGACAGCCGCCTGCGTGCGATTGCAGGCGAGGACCTGCACGCGCCCTTCCGCCTGTCCTCCTCCGGCGACACACTGATGCTGTTCAATGCAAGCGGCACGGCCATCGACACGGTGAACCTGCCCGCAGTGACGCGCAACTGCTCCTATGCCCGCATGGATACCTCGAAGTGGGCAGAGAGCAGCATGCCCACGCCCGGCATGCTCAACACCGAGGAAAACTATCGCGCGCTCAACCAGCCGCGCAGCGACAGTCCGGTGATCGTCACCGAGCTGATGTCCACCAACAGCGCGACCATCGCCGATGAAAACGGCCAGTACTACGATTACATCGAGCTGTACAACCGCTCCGGCGAGGCGGTGAACCTGTCCGGCTGGTACCTCTCGGACGATTCCGCCCGCGCGCGCAAGTGGCGCTTCCCGGATGTTACCCTGCAAGCCGGAGAATACCTGCTGGTCTTTGCCTCGGGTCTCGACCGGAAGGACGACCCTGCGCACCTGCACACCAGCTTCTCGCTGAGCTCCGAGGGCGAGGAGGTCGTGCTCTCCGACGTCAACGGCAGGGAGATGGACAGCGTGCAGTTTGACCTGCTGCAGCGGGATGTGGCCTGGTCGCGCGCCGACGACGGCAGCTGGAGCAGCGTGAAGCAACCCAGCCCCGGCAGGGCCAATCCGTAAACAATAATGCGCCCCCGATTGCTTGCAATCGGGGGCGCTTCCCGTCTTTCAACGGGTGGGTAGCCGTCGTTTGTCGCTTACTTGCGATAGCCGCACTTCGGGCACACGCCGTTCTCGTTCAGCGCGATGCCGCACAGCGGGCAGCGGTCGATGGTCTTGTCCACCGGGTACTCCTGGGAGGCCGCATTCACGCCGCTGGTGAAGGTCAGCTTGGCGATGTTCAGCTTGTCCTTCAGCAGCTCGTACACGATCTTGATCATGCCCTCGACGGTCATGGTCTCCTTGGTGACCACCAGGCGGCACTCGGGATAGGCGGTGGCCAGCTCGGTCTTGAAGGCCGGGCCCTTCATCTTGTTGGTGGGCGCGCCGTTGCGGATGCCCTGGGCCTCGTACACGCCCAGGATCGCGGGCAGCAGCGGATCGTCCTCGCGCAGGATTAGCGCGTGATCGAAGTTCTTCAGAACCTCCCATGCGGTCTTCTGGATTTCGTTGCAGGGGAAGACCATGTTCACGCCGGTCTCCACGCTGTCCTCAACCTCGATGGTCAGAACGCCGGTGTGACCGTGCAGGTACTGGGCCTCGCCCTTGAAGCCGTAGAATCTGTGTGCGTACTGCAAATCAAGCGTCGTAATGCTTCTCATTTCTCTCACCTCAGATGTATATTCAGCGGGAAACCGCGCCCCGCCTGCGCGCAGGATTGATGCACATTATTCCTCTGAACTGCGCCTGCCATCGACGAAGGCCGGGCGCTGTGGATTGGGATTGAAACTAATAATATCTAATATCAATAAGTATTATATATCATTAGATAAATATTGTCAATATCTGGTGGAAAATTTCACCCTGAAATCCGGTCGCACCAAACAAAAGCGGACCGCGCCGTGATGGCGGGTCCGATGAAAGCGGCATGGCCTGCGCGTCAGGCCGTCACATGGACGCTGCGCGAGATACCGTAGACGTAGTATTGGATGGTGATCTGGCGGGTGGCGTCCGCCGGGGCGCGGGTGAGCAGCTTCAGGTTGACCTGTGCGCTGGAGCGCGCGGGCACGTCCAGGCCGTCGCCGGTGAGGGAGTATACGGCCACGTCGCCGGGCGCGCCCTCCACCTGGATGTTCAGCCACTCCGCGTCGAAAATGCCGCGGTTGGAGAGGGTGATGTTCACGTCCACCAGTGTATAATCGGATGCGTCGCCCAGCGCCTCACTGGAGAGCAGCTGGGGCGCAGAGTTGGTGGAGATCACGCCCCGGATGGAGTCGAAGGCCTCGGGATAGTCCGCCGCAGCGGCGGTGATGCTGCTGGCGCTGGTGGCCAGCGTGCCGCCGGCGAAGAAGAACGCGGCGAAGGCCAGCATCAGCACCAGGATCAGGCAGAGAATAAAATTCAGCGGTTTCAAGGAATCACCTCAGGATGTCGTTTCAGTGGCGGCCAGGACATTTTCCACCGTATGCATCTTATCATACCATCTCCGTCCCGAACTGTCCATATCCCAACACCGTTTTTTCACAAATGGTTCGCTTTCGCCGTTTGCTATTTATGCGGCATTTTGGTATAATAAACTGGGATTATGGTATAAAAGGAGCTTCCCGCTATGGAAAAGATGGTGCTGCTGGATGGTTACAGCCTGATGTATCGCGCATATCATGCGCTGCAGACGCCGATGAGCGCGCCGGACGGCACGCCCACCAACGCGGTGCACGGCTTTGTGATGATGCTGCTGAAGGTGATCGGCGAGGAGAGACCCGATGGCCTGGCCGTGGCCTTCGACATGCACGCGCCCACCTTCCGCAAGGAGATTTTCGACGGCTACAAGGCCACCCGCAAGCCCATGCCCGACGATCTGCGCGCCCAGGATCCCATCATCCGCGAGCTGATCGCGCGCATGGAGATTCCAATTCTGGAGTGTCCGGGATACGAGGCGGACGACATCCTCGGCACGGTGTCGAAGGCCTGCGAGGAGGCCGGGCGGCAGGTGCTGCTGGTCACAGGAGATCGCGACTCCTTCCAGCTCTCCGGGGAGCACACCACCATCCTCTACACCCGCAAGGGCATCAGCGACACCTGCCGCGTGACCCCGGAGTACGTGCGGGAGACCTACGGCGTGGAACCGATTCAGCTCATTGACGTCAAAAGTCTGATGGGCGATGCGTCGGACAACATCCCCGGCGTGACCGGCGTGGGCGAAAAGACGGCGCTGCGCCTGATCCAGACCTACGGCAGCCTGGAGGAGACGCTGGCGAACGCGGAGACGAAGGAGAAGGGCAAGCTGCGGGAGAAGCTGCTGAGCGGCGCGGAGCAGGCGCGCATGAGCCGCCGCCTGGCCGAGATCGTGCGCAGCGCCCCCGTGGAGATGGACTTCGACGGCTGGAAGCTGGGAAACCTACCGGGCGGCATCCCCCGGCTGAAGGAGCTGGGCATGAACATGGCCGCGAAGAAGCTGGCGGAGGTGGCCGCGGAGCTCTGTCCCGACGCGGTGGAGCCGGAACCTGTGCAGGAGGCTCCCAAAGCGAAGGTGGAGCACCTTCAGAGCCTTGACGAGCTGCGCGCGAGGTGCGAGGGCACCGGGGCGCTTGACTGGGCGGCACTGCATCTGGGCGCGGAGCTGAGCCTGTCCGCACCGGGGATGAACCTGTCTCTGCCGCTGGGCGGAGACCTGCTTTCGGCGGGCGTATCCGACGCGGAGGCCGTGGAGGCGGTGCTGCCGCTGCTGAAGCGCGCGGCGCGGGTGGAAGTGTGGAACGTGAAGGCGCTGCCGGTGGCGGCGGAGGCGCTGGAGAAGTCCGCCTTCGACGTGATGCTGGCGGCCTACGTGCTCAGCCCCCAGCGGCGCTCCTTTGAAGCGGACGCGCTGTGCGAGGACGAGGGCATCGCGGGCTTTGCGATCTGCCCTGCGGAGGCGATTCATCGCCTTGCCGTGCAGCAGGCGGAGCAGATGCGCGCGCGCGACCTGGACGGCGTGTTCCGGGACATCGAGATGCCGCTGGCCTTCGTGCTGCGGGACATGGAGCAGGAGGGCTTCCTGGTGGACGCGGATGCGCTGCGGGAGCTGGGCGTGTCCTTCGACGCGACCATCGCCCGCCTGACCGACGAGATCGCGGAGCTGGCGGGGGAGAGGATCAACCTCAATTCCCCCAAGCAGCTGGGCGAGATGCTGTTCGAGCGCATGGGACTGCCTGCGCCGAAGAAGACCCGCACGGGCTACTCCACCAGCGCGGAGGTGCTGGAGGAGCTGGCGGCGGAGCATCCGGTGTGCGCGAAGATCCTGGAGTACCGCAAGTATTCCAAGCTGCGCTCCACCTACATCGATTCGCTGATTCAGCTTCGCGACGATGCGGGCCGCGTGCACACCCACTTCGATCAGGTGGGCACAGCTACGGGCCGCCTGAGCTCGTCGGAGCCGAATTTGCAAAATATCCCCGTGCGCACCGAGCTGGGCCGGGAGATTCGCGGCGCATTCATTGCGAAGCCGGGACACGTGCTGGTGGACGCGGACTACTCCCAGATCGAGCTGCGGGTGCTTGCGCACATCTCCGGCGATGAAACGATGATCGACGCGTTCCGCAAAGGCGAGGACATCCACGCCCGCACGGCGGCGGAGGTCTACGGCGTGCCCATTGATCAGGTAACCCACCAGATGCGCTCGGCCTCCAAGGCGGTGAACTTCGGCATCGTCTACGGCATCTCGGACTTTGCGCTGGCGAAGAACATCGGCGTGAGCCGCCGCGAGGCGCGGGATTTCATCAATCGCTACTTCGAGCGCTATCCCGGCGTGAAGGCCTACATGGAGCAGTCCGTGCGGGAGGCTCGGGAGCGCGGCTACGCGGTCACGCTGATGGGACGGCGGCGGTACCTGCCGGAGCTGGCCAGCAGCAACTTCAATGTGCGCTCCTTCGGCGAGCGCTGCGCCATGAACAGCCCCATCCAGGGCACGGCGGCGGACATCATCAAGCTGGCGATGATCCGGGTGGACCGGGAGCTGAAGCGGCGGGGCATGCGCACGAAGCTGATCCTTCAGGTGCACGACGAGCTGATCCTGGAGGCCCCGGCGGACGAGGCGGACGCGGCTGCGGCGCTCTTAAAGGAGTGCATGGAGGGCGTGATGCAGCTGGAGGTGCCGCTGCAAACCGACATTACCACGGGAGGCGACTGGCGTGCCTGCAAATAAGACCTATGTGGTGGGATTGACCGGCGGCATCGGCTGCGGCAAGAGCGAGGCGGCGCGATATCTGTGCAGCCTGGGCGCGAAGCACATCGATGCGGACGCGATCTCCCGGAGTCTCACGGCGGAGGGCGGAAAAGCGCTTCCGGAGCTTCGCCGCATCTTCGGCGACGGAATCTTCAACGACGACGGCAGTCTGAACCGCCGTGCGCTGGGCGACCTCGTGTTCCATGACGTGGCCAGCAAGCGCGCGCTGGAGGGCGTGATTCACCCACTGGTGCAGCGGCAGGCGATGGATGAGATCGCGGCGGCCAGTGCGGCGGGCATTCCTGTGACCATACTGGACGTGCCGCTGCTGTTTGAGACGGGCATGGACGTGCTCTGCGACGAGACCTGGACGATGAGCGTGCCCCCGGAGGTGCAGCTGGAGCGCGTGCGCGTGCGGGACGGCCTGACCACGGAGCAGGCCCAGGCGCGCATCGCCAATCAGCTGCCCATGGCGGAGCGCAACGCCCGGGCAAACAAGGTCATCAACAGCGACCGGCCCATGGAAAGAACCCAGGCGGAGCTGAATCAGCTGTATACACAGCTCCTGCGCCGCATTGGATAGACTACGGAGGATAAAAGCGGAACATGACACAAAACAAGCGGCGAAGGCGTTCGCAGCGCGCGCGGCGGAAGGCCAGGCTCTACAAGGCCGTCGGCGTCGCGGTGCTGGTGCTGGCGCTGGTGGGCCTGGGCACGGCGGTGCTGATGGATCGCCTCGCGGAGCGAACCGGGCCGGTCTATCCCATGGAGTACACCGACCTCATCTGCAGCCGCGCGGCAGCGGAGGGCCTGGAGCCGGCCTACGTGGCGGCGGTGATCCTGGCGGAATCCAGCTACAATCCCCAGGCGGTGTCCAGCGTCAACGCACAGGGCCTGATGCAGATCATGCCGGAGACCGGGGAATGGATCGCCGGGAAATTTGACGAGACCTATGTGGAGGGCTGTCTGTTCGACCCGGAGACGAACATCCGCTACGGCTGCTGGTATCTGGGCTACCTGCTCAGGCGCTACGATGGCGACAAGACCTGCAGCACGGCGGCGTACCACTCCGGCCAGGGCACGGTGGACGGCTGGCTGAAGGACCCCGAATACAGCTCGGACGGAAGGACGCTGAACATCATCGGCGGCCCCCGGGCGAATACATACGTGGGAAGAGTATTGGAGTACTATGAAAAATATACGCAACTTTATGCAAATCTTGCGGCCTGAGCGCAGTTTTGCGCTGCTGATTGTGCTGTGCGTGGCGCTCTGCGGTGCGGCGCTGGCCGAGGAACCGAACCCCTGGATCGTGGACGATTCGGCGGCGGAGGCGGTTCCGGTGGAGGACGGCTTCACGGACGAATTCACGGACAATACCGTCCAGCAGGAAGCGGCGGCGGAGCTGAACGCCTACTCCGGCGTCGACATGGAGGCCGACCTGCGGGTCGGCTACGTGGCCTCCACCGACAGCCAGCAGATCAACCCCTTCCTCTGTAGCGAGCGCGATCTGGTGAGCCTGAACCAGCTGGTGTTTGAATCCGTGGTGGAGCTGGACGACGATTTCAAGCCCAGCCCGCTGCTGGCGGACAGCTGGACGGTGGACGGCAAGACCTGGACGTTCAAGCTGCGCGACGGCATCGTGTTCCACAACGGCGCGCCGCTCACGGCCTCGGACGTGGTGCTGAGCTACCAGATGTTCCTGAACGCCGGGGAGTCGAACCCCTACTACGGCCGGCTCTCGCTGGTCGAGAGCATGGAGGCCACCGACACGCGCACCCTCACGGTGCAGGCCAAGTATTCGGGCTACGTGACCCTCTACGCCATGACCTTCCCGGTGGTGCAGCAGTCCACCATCAACGAGAGCATGCCGCGCGGCACCGGCCCCTACTGGTACACCCAATTCGTCTACGGCGTGGGGCTGCGCCTGGAGGCCAATCCCCTGTGGTGGAAGAACGATCCCGGGATCCACAGCATCGCGGCGGTGAACTACGCCGATTCCGGCGACGCGCTGGAGGCGCTCAAGACCCGGCAGATCAACCTGCTCTGCACCCAGAGCAGCAACGCCTCCTTCAGCCGCAACCTCTCGGAGTACACCAGCATGGACTACGTGACCAACACCTACGAGATGCTGGTGCCGAACCTGAGCGAAAACTCCGTGATGAGCGACGTGCGCATGCGTCAGGCGGTGATGTACGCCATCGACCGCGCCGCGCTGGCCTCCAACGCCTATCTGGGCATGGGCATCCAGTGCGAGGTGCCGGTGAACCCCGGCTCCTGGCTGTACGAGAGCCAGAGCGCCGTGTTCTATTACAGCCCGGAGCGCGCGCTTCAGCTCCTGCAGAGCTGCGGCTGGCAGGATCTCACCGGCGACGGCATTCTGAACCAGGTGGACGGCGTGATTCTGAAGGATCTGGAGCTGCGCCTGGTCACCTACAACGAGCCCACCAACTCCATCCGAGAGAACGCCTGCGACATGATCGCGGACTATCTGGGCAAGGTGGGCATCAAGGTGAACATCGAGGTTCGCGGACGGGAGCGCACGCTGCGCTACATCCGGGGACATGACTACGACATCGCCCTGGTGGGCGTGAACCTCAGCGAGGTGCCCGACCTCTCCCAGATGTTCCGCAGCGGCGGCAGCATCAATCTGAACAACTACGGCAACGAGGAGATGCAGAACCTGCTGACGCAGGTCTCCACCGCCTCCACCGAGGCGGAGCTGAAGTCCATCTACAGCCAGATTCAGATGAACATCGTGGATCGCCTGCCGGTGCTGGGCATGCTGTTCCGCACGGGTACGGTGCTCTCCACCCGCTCGCTGGCGGGCCTGAGCGGCATCCGCGCGGAGAACACCCTGAATGGCATTGAATTCATGACAAAATAGGATACGAACAGAGGTGAAACCAGTGAACAACCTGATGCAGAAAATTCGCGAAGCCCCCGGCCATGTGGCGTTCTACTATCGCCCGCTGGACGGCGGCTGCGCCCGGATGTACAACGAAATGATGCCGGTGGTCGCCGCCAGCGTCATCAAAATCCCGATCATGGTGGAGGCCTTCCGCCAGTTTGAGAATGGGGAGCTCAATCCCCGGCAGACCTATCGGATCAAAGCGGAGGACAAGATGCCCTCCTGCGGCGCGCTGAACCGCATGCATGACGGCCTGGAGGTCACCATGCGCGACCTGGTGGAGCTGATGATCGTGCTCAGCGACAACACCGCCACCAACATCCTCATCGACCGCTTGGGCATTGCGCGCGTCAACGCCACCCTGGAGGCCGAGGGCCTGAAGGTAACCAGGCTTCGGCGCAAGCTGTTCGACAAAGCGGGCATGGAGGCGGGACTGAGCAACCACGTCTGCGCCCGGGAGATCGGCCTGCTGCTGGAGCGCATGTATGCTGGCACGCTGGTTTCGCCCGAGGCCAGCGCGCAGATGCTGGAGATTTTGCGCAACCAGAAGCTCAACGGCAAGATGCCCTTCTTCCTCAAGCCCCGGGGGATCGCCTGCGCCCACAAGACCGGCGAGGACGACGGCATCACCCACGACGTGGGTATTGTCTATGCAAAGAATCCCTTCGTGCTGTGCATGCTCTCCGAGGAGACCGACGTGCCTGCCTTCGAGCGCCTGATTCAAGACGTGGCGCGGGAGCTTGCTGAGATGAACAGCTGAGTATCCCATTCAAACGTAGGGCGGGCTGCCTTCACCCCGCCGCAAAACAATCGCGGAGCTGTCTCAAAGCGACAATACGGTTTTGAGACAGCCCCGCTTTTTGCGCGCCCTTCGACAAGAATTAACGCGCGCCGCGCTTGCAATTCGCATTCGGATGCGTATAATATAGTTCGATAACGAACGGTTCAAAAACGAACCAAATTGGAGGTGCCCAAAATGCGAAGCTTCTGGGATGACATGACGGCGATGCGCTCGCTGTACAGCACGCAGATGGATGCGGCGAGCCGTGCATGCGGCCTGGCGCGGGTAGAGCTGGAAATCCTGCTGTTTCTGGCGAACAATCCGCAGTATGACACGGCCACGGACATCGTGGAGCGGCGCTGCATCTCCAAGGCCCACGTATCGCAGTCGGTGAAATCGCTGGAGCAGCGTGGCTATCTGGAGCGCCGCTACGCCGGGGACAACCGGCGCACGATCCACCTGCATCTGCTGGAGTGCGCGCAATCGGCGGTGGACGCGGGGCGGCAAGCCCGGGTGCGCTGCCTCGCGGCGCTGCTGGAGGGCTTCAGCGAGGTGGAGAAGGAGCTGTTCCGCAGCTATCTTTCGCGGATCTCCGACAACGCCTGGGCGCAGATGAAGAAGGGAGAAGACTGAAAACGTGAATCTGCTGTACAAATTTGTGATCTGTTTTGTTGCGGGCATCGGCGCGGGCCTGGGCACGGGCTTCGCGGGCATGAGCGCTGCGGCGGTCATCAGTCCGATGCTGATCACCTTCCTGCACATGGACGCCTACGACGCGGTGGGCATCGCCCTCGCCAGCGATGTGCTGGCCAGCGCGATCAGCGCCTACACCTACGGCAAAAACAAAAATCTGGACGTGAAGAACGGCGTGACCATGATGGTCAGCGTGCTGGCGTTCACGCTGGTGGGCAGCTGGGTGGCCAGCCGCATGCCCAACAGCACCATGGGCAGCTTTTCCATGTTCATGACGCTGCTGCTGGGCGTGAAGTTCATCGTCAGGCCCGTGATGACCACCAGGGAGAGCATGCAGGCGGTGTCGGCCAGGAAGCGCCATCGGCTTCATCTGCGGCTTCGTGGGCGCGGGCGGCGGCATGATGATGCTGCTGATCCTCACCAGCGTGCTGGGCTACGAGCTCAAGACCGCCGTGGGCACCAGCGTGTTCATCATGACCTTCACGGCGCTGCTGGGTTCACTGAGTCACTTCGCCATCGGCGGCGCGCCGGACGTGTGGGCACTGGTGTTCTGCGTGCTGAGCACGCTGCTGTGGGCGCGCATCGCCGCACGCTTCGCCAACAAGGCCAGGCCCGCTACGCTGAATCGAGCCACCGGCGCGGTGCTGGTGGTGCTGGGTGTGGCGATCCTTGCAGTAAATTATCTGTCATAATCCATATGAAAAACGGAGCTGTCCTGCGGGGCGGCTCCATTTTTGTTCGGCAAATGCGGCTTTACAGCACGCCGTAGGCCTCGGACATTCGCGCCATGAAGAAGTCGCCCAGGAAGGAAAAGAAGTCCTCCACCACCCGGGAATCCATGCGGTTGCGCTGCAGGCGGATCACGATGCTGCGGCGGCAGGGGGGATCGGCGATCTCCAGCAGCTTCATGTCGCCCTGCTTCAGTTTCCCCCAGCTGAACGCGGGCCAGAAGCCCACACCCATGTGGGCGGCGATCATGTTGCGCACGGTGTCCGGGCTGTCGCTCTCGAAGGTGATGCGGGGCGTGAAGCCGGCCTCGCTGCAAAAGCGGTCGCAGATCTGGCGAAACTGCTTGTTGGCGCTCAGGCTGATGAAGTTCGCGTCCCGGAAGTCGTAGAGGGAGACGTAGTTCAGCTTGCGCAGGCGCTCCACGTTCGGCACCGCCAGATAGATCTTCTCCCGGCAGGTGAAGCAGTTCTCCTGGGCCATCGTCTGGGGCCGCAGGCTGTTCTCGGCCTCGATGCTCACATCGTACATGTGGGCCTCATCGCCCAGCAGGAAGCGGAAGTTCACCTTCTCGTGCATGCGGCGGTATTCGATGATGGCCTCCGTCACGATCAGCGACGCCGCCGTCACGTGCAGGCAGATGGTGGTCTGCTCCGGGTCGGCCATCGCCTGTAGCTGCCCCGGCAGCGCGTCCAGGCGCTGCATCAGCGGCTCCAGCTTCTCCTTGAGAAATTTGCCGTATTCCGTCAGCACGATGTTGCGCCCCCGTGTGGCGAACAGCTTTACCCCCAGCTCCGCCTCCAGCCGCTTGATGGACTGGGACAGCGACGGCTGGGCGATGTGCAGCCGCTCCGCGCTGCGGGTGATGTGCTGGGTGCGGGCAACCTCCAGGAAGTAACGCAACTGCAACAGTTCCATGCAAATCCTCCATACATAGGTTTAAAACTATGATTACGATTCATTTTTGATATTATACATTTCTAGAATTTATGATATACTATCACACGTAAGAAAGCAAGGGAAAAAACAAAAAGGGAGTAAGAAAAAATGAGCGAAGTACTTGAGTCCATTATGCTGATCTGCTTTGGCCTGTCCTGGCCGGTGTCCGTGGTGAAGAACATCAAGGCCCACACCGCGAAGTCCATGAGCCTGCCCTTCATCCTGCTGATCATCACCGGCTACATCGCGGGCATCAGCTCCAAGATCATCAACCACAATTACAGCTACGTGCTGGTGATCTACTTCTTCAATCTGTTCGTGGTCTCCATGAACGTGGTGGTCTACTTCATCAACCGCAACTATGACCTGCACGGCGGCATGCGCGCCGGCGCCCATGCCCACAGCCACTGAGGAAGGGAGCAGAGAAAAATGAACGCGGCAATTCTGGAACAGAAGGAAGCCTATCGCGAGGTCAACGCCATCACCGGGAGCGCAGGCTCCGTGATCTTTGGAACCCAGAGCTTCTCTGAGCTGCCCGTGGCGGAGCTGGTGCAGGACTTCGGCCTGAACATCTCCGTGTGCAATCGCAGCGTGGAGGAGGCCACCCTGGAGGACGCCTTCGATCTGCTGGACGAGTGCGTGTACGAGCTGCACCCCCACAAGGTGTTCCTGAACTTCGGCGAGACCGACATGGCCCGTCCGGACTTCGACCTGGACCGCTTCATCGCCGAGTATGAGCAGCTGATTCAGAAGACCCACGAGGGCGGCAAGAGAGCGGTGTACATCATCCCCGTGCTCTCCGCGAAGCCGGAAGCCGAGAAGCTGAACCTTGCAGCTGCTATGTGGACGTGGCGGACATCTTCCAGTTTGAAAAGCCCCGCGTGCGCCTGTTCAGCGAGCTGACCCACTACATGCGCGAGGGAAGGATGTCCTTCTCCGAGGCCATGCAGGCCTACGGCTTCTGATTTGACATAAATTGTGTAAAAAACGGAACGCCCGGAAAAACCCGGACGTTCCATTTTTGTTTTCATGCAGGCCGTCATTCTGCTGCGGGTGTTTTCTTCAGCGTCCGCACGGTGGATACGATGGCGATGACGGAGATCACGAAGGTCAGCATGTCGGAGACCGGCATGGAGTAGAGCACGCCGTCGAGGCCGAAGAACAGGGGAAGCAGCAGTGCGAAGCCCACGCCGAACACCACCTCACGCACCATGGACAGCAGCGTGGAGAGCATGGCCTTGCCCAGGGACTGCAGGTAGATGAAGGTGGCCTTGTTCACGCAGGCCAGGGGCATCAGGCACAGGTAGATGCGGAAGGCGCGCACGGCGAAGGTGGTGTAGTAGGGGCTCTCGTTGGCCGCGCCGAAGATGGAGATCAGTCCGCGGGGGAAGAACTCCACGATGACCAGCGCGATCGCGCCCACGATGAATTCGCAGATCAGCAGCTTCCGGAACAGGGACAGCGCGCGGTCGTTGCGCTTTGCGCCTACGTTGTAGCCGACGATGGGAATGCAGCCCGCAGCCGTGCCGATGGAGATGGAGATGACGATCTGGAAGAACTTCATGACGATGCCGACCACCGCCATGGGGATCTGGGCGTACTGCTCCTGACCGAAGATTTCGTCCCGCATGCCGTACTTCTGCACCATGTTGTTGATGGCGGCCATGGCGGCGACCAGGGAGATCTGCGCCAGGAAGCTGCAAATGCCCAGCGCCAGGAAGCGGCGGATCAGGCGGGCGGAGAGCTGGAAGCTGCCCTTCTCCAGCTTGACGGACTTCAGGTGGAGCAGATACCACACGGCCAGTGCTGCGGTGAGGATCTGGCCGAGGATGGTGGCCAGGGCGGCGCCCATCATGCCCCAGTGGAAGCCGTAGATGAACAGGGGATCCAGCACGATGTTCACGGCTGCGCCGGCGAGGGTGCTGGCCATGGCGAACTTCGGACTGCCGTCCGAGCGGATGATGGGGTTCAGTGCCTGGCCGAACATGTAGAAGGGCACGCCGATGGTGATCCAGGTGAAGTATTCCTTGGCCTGGACGAAGGTCTCCTCGTTGACGCGGCCGCCGAACATGGTCAGGATGCCGCTCTGGAAGATCAGATAGACGGCGGTGAGCGCCACGCTGCTGGCGATGCAGATGACCACGGCGTTGCCGATGCTGCGGTGGGCGTCGTCCTTGCGGTTTGCGCCCAGGCAGATGCTGACGAAGGCGCAGCAGCCGTCGCCGATCATCACCGCGATGGCCAGCGCCACCACGGTCAGCGGGAACACCACGGTGTTTGCTGCGTTGCCGTAGGAGCCCAGATAGCTCGCGTTTGCGATAAAGATCTGGTCGACGATGTTGTAAAGCGCAGCCACCAGCAGCGAAATGACGCAGGGAATCGCATACTTGCGCATCAGCGCGCCGATGGGCTGGGTCTCCAGAAAGCTGTTGGTTTTCTGTTCCATAAAATCTCCTCCTGATAAAATGCCAAAAGAAAACAGCGCGTCGCATCCAGCTGGCCTTACGCACGGAATGCTACGCACTGTACCTATATTATAGCAGATCGGAAGCGCATGTTGACGTGAAGTTCAGGTTGAGATTTTTGTCGGATGTGTGAGAGAATTGCGCGGTTTTTGGAGCGTCAGAGCGCGCTTTTTCCCAGAAAATATGAAGAATGGCCAAAACGCGCAAGCCGGCGGCCCAGGGAACGCTTGCGCCCATGGGCGGGTTCGTGGTATAATGGCATCAGCAATTTGCAAAACATGGGAGGAATTCAAAATGAAGATTCAATCCGTTTTCGATCCGTCCTTCGCCCGCTACGGCAAGGTCATCAAGGGCTTTGACACCGCCGCACTGGAGGCCGAGATGGCCAAGCTGCCCTGCCCGGACGGCGCCGTGGTGTACGTTCCCTCCGTGCCGGAGCTGGAGGCGCTGGACGTGATGCAGGCCTTCACCGATCAGCTCTACGGCGGCATGCCCATCCAGATCGGCTACTGCAACGGCGACAACCACGTGATGAACTGCCTGGAGTATCACCGTGACAGCGAGCTGAACCTGGCCTGCACCGACATGATCCTGCTGCTGGGTCTGGAGGCCGACGTGGACTTCGAGAAGTACGAGTACGACACCTCCAAGGTCGAGGCCTTCCTCGCGCCCAAGGGCACGCTGGTGGAGGTCTACGCCACCGCCATGCACTACGCGCCCATCAATGCCGGCGGCAAGTTCCGCTGCACGGTGGTGCTGCCCAAGGGAACCAACACCGAGCTGAAGTTCAAGCCCGATCCCGCCGGTGAGAGCCGCCTGCTGACCGCCACCAACAAGTGGCTGCTGGCCCACGCGGAATCCCCCGAGGCCAAGAACGGCGCGGTGGTCGCGCTCAAGGGCGAGAATCCGGTGGTGAACTACTGATGAAACGGGCGGAGGAGATGATCGTATCTCCTCCGCCTTTTCTGTAAATGGGGGAGAGGACATGCTTCAGAAAATTGCGGACGCGATCAACCTGCTGGGCTGCTTCTGCGGACGGCGGGACGTGGCTGAGCTGAACCGGGAGCAGCTGCAAAAGCGTTTCGGCGCGGAGCAGGCGGATGTGATGGTGCTGTTCGGCGGCAGCATCCTCTGCGGCGGCGACGTGCTGGCGGAGGCCATGCGCGCGGGCGTGGCGCGGCGCTATGTGATCGTGGGCGGCGAGGGCCACACCACCCAGCGCCTGCAGGATGTGATGGCCGGAGAGCTGCCGGGCTTCCAGACCGGGGGTCTGCCGGAGGCGCGGCTGTTCGCGCAGTACCTGAAGCTGCGCCACGGCCTGGAGGCCGATCTTCTGGAGTGCAATTCCACGAACTGCAGCAACAACATCACCTACCTGCTGGACTTGCTGAAGCGGAACGACGTGGAATGCAGCACGATAATTCTGACGCAGGACGCGACCATGCAGCTGCGCATGTCGGCGGGGCTGCGCAGGCATGCACCGGAGATCAAAGCGATCAACTACGCCGCCTATGCGGCGGAGGTGGAGGTGCGCAGCGGCAAGCTTGCCTTCCGGGACGCGCCCCGGGGCATGTGGAGCATGGAGCGCTACATCACGCTGCTGATGGGGGAGATTCCCCGGCTGCGGGACGATGCGGAGGGCTACGGCCCGCGCGGGCGCGGCTTCATCGCCCACGTGGACGTGCCGGAGGAGGTGGAGCGCGCCTTCGAGTTGCTGCGAAGTCAGTTTCCTGAGTCCGTGCGCGCGGCAAATCCCAAGTACGCGTCCAGATGAACCAAAAATAAATGCGGGGGAGATACTCCCCCGTCCACTAGATTACAGCAGCTCAACCATGTCCGCCAGGCGGTCGAATTTGAGGTCGGGTACGGTCTTGGACTCGGCCAACATTTCCTCGGTGGTCTCGCCGGACATCACCAGAATCGACAGCATGCCGCTGCGCAGGCCCGTCTCAATGTCGGTGTACAGGCGGTCGCCCACCATCGCCATCTCGTTGCAGGAAAGACCCGTGCGGCGCCTGGCGGCCTCCACGATGCCGGTGTGGGGCTTGCCCACGATCCGGTCCGGGCGGCGACCGGTGGAGGCCTCGATGAAGGCCATGATCGCGCCGATGTCCGGGATGAAGCCGGTCTCGGTGGGGCAGTTGAAGTCCGGGTGGGTGGCGATGTAGGGAAGCCCCGCGCGCACGAAGTCGCACACGGCGGTCATCTTCGCGTAGTCCAGGGTGGTGTCGAAGCCGATCACCACCACCTCCGGGTTCTTCTGATCCACCTCGATTCCTGCCTCGCGGAAGTCCTGGAGCAGGAATTCGTTGCCCAGCACGAAGGCGCGCTTGCCGGGGTAGAGTTCCCTGAGCTTCTCGCAGGTGGCCTCGCCGGAGGTCATCACCTTGCTGCGGTCCACCTCAAGCCCCATGCGGCGCAGGCGCTGTACGTAGAAGTCAGCGTTGTGGGAGGAATTGTTGGTGAGGAAGAGGAAGTCGCGGCCTGTGGCCTTCACCTTCTCGATGAAGTCCAGGGAGCCCTCGATCAGCCGGTCTCCCAGATAGAAGGTGCCGTCCATGTCCAGCAGGAACAGCTTTACATCCTTAAGCGTCATCTTTTGACCATCCTTCTTCATTCAAACTCGATCAGGTTCTCGGCCATGCGCTTCACCGGGGCCAGAATCTCCACGCGGTAGCCGGCCTCCTGAAGCTTTTTCAGACCCGGCTGGAAGGTCTTGGCGATCACGATGCCGATGCCCGCGACCTGTGCGCCCGCGCGCTCCAGCAGGCTGGATGCGCCCAGCGCGGCCTCGCCGTTGGCCAGGAAGTCGTCGATCAGCAGCACCTTATCGCCCGGGTTCACAAACTGGGGCTTCAGCGTCAGCATGTAGGGCGCGTTCTTGGTGAAGGAGAATACCTCCGTCTGGAGGATTCCATCCTTCAGGATGCTCGACTTGGACTTTTTCAGGATCACCAGCGGCAGATCCATTTCCAGCGCAGCCATGGCGGCGGGCGCGATGCCGGAGGATTCGATGGTCACGATGCGGGTGATGCCAGCGTCGGCGAAGCGGCGGGCGAACTCCCTGCCCACCTCCTGCATCAGCTTCACATCCACCTGGTTGTTCAGAAAGGAGTCCACCAGCAGCACATGCTCGTCCAGCGCGCGGCCGCAATCCAGTATCTTTTGTTTCAGCAGTTCCATAGTCGCCCATTCCCTTCCTAAAAAACTGTATAAAAGCATTATACCACAGCCGTGCCCTGCATGAAATAGGAGGGCAGGTTAACCTTGGGTGATTTTCGGCGATGCGCTGTTGCCAGCGCTTTCCGCTTGCGCGGGCGCTGCGTGTATGCTATAATGCACCGGGTGATTTCATGAACACTTACGAACAGGATCTCGCGCTCTCCAGGGACATCGCCGCACTGGTGGCGGACGCGGGCGGACGCGCCTACTACGTGGGCGGCTTCGTGCGCGACGGCCTGATGGGCGTCGCCTGCAAGGACATCGATATCGAGGTCTACGGCATTGCTCCCGATGGACTGCGCGCGCTGCTGTCCGGTCTGGGCGAGGTCTACGACCGGGGCGCGAGCTTCGGCGTGTTGGGCCTGCGCCACAGCGACATCGACATTGCCATGCCCCGCACCGAATCCCGCACCGGGGAAAAGCACACCGACTTCGACGTGTCTGTGGACCCCTTCCTGCCGCCGGAGCGCGCCTGCCTGCGCCGGGACTTCACCATAAACGCCATGATTCAGGACGTGCTCACCGGTGAGGTGAAGGACTTCCATGGTGGTCGGGAAGATCTTCAGAAGCGGATCATCCGCTGCGTCAGCCCGCAGACCTTCGTCGAGGACGCGCTGCGGGCCTTCCGGGCCGCACAGTTTGCAGCCCGGCTGGGCGCGCAGATCGAGCCGGAGACGCGTTCGCTGTGCGCGTCGATGGACGTGACCCACCTGAGCGTGGAGCGGATTCTTGGGGAGACGGAGAAGGCGCTTATAAAGGCGGAGAAGCCCTCGGTCTACTTCCGTGAGCTTCAGGCGATGGATCATCTGAAGGAGTTCTTTCCGGAGCTGGAGGCCACCATTGGCGTAAAGCAGAATCCCAAATTCCACCCCGAGGGCGACGTGTTCACCCACACCCTGCTCACGCTGGACGAGGCCGCGAAGCTGCGCAGTCGCGCGGAATACCCGCTGGCCTTCATGCTCTCGGCGCTCTTTCACGATCTGGGCAAGTGCGTGGCCACGCAGGTGCAGGAGGACGGGCGCATCACCGCCTACGGCCACGAGGTGCTGGGCCTGGAGATGGTGGAAAGGCAGCTGCGGCGCATCACCAACAACGAGAAGCTGATTGGGTATGTGAAGAACCAGACCGAGCTGCACATGCGGCCCAACATGCTGGCGGGGGCGAAGTCCAAGAAGAAAAAGACGCGCATGCTGTTCGACCTGAGCGTCTGTCCCAACGACCTGATCCTGCTCTCCCGAGCGGACGCCAGCGGCAAGCTGGACGAGCCCTATCATGAGGAAACCGAGCTCTGGCTGCGGGAGCGCCTTGCGGACTACCGCGCGTGCCTGACGCGCCCCATGGTGACGGGCCAGGATCTGATTAACGCGGGTTTGAAGCCGGGGAAGGACTTCGGCGAATTGCTCCGACGCGGGCGCATGCTGCACTTCTCCGGGCTGGAGAAGGCTGTGGCGCTGCGCCAGCTGCTGGGAGAATATCAGAAAATGCAGGAAATCAGTTCAGGTATGAATCAAAATTGAATGAAATAATTCAATATCGAGAGCGTGCCGGAGGCGGCGTGGAAGCCGTTCCGGCGCGCTTTTTGTGTTAAATTTTGAAGAAGTAGGAAAAACGCGCCAAAATTGCCGGAAAACCGGAAAAAGCGGGGCTTGACAAACGAAAAAGACTATGATATATTTCTATATTGCATTATTATGGACAAAAGTCTGCTTCAGGCGCGAAATTTTCACAAATTGACGCAAAATCGGCGGAAAAACTGTGCAGATGTCTGAAAATAACGAAAGTTTATCCGAAAGATAACCTTCGACTTTTGGACCATGGCGTTCGAAATCGCCGGTCTCCTCCGGCGGTGGAAATAAAGATAGGGGTGATTGAAGGTATGGTTCATCCGGTGCAAATGGGCAAGCGCACGCGAATGAGTTTTGCCCGCATTGAAGAGGCGCTGGCAGTACCCGATCTGATTGAGGTGCAGAAGAATTCCTACAGAAGCTTCCTGAAGTATGGCCTTCGGGAGGTTCTTGCGGATGTTTCTCCGATCACCGACTACAGCGAGAGCCTGATTCTCGAATTCACGGACTATTCGCTGGACGATAAGCCGAAATACACGGTGGAGAAGTGCAAGGAGCGCGACGCAACCTACGCCGCTCCCCTGAAGGTGACGGTGCGCCTGACCAACCGCGACACCCACGAGATCAAGGAGTCCGAGGTCTTCATGGGCGACTTCCCGCTGATGACCGAGCACGGCACCTTCATCATCAACGGCGCGGAGCGCGTCATCGTCTCCCAGCTGGTGCGCTCCCCGGGCGTGTACTATTCCAAGGCCATCGACAAGACCGGCGCGGCCCTGTATTCCGCGCAGATGATCCCGAACCGCGGCGCATGGATCGAGTATGAGACCGATTCCAACGGCGTTGTGTTCGCGCGCATCGACCGCGCCCGCAAGCTGCCGGTGACGGTGCTGCTGCGCGCCATGGGCATCGAGAGCGACGAGGAGATCATCCGCCTGTTCGGCAACGGTGAGCACGTTGCCGCCACCCTGACCCGCGACGCGCCCTCCCTCAACGACAAGGGCGAGCTGCGCTATCGCTCCCGCAAGGATCAGGCGCTGATCGAGATCTACAACAAGCTGCGCCCCGGCGAGCCGCCGTCGGTGGATTCCGCCAACAACCTGATCAACGCGCTGTTCTTCGATCCCAAGCGCTACGATCTGGCGCACGTGGGCCGCTACAAGTACAATAAGAAGCTTGCGCTGGCGCTGCGCATCTTCAACCGCGCGCCGGTGGAGGATGTGGTGCATCCCTACACGGGCGAGGTGCTGGCCGAGGCGGGTCAGCCCATCAGCCGCGAGCAGGCCGAGGCCATCCAGAACGCCGGCATCAACGAGGTGCTGGTGCGCGTCGGCGACGAGGAAGTGCGCATCATCGGCAACAACTTTGCCTATATCAAGCCCTTCCTGGAGAATTACAGCGCCGAGCTGTACGCCCAGTACGACGAGGAGGAGGTTCGCTTCAGCGAGCGCGTGCACATCCCGACCCTGATCGAGGTGCTCCAGCGCGTTCAGGAGGACGGCCTGCCCCTCAATCAGGCCCTGAAGGAGGCCTCCAAGCGCCTGGTTCCCAAGCATGTGCTGGTGGACGACATCGTGGCGTCCGTCTCCTATCAGTTCGGCATGTTCAGCGGCATCGGCGAGGTGGACGATATCGACCACCTGGGCAACCGCCGCCTGCGCAGCGTGGGCGAGCTCCTGCAGAACCAGATCCGCGTGGGCATGAGCCGCCTGGAGCGCGTGGTCAAGGAGCGCATGGCGATTCAGGATCTGGAGAAGGTTCGTCCTCAGGATCTGATCAACATCCGCCCCGTGTCCGCGGCGATCAAGGAGTTCTTCGGCTCCTCCCAGCTGTCCCAGTTCATGGACCAGCCCAACCCGCTGGCTGAGCTGACCCACAAGCGCCGTCTGTCCGCGCTGGGCCCGGGCGGTCTGAACCGCGACCGCGCGTCCTTCGCCGTTCGAGACGTGCACTACTCCCACTACAGCCGCATCTGCCCCATCGAGACCCCTGAAGGTCCGAACATCGGTCTGATCGGCTCGCTGGCGACCTACGCCCGCATCAATGAGTACGGCTTCATCGAGGCCCCCTACCGCAAGGTGGACAAGGCCACCGGCGTGGTCACCAACCAGATCGACTACATGACCGCCGACGAGGAGGACAAGTACATCATCGCCCAGGCCACCGAGCCGCTGGACGAGGAGAGCCGCTTTGTCAACGACCGCGTCACCGTGCGCCGCCGCGAGGAGACCATCGAGGTGGAGAAGGGCGAGGTCGACTATGTGGACGTCTCTCCGCGCCAGCTGATCTCCGTCGCCACCGGCATGATTCCCTTCCTGGAGAACGACGACGCGAACCGCGCGCTGATGGGCTCCAACATGCAGCGTCAGGCTGTGCCGCTGCTGGTTCCGGAAGCGCCGCTGGTGGGCACCGGCATCGAGTACAAGGCCGCCTGCGACTCCGGCGTGGTGCTGCTGGCCCGCGAGGCCGGACTGGTCACCCGCGTGACTGCCGACGAGATCGTCATCCGCGACGACGAGGGCGTGGAGCATCTCTACCGCCTGTCCAAGTTCGCCCGCTCCAACCAGGGCACCTGCATCAACCAGCATCCCATCGTCGTCGAGGGTGAGCGCGTCGAAAAGCGCCAGCCCATCGCCGACGGCCCCTCCACCGATCACGGCGAGATCTCGCTGGGCCGCAACGCGCTGATCGGCTTCATGACCTGGGAGGGCTACAACTACGAGGACGCCGTTCTGCTGTCTGAGCGCCTCGTGAAGGAAGATATGTACACCTCGATCCACATCGAGGAATATGAGTCCGAGGCGCGCGACACCAAGCTGGGCCCGGAGGAGATCACCCGCGATATCCCCGGCGTCGGCGAGGACGCGCTGCGCGACCTGGACGAGCACGGCATCATCCGCATCGGCGCGGAGGTTCGTGCAAACGACATTCTGGTCGGCAAGGTCACCCCGAAGGGCGAGACCGAGCTGACCGCCGAGGAGCGCCTGCTGCGCGCCATCTTCGGCGACAAGGCGCGCGAGGTGCGCGACACCTCCCTGCGCGTGCCCCACGGCGAATTCGGCATCATCGTGGATGTGAAGATCTTCACCCGCGAGAACCGCGACGAGCTGAGCCCGGGCGTGAACCAGATGGTGCGCGTCTACATCGCCCAGAAGAGAAAGATTCAGGTGGGCGACAAGATGGCGGGCCGCCACGGCAACAAGGGCGTTGTGTCCCGCGTGTTGCCGGAGGAGGATATGCCCTTCCTGGCGGACGGCACGCCGCTGGACATCGTGCTGAACCCCCTGGGCGTTCCGTCCCGAATGAACATCGGTCAGGTGCTCGAGGTGCATCTGGGCCTGGCGGCAAAGGCGCTGGGCTGGCACGTCGCCACGCCGGTCTTTGACGGCGCACGCGACGAGGACATCGCCGACATGATCGACCGCGCCGCTGCTGCGGAGGACGGCCCGCTCTACGACGAGAAGGGTCGCCCGACGATCCAGTTCTCCAAGATCGGCATCAACCGCACCGGTAAGCTCTGGGTGTACGACGGCCGCACCGGCGACCGCTTCGACAACCCCGTCACCGTCGGCTACATGTACTATCTGAAGCTGCATCACCTGGTCGACGACAAGATCCACGCCCGCTCCACCGGCCCGTACAGCCTGGTTACCCAGCAGCCTCTGGGCGGCAAGGCCCAGTTCGGCGGCCAGCGCTTCGGTGAGATGGAAGTCTGGGCGCTGGAGGCCTACGGCGCGAGCCACGTGCTCCAGGAGATCCTGACCGTCAAGTCGGATGACACCATCGGCCGCGTCAAGACCTACGAGGCCATCGTGAAGGGCGAAAACATCCCCGAGCCGGGCGTGCCGGAGTCCTTCAAGGTGCTCATCAAGGAGCTGCAGTCCATCGCCCTGGACATCAAGGTGCTGGACAAGGACAAGAACGAAATCGAGATTCGCGAGCTGGACGACGACATCTACGCCACCGAGAGCGAATTCAAGGACGAGCTCGTGCCGCAGGCGACCCCCGAGGCCCTCGCCGAGGAGGAGGCCGCAGCCGAGGACTTCGACTTCGACGACCTCGAGCTGGACGACGATCTGTCCCTGGACGACGATTTCTAAGAGACGCACACTGCTTTCAGGTGAGGAATTCACCGTGTCTTGATATAGAAGGGAGAGAGCTCCTTGTTTGAATTGACAAATCTGGATTCCATTCAAATTGGTCTGGCTTCGCCGGAGAAGATCCGTCAGTGGTCTCACGGCGAAGTGACCAAGGCGGAAACCATCAACTACCGCACCCTGAAGCCGGAGCGCGACGGCCTGTTCTGTGAGCGCATCTTTGGCCCCACCAAGGACTGGGAGTGCAACTGCGGCAAGTACAAGCGCACCCGCTTCAAGGGCGTGGTCTGCGACAAGTGCGGCGTCGAGGTCACCAAGGCCAAGGTGCGCCGCGAGCGCATGGGCCACATCGAACTGGCCGCCCCCGTGTCCCACATCTGGTACTTCAAGGGCATTCCGTCCCGCATGGGCACGTTGCTGAACATCAGCCCCCGCGCGCTTGAACAGGTGCTGTACTTCGCAAGCTACATCGTGCTGGATCCCGGCGACAAGTCCATCACCGGCCTTCAGCTGCACCAGCTGCTGACGGAGAGCGAGTATCAGAGCAAGAAGCAGCAGGCGGAGGAGAAGGGCTTCGAGTTCCGCGTCGGCATCGGCGCGGAGGCCGTGCGCGAGATGCTGCTGGCTCTGGACATCGATCAGATGAGCCAGGATCTGCGCGCCGAGCTGGACGAGCTGTCCGCCAAGGAGACCAAGCGCGACAGCGAGGGCCAGAAGCGCCAGCGCATCATCAAGCGCCTGGAGGTCGTGGAGGCCTTCCGTCAGAGCGGCAACAAGCCGGAGTGGATGATCCTGGACGTGGTGCCGGTCATCCCGCCGGAGCTGCGCCCCATGGTGCAGCTGGACGGCGGCCGCTTCGCCACCGCCGACCTGAACGATCTCTACCGCCGCGTCATCAACCGCAACAACCGCCTCAAGCGCATGCTGGAGATGGGCGCGCCGGACATCATCGTGCGCAATGAGAAGCGCATGCTGCAGGAGGCCGTGGACGCGCTGATCGACAACGGTCGCCGCGGACGTCCCGTCACCGGCGCGGGCGGACGCCAGCTCAAGTCCCTGTCCGACCTGCTGCGCGGCAAGCAGGGCCGCTTCCGTCAGAACCTGCTGGGCAAGCGCGTCGACTACTCCGGCCGTTCGGTTATCGTCGTCGGCCCGAGCCTGAAGCTGTATCAGTGCGGCCTGCCCAAGGAGATGGCGCTGGAGCTGTTCAAGCCCTTCGTCATCGAGCGCCTTGTGAATCAGGGCATGGCCGTCAACGTCAAGACCGCAAAGCGCGCCGTGGAGCGCCTCAAGCCCGAGGTCTGGGATGTTCTGGAGAACGTCATCAAGGACCATCCGGTGCTGCTGAACCGCGCGCCTACGCTGCACCGTCTGGGCATCCAGGCTTTCGAGCCGATCCTGGTCGAGGGCAAGGCCCTGAAGCTGCACCCGCTGTGCTGCACCGCTTTCAACGCCGACTTCGACGGCGACCAGATGGCCGTGCACGTCCCGCTGTCCATGGAGGCCCAGGCCGAGGCCCGCTTCCTGATGCTGGCGGCGCACAACATCCTCAAGCCCCAGGACGGCAAGCCGGTCATCTGCCCGACGCAGGACATGGTTCTGGGCTGCTACTACCTGACCATGGTGCACGACGGCCTGAAGGGCACCGGCAAGTATTTCACCGACGTGGACGAGGCTCTGATGGCCTACGGCACCGGCGAGCTTGCGCTGGAGGCTCCCTGCCACATCCGCATGACCAAGGTCATCAACGGCGAGAAGCACTCCCGCATCGTGGACACCACCATCGGTCGCGTGATCTTCAACCAGGCGATCCCGCAGGACATGGGCATGCAGAAGCGCGAGACCATCGACGACATGTTCAAGCTGGAGATCGACGAGGTTGTCGGCAAGAAGCAGCTGGGCAAGATCGTCGACAACTGCTACCGCACCCACGGTGTGAGCACCACCTCCCGCATGCTGGACGACATCAAGACGCTGGGCTACAAGTTCTCCACCCGCGCAGCACTGACCGTCTCCGTCGCGGACATCATCGTCCCGCCGAAGAAAAAGGAGATCCTGCATGAGGCGGAAAACCAGGTGCAGCTGATTGAGAAGCAGTTCAAGCGCGGCCGCATGTCCGAGAACGAGCGTTACAGCGCCGTCATCAAGATCTGGGAGACCGCGACCAACGACGTTACCAAGGAGGTTCTGGCCAACCTCGAGCAGTTCAACCCCATCAACATGATGGCGGATTCCGGCGCCCGAGGCTCCACCAACCAGATTCGCCAGCTGGCCGGCATGCGCGGCCTGATGGCTTCCCCGACGGGCAAGATCATCGAGCTGCCCATCAAGGCAAACTTCCGCGAGGGCCTGTCGGTTCTGGAGTTCTTCCTCTCCTCCCACGGCTCCCGCAAGTCCCTGGCAGACACCGCCATGAAGACCGCCGACTCGGGCTACATGACCCGCCGTCTGGTGGACGTGTCCCAGGAGAACATCATCCGTGAGATCGACTGCTTCGCCAACCGCGGCGAGCGCGTGCGCGGCGTGAAGGTGCAGGACATCGGTGAGCCCGGCGACATCATCGAGACCCTTGAGGACCGCATCCGCGGCCGCGTCGCCGCCGAGGACGTGATCGATCCCAACAGCGGCGAGGTCATCGTCGAGATGAACGAGCTGATCACCCACGATCTGGCCAAGAAGATCGTCGGCGCAGGCATCACCGAGGTCAACATCCGTTCGGTGCTCACCTGCCAGTCTAATGTCGGCGTGTGCGCCCGCTGCTACGGCGCGAACATGACCAACGGCAAGCTGGTGGACGTCGGCGAGGCCGTGGGCATCATCGCGGCACAGTCCATCGGCGAGCCCGGCACCCAGCTGACCATGCGTACCTTCCACACCGGCGGCGTCGCCACCGGCGAGGACATCACCCAGGGTCTTCCCCGCGTCGAGGAGCTGTTTGAGGCCCGCAAGCCCAAGCGCGAAGCGACGCTGGCGGACATCTCCGGCGTGGTGCACATTACCACCGACGCGAAGAAGCGCAAGAAGCTCATCATCCAGAGCGACGCTTCCGGCGACTCTGCCGTCGAGACCAAGGAGTATCCCATCAACTACGGCTCCAAGCTGCGCGTGGAGGACGGCGACCACGTCACCGCCGGCGAGGAGCTGATCGAGGGCTCCATCAATCCCCACGATCTGCTGCGCATTCTGGGCGTGAAGGCCGTGCAGGACTACCTCGTCAAGGAGGTTCAGGCCGTGTACCGCCGCCAGGGCGTTGAGATCGCCGACAAGCACATCGAGGTCATCGTGCGCCAGATGCTGCGCAAGGTCAAGGTGGAGGAGGCCAACGATACCGACCTGCTGCCCGGCTCTCTGGTGGACATCTTCAAGTTCGACCAGGTCAACCGTCAGGCGCTGGAGCAGGGCCTGCGCCCCGCAACCGCCAAGCGCACGCTGCTGGGCATCACCAAGGCCGCGCTGGCCACCGAGTCCTTCCTGTCCGCCGCGTCCTTCCAGGAGACCACCCGCGTGCTGACCGAGGCCGCCATCAAGGGCAAGGTCGATCCGCTGCTGGGCCTGAAGGAGAACGTCATCATCGGCAAGCAGATTCCCGCCGGTACAGGTCTCAAGCGCTACACCGACATCGAAATCCACGAGGCGTACTGAGTTCATTCCATGCCGCCCGCGTCCGAAAGGATGCGGGCGGTTTTTCTGTCGAAGCGGGTCAAAGATCAGAGATGTGTAAGGACTGTCGAAAAGCGTGCGAAGTTTACATTTGAAGCGTAAAATGGAGTGGAATGAAGGCATGAGCCCGGGCAAATTGGGTTAAAATTCACCGAAAAGGCCTGTGAACGCCGCTTTTGTCTTGACAAGGCTTGCAATTGGTGATATGATTTGATAGTTCGGGTATGTCTGTAAAAGGAGTGTGCTGCAATGCTTGAAAAGCTGAGAAACGGTTCGAAGGTTGTCGGCACACGCAGATTGCTGCGCGCGATTCGCTCCGGCGAAATCGCGGAGGCCTACATCGCCCAGGACGCCGATCTCTACATCGTCCGTCAGGTTCGTCAGGCGTGTAACGAGGCAGGCGTGCGCATGGTTGAGGTTCCCACGATGAAGGAGCTTGGCCAGGCTTGCGGCGTGGAGGTCAAGACCGCGTCTGCGGGCCTGAAGAAGGCGTAACCCGTCCCAATTTGCTATCCTCTTCCAGGGTTGCGGAAGTGCGTATAGAAGCTTTATTACGATTATAGTTCAGGAGGTGCTTTTCTTCCATGCCGACGATCAATCAGTTGATCCGCAAGGGTAGAGAGAAGGTAACCAGCAAGTCGAATTCCCCGATTCTGCAGTCCTGTCCGCAGAAGCGCGGCGTCTGCCTGTCCGTCAAGACGCAGACCCCCAAGAAGCCGAATTCCGCATTGCGTAAAATTGCCCGCGTTCGTCTGACGAACCAGATCGAAGGTACTTGCTACATCCCCGGCATCGGCCACAACCTGCAGGAGCACTCGGTTGTTCTGATCCGCGGCGGCAAGGTGCGCGATCTGCCTGGCGTGCGTTACCACATCATCCGCGGCGCTCTCGATGCTGCTGGCGTTGCCAAGCGCATGCAGGGCCGCTCCCTCTACGGCGCAAAGCGTCCGAAGAAGTAAGCGAAAGCAGTATAAATTGCTTTCATTGGCGAAAACGTGGGCTGAAGCAGGAAGCATGTGCCATTTGGAACGTGGGAATATGCGGATTGCGAGGGCTTGCGGGCAGTGCGGTTGCGCCAACAGCCGCATGGGCTTTTGCCTGTTTCTCGTTCACTTTTGACACCGTACGATTAATTTTCAGGAGGGACAACAATGCCCAGACGTGGATTTATTCCGAAGCGTGAAGTGCTTCCGGATCCTGTATATGGAACGACCGTCGTCACCAAGCTGATCAACCAGGTCATGTACGACGGCAAGCGCGGCGTAGCGCAGGCTGTGTGCTATGACGCATTTGAGATGGTTGCTCAGAAGAGCGGCAAGGAGGCCATTGAGGTGTTCAACCAGGCGATGGCCAACATCATGCCGTCCCTGGAAGTCAAGGCCCGCCGCGTCGGCGGTACCACCTACCAGGTCCCGATCGAGATCCGTCCCGAGCGCCGTCAGACCCTGGCTCTGCGCTGGCTGGTCATGTTCGCCCGCAAGCGCGGCGAGCGCAGCATGGCGGAGCGCCTGGCAGGCGAGATCCTGGACGCCGCCAACAACGCCGGTAACGCCGTGAAGCGTCGCGAGGATATGCACAAGATGGCCGAGGCCAACAAGGCATTCGCGCACTATCGCTGGTAATACCGATAGATTTCATATCAAAACCTTCCTTCAGCACGCTTTACGCGTGCTGAAGGTCGCTATGGGGAACGTGTTAAGATTTGATACGCAATTAACGCTTCAAAGGATTAAGCGCATTCCCGTTCCAATCAGAAAGAAAGAGGAAATAGACTGTGGCGAGAACTCATTCACTTGATCACGTACGCAACATCGGCATCATGGCCCACATTGACGCCGGCAAGACGACTACGTCCGAACGCATCCTGTATTACACCGGCCGTACCCATCGCATTGGCGAGACCCACGAAGGCATGGCCACGATGGACTGGATGGAGCAGGAGCAGGAGCGCGGCATCACCATCACCTCGGCTGCAACGACCTGCGAGTGGCGCGGTCATCAGATCAACCTGATCGACACTCCCGGCCACGTCGATTTCACCGTTGAGGTTGAGCGCTCCCTGCGCGTGCTGGACGGCGCTGTGTCCGTATTCTGCGCAAAGGGCGGCGTCGAGCCTCAGTCTGAGACGGTCTGGCATCAGGCCACCAAGTACCATGTGCCCCGCCTGGCCTACGTCAACAAGATGGACATCACCGGCGCGGACTTCTTCCGCGTTGTGGATATGATGAAGGAGCGCCTGCACGCAAATGCGGTGCCGATTCAGCTGCCCATCGGCGTGGAGTCCAGCTTCGTCGGCCTGGTGGATCTGGTTCGCATGAAGGCAGAGATCTACGTCGATGAGATGGGCACCACCATGGATGAGACCGACATTCCGGCCGATCTGGTGGAGATGGCGCAGGAGTACCATCACGCGATGGTGGAGGCCGCTGCTGAGGCGGACGACGAGCTGATGATGAAGTACCTGGACGGCGAGGAGCTCACCGTTGAGGAGATCAAGTACGGCATCCGCAAGGCCACCATCGAGAACAGGATGACCCCCGTGCTGTGCGGCACTTCCTACCGCAACAAGGGCGTGCAGCCCCTGCTGGACGCGATCGTGGACTATCTGCCGTCCCCGATCGACATCCCGCCGGTCAAGGGCACCAAGGTTAATTCCGACGAGGAGATCGAGCGCGTCGCCAGCGATGAAGAGCCCTTCTCTGCGCTGGTGTTCAAGATCATGGCTGATCCCTACGTTGGCAAGCTGGCGTTCTTCCGCGTGTACTCCGGTACCCTGAAGGCCGGTTCCTACGTCTACAATTCCAACAAGGGCAAGCGTGAGCGCGTTGGCCGCATCCTGAGGATGCACGCCAATCACCGCGAGGAGACTGACGAGATTCGCGCGGGCGACATCGCCGCCGCCGTCGGCCTGAAGGAGACCACCACCGGCAACACCATCTGCGATGAGAGTAAGCCCATCGTGCTGGAGTCCATGGAGTTCCCGGAGCCCGTCATCCGCGTCGCCATCGAGCCCAAGACCAAGGCTGGCGCCGAGAAGATGAGCCTGGCCCTCGTCCGCCTGGCGGAGGAGGATCCCACCTTCAAGACCTACACCGACGAGACCACCGGCCAGACCATCATCGCCGGCATGGGCGAGCTGCACCTGGAGATCATCGTGGACCGTCTGCTGCGCGAGTTCCGCGTGGAGGCCACCGTCGGCAAGCCGCAGGTCGCCTACAAGGAGTGCGTGCGCCGTCGCGCCAAGGCGGAGGCCCGCTATGTGCGCCAGACCGGCGGTCACGGTCAGTACGGCCACTGCGTCATCGAGGTCTATCCCCGCGAGCCCGGCGCAGGTTACGAATTCAACAACAAGACCGTGGGCGGCTGCATTCCCAAGGAGTTCATCGGCCCCATCGACGCGGGTATTCAGGAGGCTGCGCAGAGCGGCATCCTGGGTGGCCACGAGGTCGTGGACTTCGGCGTGGACCTGATCGAAGGCTCCTACCACGAGGTTGACTCCAGCGAAATGGCGTTCAAGATCGCCGGTTCCATGGCGTTGAAGGAGGCCCTGCAGAAGGCCGACTGCGCCCTGCTGGAGCCGATGATGAAGGTCGAGGTCGTCGTTCCCGAGGAGTACCTGGGCGACGTCATGGGCGATATCTCGTCCCGTCGCGGCCGCGTGACCGGCATGGACATGCACGCCGGCCTGCACAGCATCGACGGCATCGTTCCGCTGAGCGAGATGTTCGGTTACGCCACCGACCTGCGTTCCAAGACCCAGGGCCGCGGCAACTACACGATGCAGTTCGAGCACTACGAGGAGGTGCCCGCAAATATTGCGGATAAGATCCTCGCAATGGCAAAGGCAAAGTTTGAGCGCACGAAGCCTCATGTAAACATCGGCACGATCGGTCACGTTGACCACGGCAAGACCACCCTGACCGCAGCGATCACCATGACGCTGGCCCAGGTCGGCGGCGCAGAGGCAATGCGCTATGACCAGATCGACAAGGCCCCCGAAGAGAAGGCCCGCGGCATCACGATCAACACCGCGCACGTCGAGTATCAGACCGAGAAGCGTCACTACGCCCACGTCGACTGCCCCGGCCATGCTGACTACGTCAAGAACATGATCACCGGCGCAGCGCAGATGGACGGCGCGATCCTGGTTGTTTCTTCCGCAGACGGCCCGATGCCCCAGACCCGCGAGCACATCCTGCTGGCCCGTCAGGTTGGCGTTCCGTACATCATCGTGTTCATGAACAAGACTGACCAGGTTGACGACCCCGAGCTGCTGGAGCTGGTCGAGATGGAGATCCGCGAGCTGCTGAACGAGTACGAGTTCCCGGGCGACGACATTCCGATCATCAAGGGTTCCGCGCTGCTGGCTCTGGAAGCTCTGACCGCCGGCAAGGATGCGAAGACCGCTCCCGAGTGCCAGTGCATCTTCGAGCTGATGGATGCTGTCGACGCGTACATCCCCGAGCCGGAGCGCGCCACCGACAAGCCTTTCCTGATGCCCGTTGAGGACGTGTTCACCATCACCGGCCGCGGCACCGTCGCGACTGGCCGTGTTGAGCGTGGCCAGGTTAAGGTTTCCGACCAGGTCGAAATCGTTGGTCTGACCGACGAGAAGCGCAGCACCGTCGTCACCGGCGTCGAGATGTTCCGCAAGATCCTGGACTACGCCGAGGCCGGCGACAACATCGGCGCCCTGCTGCGCGGCGTGCAGCGCTCCGAGATCGAGCGCGGCCAGGTTCTGGCGAAGCCCGGCTCCATCCATCCGCACACCCACTTCATGGGCCAGGTGTACGTCCTGACCAAGGAAGAAGGCGGCCGTCACACCCCGTTCTTCAACGGCTATCGTCCGCAGTTCTACTTCCGTACCACCGACGTTACCGGCAACATCAAGCTGCCCGAGGGCGTTGAGATGGTCATGCCTGGCGACAACATCGACATGGAGATCACCCTGATCAC
>SFNY01000047.1 GCA_004554085.1 Clostridiales bacterium | reverse complement strand
GCCGAGGACATCACCGCCCGCAAGGACGAGCTGGGCTTCTCCGCCTTCACCTCCGCCGGCATGGATTCCTCCTCTGACTGGCGCTTCAAGACCCACCTGGCCAACATGCCCATCTACTACGAGTATCTGGCGGACGGCATCACCTCCACCGACGCCATCAAGGGCACCTACCTGGACAACTACAAGGCCATCTGGGATCTGTATATCAACAACGCCACCTGCGAGCCCGCCACTCTGGCCGCCAAGACCGGCTCCGACGCCGAGGCCGAGTTCCAGCTCGAGGAGGCCGTGTTCTTCCAGAATGGCGACTGGGAGTACGGCGCGATCTCCGAGTACATCCCGGACGAGAACCTGACCATGCTGCCCATCTACATCGGCGTTGAGGGCGAGGAGAACCAGGGCCTGTGCACCGGCACCGAGAACTTCCTGTGCGTCAACTCCCAGGCTTCCGAGGCCGACATCCAGGCCACCCTGGACTTCCTGTACTGGCTCGTGACCTCCGAGACCGGCACCACCACCCTGGCGGACACCATGGGCTTCGACATCCCCTTCAAGGCCGCCAAGGAATCCACCAACTACTTCAAGAAGGTTGCCGCCGAGTCCGTCGCCGCTGGCAAGACTCCCGTGACCTGGAACTTCACCACCATGCCCTCTGAGACCTGGAAGAACGGCGTTGGCGCTGCTCTGACCGACTATGCGCAGGGCACCGGCGAGTGGGACGCTGTCGTCACCGCTTTCGTTGACGGCTGGGCGGCCGAGATCGCTGCTGCAAACTAAGCCTTTGCAGATCGCCTGATCCCCTCAGGGATTAAACAGGGTGCGGCGGAATCCGCGCCGCACCCTGTTTCTATGTTTTGAACGCGATTGATCGCCGCAGCTGACGCAGTAAGCAAAAAAATCAACAGCAAATATTGATGAACTGAATTTTTTGCGTTTGCTGGCTTTGAAAGCGTCTGACGGCATGCGATATGCGTCCCCGATCCCATCGGAGGCGGATATGGCCTGCCGGACAAGTGCAGATTGCCACACAGGAGGTTGGTTCTATGGAGAAATCCATGCGCAAGTATTGGCCGATTTTCGTGCTGCCAACCATGCTTGCATTCCTGATCGGGTTTTTGATTCCCTTTATCATGGGCATCTATCTCTCGTTCTGCAATTTCACAACGGTCACGGACGCGCAGTTTGTGGGACTGGCGAACTACATTCGCATCTTCACCGATCCCAGCTCCAATTTCCTGCATTCGCTGTGGCTCACCTCGCTGTTCACGGTGGTCAACGTGGTTCTGATCAACGTGTTTGGCTTTGTGCTGGCGCTGCTGCTGGTGCGCGGCTTCCGGGGCACCAACCTCTTCCGCACAGTGTTCTTCATGCCGAACCTGATCGGCGGCATCGTGCTGGGCTGGATCTGGAACCTGCTGCTGACCGGCATTCTGGATAAATTCGGACGCACGCTGGTCTACTCCGAGGCCTACGGCTTCTGGGGCCTGACCGTGCTGATGCTGTGGCAGCAGGCGGGCTACATGATGATCATCTACATCGCCGGCCTGCAGAGCATCCCGGACGATCTGATCGAGGCCGCGTCCATCGACGGCGCAACGCCGCTGCAGACGCTGTTCAAGATCAAGATTCCGATGGTCATGCCCTCCATCACCATCTGCACCTTCCTGACGCTGACCAATTCCTTCAAGCTCTTCGACCAGAACCTGGCGCTGCTGAGCGCGGAGTCCAGCGGCAAGCTCAAGCTGCTGGCGCTGGACATCTACGAGACCTTCTACGGCCGCAACGGCTGGGAGGGCGCAGGTCAGGCGAAGGCCGTGGTCTTTACGATCATCGTGGCCCTGATTGCCATGGTGCAGATGCGTCTCACCAATCGCAAGGAGGTGCAGCAGTAAATGGCCCGCGAAAAGAAAGCAAAAGTCCCGCAGAAGAAGGGCAGCTGGATCCTGACGCTCATCTTCTCCGTGATCTCCATCGCCTATATCTACCCGCTGCTGCTGGTGCTGATCAACTCCTTCAAGAAGAAGGCCTTCATCAGCCGCATGCCCTTTGCCCTGCCGAACGCAAAGACCTTCATCGGCTGGGAGAACTACACCAACGGACTGACGAAGATCAATTTCTTCGATTCCTTCTTAAACAGCCTGATTATCACGGTGCTTTCCGTGATTCTGATCCTGCTGTGCACCTCCATGTGCGCCTGGTTCATCTGCCGCGTGCGCACGAAGCTCACCCGCGCCGTGTACTACCTCTGCCTGTTCTCCATGGTCGTGCCCTTCCAGATGGTGATGTTCACCCTCTCCAAGACGGCCGACTATCTGAAGCTGAGCACCCCGTTCACGATCCCGATCGTGTACCTGGGCTTCGGCGCAGGTCTGGCAGTATTCATGTTCTGCGGATATATGAAGTCCTGCCCGATTGAGATTGAGGAGAGCGCCATGGTGGACGGCTGCACGCCGCTGCGCACTTTCTTCTCCATCGTGCTGCCCATCCTCCAGCCCACCTACGTCACCACCGCCATTCTGGAAACCATGTGGATCTGGAACGACTACCTGCTGCCCTACCTTGTGCTGAACCTGAAGAAGTACAAGACCATCCCGATCGCCATTCAGTATCTGAAGGGCGGCTACGGCTCGGTGGACATGGGCGCAATGATGGCCATGCTGGTGCTCTCGATCCTGCCCATCATCTTCCTGTACCTCTTCCTGCAGAAGTACATCATCAAGGGCATGGTCGCTGGCGCGGTCAAGGGCTGATTCGCACAAAGCATTGGGGCTGCATCATTGCGATGCAGCTCCTTTCTTTGTGCCCTTTGGGCACAGAAGAGGGGCTGTCTCAAAGGATTATCCCCCTTTTGAAACAGCCCCGCTATTGCTATGCGGCGGGGTGAGGGCACCCCGCCCTACGGCTTAATAAAAGTTGCTTACTTCAGTGCCTTACCGAAGTCGTAGGCCCGTTCCAGCGCGTCGGTGCTGGCTGCGGCCTCGCCGGGGGCGTTCAGTCCGCCGCAGAACAGGGCGCCGCCGAATTCCGCCCGCTCGAAGCAGTCGATCCAGCCCTGCAGGCCGCTGACGGCGCGATCGTCGGTGCCCGGCGCGTCCTCCGCCGCCACGGAGAGCAGGTACACCCTGCGGAAGCGGTAGTCCGTGCCGTAGAGCGGATTCATGCGATCCAACAGGGTCTTCATCTGTCCGCTCATCTCGTAGTAGTAGATCGGCGTGGCGAACACCAGGGTATCCGCCTGCTTCAGCTTTTCCGCGATCTGAACCGCATCGTCCTTCTGCACGCAGCGCTGGGTTTTGATGCAGCTCAGGCAGCCGATGCAGTATCTGATCTCCTTGCCCTTCAGGCTGATGTGCTCCACCGAATGCCCCGCGTCCTGCGCACCGGCGATGAGCCGCTCCGTCAGGACGTCCGAATTGCTCCTTGCCCGCAGGCTGGTGGAGATGACAAGCACGTTGCTCATAAATCTGTTCCTCACTTTTGTTCGTTTTACTGTCCCATCCGCCGGGCGAAGTCCGCCAGCGCGTCGGGAATGTGGATCTGCTGCGGGCAGACCTGTTCGCAGCTATGGCAAGCGACGCAGGCGGAGGGCTGCTTCTCCGCCGGAAGCGCCGACAGGCCCATCGAGGAGATGAACGCGCCGGAGCCCGCCGCCATGGCCTCGTTGTAGAGCCGCAGCAGGTCGGGGATGGGCAGCTGCTGCGGGCAGTGGCTGACGCAGTAGTGGCAGGCCGTGCAGGGCACCGTGGTGCGGCGGATCATGTCGTCCGCCACCGAGAGGATCAGCTCCATCTCCTGCGCGTTCAGGGGCCTGCGCTCCGCGAAGGTGGCGAGATTCTCCTGAAGTTGCTGGAGGTTGCTCATGCCGGACAGCGTGACCGTCACCCCCGGCAGGCTCTGCAAAAAGCGGAACGCCCAGGCCGGAGCGCCCTCCTCCGGGCGTGCGGCGCGCAGACGCGCCTCGTCGGCGGGCTCCAGTCGCGCCAGCTGCCCGCCGCGCACCGGCTCCATGACCCACACCGGAATCCCCCACTCCCGCAGCAGCTCCAGCTTGCCCTGCGCATTCTGGAACCTCCAGTCGAAGTAGTTCAGCTCGATCTGACAGAACTCCATGTCCTTGCCGTAGGCCTCCAGGAAGCGGCGCATGGTGGGAATGTCGCCGTGGGCGGAGAAGCCCAGGTGGCGGATGCGCCCGCTGCGCTTCTGCGCCATCAGATAGTCATAGGTGCCGTACTTCGGGTCGAGATAGGCGTCGATGTTCATTTCGCAGACGTTGTGGAAGAGGTAGAAGTCAAAGTAATCCACCCGGCAGCGCGCAAGCTGTTCCTCAAAGATCTCCTCGACCTTGCCCATGTTGCCCAGATCGTAGCCGGGGAACTTGGATGCGAGATAGAAGCGCTCCCGGGGGTACTTTTGCAGCGCCTTGCCCACGACGCGCTCGGAATTGCCGCTGTGATAGCCCCAGGCGGTGTCGTAGTAATTCACGCCCTGCGCCATGCAGAGATCCAGCATCTCCTCCGCCGCAGCCTCGTCGATCACAGCGTCGTTTCCGTCCACCACGGGCAGGCGCATGCAGCCCATGCCCAGCGCGGACAGCTTCAAATCCTGAAAGTCATTGTAAATCATGGTTTCGTCCTCCTTTGTGCAGGGCACATGCCTATTCTCGCGGCCCGCAGCCGCGCGTCAGCTCTCCGAATCGTCCTCGTCCCAGCGCAGCACACCGGTGCGCACCGCCGCGTCGTAGCGGCTGATCTTGAAGGAGAGGCGGTCAATCTCCGCATCCAGCTGGCGGCGCTGCTCCAGCAGGCCCTCGCGCACCCCCGCGAGCAGCTCCCGCCGCGCGGCCAGCGTCCCGTCCCCGGCCTGATACAGCTTCACATACTCCGCGATGCGCTCCACCGGAACGCCCGCGCCCCGCATGCAGACGGCGTTCTCCACCCAGCCGAGATCCTCCGCATCGTAATCCCGAACGCCGCTTGCCGAGCGGCGCACCCGGGGAAGCACGCCGATCTTCTCGTAGTAGCGCAGCGTGTCCGGCGTAAGCCCGTAGCGCGCGCACACCTGTCGAATGGTCATGTCCTCGCCTCCTCGAAACCAGTATACAGCATGGAGTTCACTCCATGTCAAGGGCAAAATGCCGAAAGATGCAGAAAAGGGACGGGAAGCTGTGCAAAGCTCCCGTCCCATGCTCGTTGGGTGAATCCGTCACATGTCCTCGAATTCGGCGATGGCCGCGTCGATGCGGGCCATGTCCTCGTCGGAGATGTCCCACTCGGTGGAGGCGACGTTCGTCTCCAGCTGGCGCAGCGAGGAGACGCCGTTGATGATCGACGTGACCTCCGGCTTCTGGCGCATCCAGTTCAGTGCCACCTGCACGATGGGCTTGCCCATGTCGTCGGCGATGGCCTGCACGCGCTTGTAGCCCTCGTAGTAGACCTCGATGCGGCCCGGATGCAGCTTGGGATTCTCGTTGCGGATGTCGCGCTCACTGAGGTTCAGGCCGTTCTTGAACTTGCCGGCCAGAAGGCCCTGGAACAGCGGGCTGTAAGGCAGGAAGGCCTGGCCGTACTTGCGCACGTTGGGCAGCATCTCCTTCTCGGTCTTGTACTCCAGCGGGATGCCGTGGTAGCTGTCCGTGTTGCGCTCGAACATGTTGTACAGGCCCTGCTGCTCGTCCACGTCCACGATGGCCATGAAGGTCTCCATGTCCTTCTGGGAGAAGTTGGACAGGCCGATGTGGCGAATCTTGCCGGCCTTCTTGATCTCGGCCAGGGTCTCGGCGGTCTCCTCGATGGGGGTGTTGGGGTCCGGCCAGTGCAGCTGGTAGATGTCGATGTAGTCGGTCTGAAGCCGCTCCAGGCTGCCGTCGATCTCCTGCAGGATGTTCTTCCGGGAGAGATCGTTGGCGGTCTGGTGCTTGTCGTTCCAGGTCAGGCCGCACTTGGAGGCGATGAGCACCTTTTCGCGCAGTCCGCCCTTGAGCGCCCGGCCCAGCACGCGCTCCGCGTGGAACCAGCCGTACACCGGCGCGACGTCGAAGAGGTTGACGCCCCGATCGATGGCGGCGTGGACAATTTCAATGGCATTTCGATCGTCCGAGGTGTCCCAGTCGCCGCCGAAGTTCCAGCAGCCGATGCCAACCGTGGAGATCTGCTCCTCAATTCTTGCAACCTTCTTGTATTTCATGCGTCCTCCATTTCTGTCGAGGGGGTCGGTCAGAGCTCGTACTTGCGGATCATCTGCCGCAGGAAGGCGATGCCCTCCCGCAGGAACACGTCGCCCGAGGGCGCCAGCTTGCGCCAGACCCAGGTGGACATGTTGTCCGTGATGTCGGAGAAGCCCTCCATGCCGATGCGGCCGTCGTAGCCGATCTCCTTCAGCGCACGGAAGATGCCGTCCCAGTCCACGTGGCCGCTGCCGGGGATGCCACGGTCGCACTCGCACATGTGGTAGTGGCACAGCTTGCCCTTCGCCAGCTTCGTCGCCTCGTAGAAGCTCTTTTCCTCCACGTTCATGTGGTAGGAGTCCAGGTGCACCTTCACGTTGTCCAGCCCCACCATGTCCAGCAGGCGAATCGCCTCCTCGCAGGTGTTGAGCAGGTTGGATTCGTAGCGGGTCACGGGCTCCAGGCCCAGGGTGATGCCGTACTGCGCCGCATATTCGCCCACGCTTCGCAGCGCCTCCGCCGACCATTTCCAGTCGTCCTCGGTGGGCAGTGCCGTCGCCTTGCAATACTGGCTGTAAATCACGCCGGAGAAGCAGTCCGCCTCCACCGCCGCAGTCGCGTCCACGCAGCGCTTCAGATACTCCACGCCGCGCGCGCGGTATTCGGGGTTTGTGCTGGTGATGTCGTGCTCGTCCGCCAGGATGACGTTGGAGGTAACCACGTCGATTCCGACCGCATTCTTGCGCTTCAGAACGGCCTTGGGGTCAAAGTCCTCCAGCTTCATCAGCGGGATTTCAAGAAAGTCCAGCTCCTCCTGTTTGGCCTTGTCCAGTATGTCCAGCACCTCGTTGGACCACTGGGAGCACCACGCATAGGCGTGGATACCGAGTTTCATGCAAGCATCCTCCCTTCGGTGGGTTTGTCGCTTGTGCCAAGGGCCGGCGCATGCCGGCCCTTGCAGATATTTCGCATCAGAACTCCGCGCTCAGATCGTCGATGGACTTGGCCTGCGCCACGAGGCGGCTGGTGCCCAGACGCTGCGCGCCCAGCTCGATGAACTTCTTGCCATCCTCGAAGCCGGAGATGCCCATCAGCTCCACGTCCTCGAAGGTCGCGCCTGCGGTGGAGAAGCCGGTGGAGGTCTTGATGAAGTCCGCGTCGGAGCGGCTGACCACGTCGCAGAGGGACACGATCTCATCCTTGGTCAGCAGGCAGGTCTCGATGATGACCTTCAGCAGCTTGCCGTCGCATGCCTCCTTCAGGCTATTGATCTCCCGCAGCACGTCCTCATACTTGCCGTCCTTCACCCAGCCGATGTTGACGACCATGTCCAGCTCCTCCGCGCCGTTCTTCACTGCGTCGCGAATCTCGAAGACCTTGCACTCGGTGGTATTGGAGCCGTTCGGGAAGCCGATGACGGTGCAGACCGGAATGCGACCGTTCAGATACTCGGCGGCCTGCTTCACATACGCCGGGGGAATGCAGATGGATGCGGTCTGATACTTCACCGCGTCGTCGCACAGCTTCTGGATGTCAGCCCAGGTCGTCGTCTGCTTGAGCACGGTGTGGTCAACCTTTGAGAGTACTTCCTGATAAGTCATTTGAATCAATCTCCCTTCTCGTTCCTCTTTGTTTTCTTTTTATGTCATGCTTTCTGATCGCTTGATCCCTGGTTTCACTTGGCGCACATCGCCGCGTATCCGTCCACGATTGCCGCGCCGTTGCTGGTTCCGATCCGGGACGCACCGGCTTCGATGAACGCCAGCGCCTGCTCGGCAGTTCGGATTCCGCCCGCCGCCTTGACGCGCACCGCATCTCCCACGCAGGCCTTCATCAGCCGCACGTCCTCGATCGTCGCGCCGCCGGTTCCGTAGCCGGTGGAGGTCTTGACGAAGGTCGGCCGCACCCGCACGGCGATTTCGCAGAGCTTGCGCTTCTGCACATCGTTCAGGTAGCAGTTTTCAAACACCACCTTGGAGGTGACGCCATGGGCATTGCACACATCCACGATGGCACGCATTTCACGCTCCACATAATCCCAGTTGCCATTCTTCACTTCGACGATGTTCACCACATAGTCGATCTCGCCCGCGCCGTTTCGAATTGCATCCTCCGCCTCGAAGGCCTTGGTTTCGATGGTGCACTGACCGAAGGGGAAGCCCACCGCCGAATCGCAGATCACGCCGCTGCCCGTCAGACAGGATGCGGCGAAGGGAATCATCGCGCCGTTCATTGCCACAGCCTTGAAGCCGTACTTTTGGGCCACATCACAGGCCTGCTCCATCTCCGCGTTGGTGATGTAGGGCTTAAGCAGCGTGTGGTCGATCATCTTTGCCAGCTCGGAAGCCGTCAGTTTCATGCCAATCCCTCCTTGTCCATGCGAATCATGCCGTACACATCCTTCAGCGCATCGTAGCAGCGGTCGAACACCGCAATGCGCTGCTGGTATTCGCGCTGCGCCTGCGCATCCGGCTTCACGCTCTCCATGTGCTCGATGAAGCGGTAGATGGCATCAAATCCATCGTACAGGCCCGCGCCGACGCCCGCAATCACCGCCGCGGCCATGGAGGTGGCCTCCTTGGGGTGATTCGTGCGCGTCATGGTGCAGCCCAGCACATCTGCCAGAATTTGCGTCACTACGTCGCCCTGCGCCCCGCCGCCGGTCAGGATCAGCTCCTCAATCGGCCCGCGTTCGCGGAAGGCGCGCAGGATCACCGCGAGATTCATTGCGACGCCCTCGATGGTGGCGCGCAGATAATCCTCCCGCGTGTGGTTCATGGTCATGCCCAGGAAGGAAGCCGTCGCAATGGGGTTCCACCGGGGCGAGCGTTCGCCCGTGAGATAGGGCAGGTAGAGCAGGCCCTTCGCGCCCCGCGGCGAAGCGGCGATCTTCTCATTGAGCAGATCGTACACATCGCAGCCCCTGGCCTCGGCCTCGGCCACCGCGTCCGCAAAGAAGGCTCGCTTGATGTAGGCATAGGAGCTGCCCGCCGCCTGCATGGTTCCGGTGGGCATATAGCAACCCGGAATGACGTGGGCGAAGCAGAACAGCGTGTGGTTCTGATCCAGAAAGGGTTCGCCCGTGGTTGCTCCGATCCACGCGGAGGTTCCGAAGGTCAGATAGTGCCTCCCCTTCTCCAGACAACCCGCGCCCAGCGTCGCGCACGGCCCGTCGCCGCCGCCCGTCACGATGGTTACGTCCCTGGGAAGTCCCAGCTGCGCCGCAGCTTCCTCCCGAATCGGGCCAACCACGTCGATGGAGCGAAGCAGCTCCGGCATCTTGTCCGCGTCCACGCCCGCCGCTTCGAGAACCTCCGGCGACCAGCAACGCTTCCGCAGATCCAGCGCGTTCGTCGACGACGCATCCGACTCGTCCGTCACAAAGCGCCCGGTCAGCTTCAGGAGAACATAATCCTTCGCCTGAAGCATCTTGTAGGTGCGCGCGTAATTCTCGCGTTCGTGCTTCTTCATCCACATCAGCTTCGTAATGCTGTAACTGCAACTGATGCGATGGCCGATGAGGTTGTAGGCATAATCCGCGCCCAGACGCGCCTTCAGCTCGTCCTCCTCCGCCTTGGAGCGCGTGTCGGCCCAGATGATCGAGCGCCGCACCGGCCTTCCCTCCCGATCCACCGGCAGGCAGGCCATCATCTGCCCGGAGAAGGAGATCGCGCGCACGCGCCGCCCATCCACGTCCCCGGAGAGAAGCTTGCGCGTCGTCGCGACGATGGCGCGCCAGTAATCGTCCGCGTCCTGCTCCGCCACGCCGCCGGGGCCATAATACACCGGGTATTCGTGCGTGTCGGTGTCCACCAGCCGTCCGTCTGTAGAGAACAGGGAGGCCTTGGTGCCGGATGTGCCGATGTCATAAGCAATCAGGTATTCTCGTTCCATACTTTTTTGTTCCGATAGCCTTTGAATTTGTTTAATTCTGCGGCCACGAAGCCTGGCTCGTGGCCGCAGCGCTGTTCAAAACCGTCAATAGGCGCAGCCCGCGGTCAGCACCACGTTGGTGTAGGGCGTGAACTCGCCCGTGAGGATGATGGCCTTCGCGCCCGCGCTGATCTCCTTCAGCTCGGTGTGGGGCACGTAGCTCACCGGCGCGCCCTCGGGCAGCAGCTTCAGCGCCTCCTTGTGGAAGTCCGGAGAGACCTCCAGCGCCTCGGTGGCAAAGGTTGCCGACTCGATCACCAGCACCTTCGCGATCTCCTCCAGCACCTCCAGATATCCCGGGCTGCCCTGCTTCCAGCCCAGATCAATGCGCTCCACGCCCTTGGGAATGGGCAGGCCCGCGTCGCCGATGACCAGCAGATCCTTGTGGCGAATCTCGCCCAGCACCCGCAGCAGCTGCGGATGGAAAATACCCGTCTTTAACATAGCTGTTTACCTCCGATGATATATTTCTCAGTGCTCCTTCAGGAATTCCTCGATCTCCTCGCGCGTGGGCATGGAGGGCGTGGTGCCCATCTTCTGCACCGACAGCGCCGCAGTCGCCGCCGCAAAGCGCGCCGCAGCGAAGATGTCGTTGCCCTCGGACAGCGCCGTCACGAAGCCGCCGTTGTAGGCGTCGCCCGCGCCGGTGGTGTCGATGGCGTTGACCCTGAACGCCGGCGTCAGCTCGGCATGCGTGCCGTCGGCCACGTATGCGCCCATGCCGCCCATGGTGATGACGACCTTCTTCACGCCGCGCTGGAAGAACCAGTCCGCCGCCTGGGCCGCGCTCTGTTCGTCCACGACCTTCACGCCGGTCAGGATGCTGGCCTCCACCTCGTTGGGGGTCACGATGGTTACCTTCGAGAGCAGCGCATCCTCCACCGGCTGCACCGGCGCGGTGTTCAGGATGATGGTCTTGCCCGCCGCGTGGGCCATGTCGATCACGCCCTTGATGGAGCTCATGTTCGTCTCCAGCTGGGTCAGCAGGATGTCCGCGCCCTCGATGACCTCCTTCAGCGCCGCGACCTCCGCGTCGGTGATGTGGTCGCAGGCCGACGGGATCACCATGATGGCGTTCTGACCGGAGTTCTCGTCCACCTCGATCAGCGCGACGCCCGTGGCGTACTCCTCGGTCTGGATGACCCGGGAGGTGTCCATGCCCAGCTCCCGCATGGTGCCCAGCGCGATCTCCGCGAAGGTGTCCTTGCCCAGCTTCGTGATCATCGTCACGTCGCCGCCGGACTTGTGCGCGGCAACGCCCTGGTTGAAGCCCTTGCCGCCTGCGCCCATCTTGAAGAAGCCGCTCTTGACCGTCTCGCCCGGCACGGGCAGGTGCGGGCCGCGGCCCATCAGATCGACGACGAAGCTGCCGAATACCACAATCTTTTTCTTCATGCCGTATCACTCCTTATATTCTGTTTCTACATCATTTCTCTTTAAATTCAACGCAAAAAAGCCATTTCGCGCATGATTTATCGCTGCACGCGGCCGGAGCCGTCGCCGCCGGCCAGCTTCTGTACCTCGGCCACGCTGACGCGGTTGAAGTCGCCCTCCACGGAATGCTTCAGCGCGGACGCGGCCACGGCGAAATCGATGCAGCGCTGCGCATCCCAACCCTGCATCAGCGCGTAGATCAGGCCCGCGCCGAAGCTGTCGCCGCCGCCCACGCGATCCACGATGTGTAGGCTGTATTCTTTGGAAAAGCAGTCCTGCTCGCCGTCGGAGAGCATGCCCGCCCAGAGGTTGTCGCTGGCAGACAGCGAGCTGCGCAGGGTGATGGCGACCTTCTCAAAGCCGAAGCGCTCCCGCAGCTGCCGCGCAACCGAGCGATAGCCGTCATGGTTCAGCTTGCCGCCATAGATGTCCGTATTCTCGGCCTCGATGCCAAACACGTCCTTCGCATCCTCCTCGTTGGAGATGCACACATCCACGTATTTGCACAGGCGGGTCATCGCCTCCCGCGCCTCCGCGCGGCTCCACAGCTTGCCGCGGTAGTTCAGGTCGCAGGAGATCTTCACGCCGTGCTTTTTGGCGGAAACGCAGGCCTGCTCGCAGATTTCCACCAGATTCGGCCCCAGCGCGGGCGTGATGCCGGTGAAGTGGAACCACTCCGCACCCTCGAAGATCGCGTCCCAGTCGAAATCCTCCGGCGCAGCCTCCTGAATCGAGGAGTGCTTGCGGTCGTAGATACACACGCTGCCGCGCTGGGACGCGCCCTTCTCCAGATAGTAGACGCCCACGCGATCGCCGCCGTGGACGATGTGGCGCACATCCACGCCGAAGTAGCGCAGGGAATTCTCCGCCGCGCGGCCGATGGCGTGGTCGGGCAGCTTCGTGACGTAGGCCACGTCCATGCCGAAGTTCGCCAGCGACACCGCCACGTTGGCCTCGCCGCCGCCGAAGGTTGCCTGCATCTGATCATTCTGGAAGAAGCGATAGTAGCCGTTGGGCGCCAGGCGAAGCATAATTTCACCGAATGTAATGATTTTTGCCATGTACCTACTCCTATCTCGCGTCAGGGCTGCACCATGACCGCCTTGATGCCCTCCGCCGGGTGCTCGATGAAGTCCAGCAGGCCCTCCACAGCGTTCTCCAGCGGGAAGCGGTGGGTAATCAGCGGCTTGAGGTCGATCTGCCCGGACTCCACCAGGTCGATGCACAGCGGGAAGTACAGCGCCGGAACCGCGTCCGAAGCGCGAATCTGCATCTTTTTGTGGTGCACCACGTTGGAATCCAGGGTAAACATGGCCTCCTCGCCGTAGGCGATGCCGATGAAAGAGAGGACGCCGCCCAGGTTCATCAGATGCACCGCATCGGAGATCACCCTCGGAGGGGCCGTGACCAGAATCTTGTCCACGCCGCCCCGGGGGAACTTCAGCGACTTCAGATCCTCCTTGTCGGTGAGGAACACCTTTTCCGCGCCCATTTGCAGCGCCATTTCATTCTTTTTGGGGGAGCGCGAGGTTCCGGCGGCATACACATGCCGCGCGCCCGCGCGCTTGACCATTTGCAGCGCCATCAGGCCGATGGGGCCCACGCCGATCACCAGCACATCGTCGCCCAGCTCCACACCGGAAACCTTGAACAGATCCAGCGCCACGCCCATGGGCTCGATGAGCGCGCCCTCCTCGAAGGACATGGAATCGAACTTCACGCACAGCGCTGCGGGCACTGCGGTGTACTCGGAGAAGCCCATCACGTCCCGCGTGCCGATGTAATTGATGAGATCCGGCTGGCCCAGGCCGTCCAGCTCCGGATGGCCGTTGCGCGCCGCCGCGGAACAGGGATCGAAGGTGGAGGTCTCGACCACCACGCGGTCGCCCACCTTCAGATTTGTGACGTTGCTGCCCACCTGCTCCACCACGCCGGAAATTTCATGGCCGAAGGGCGTCCAATCCTCGGCGGCGTAGCGCGCCAGGATCATCTCGTGACCGCAGAAGCCGCAGGCCTTGACCTTCAGCAGCACCTCGTCCTTGCCGATCTGCGGGACGTCCACGTCGATCTGCCTGAACTGATATTTCGATTTCAGATAGGTTGTCTTCATACTTTTTCTCCCTCGCCGCCTGCGCCAGTGCGCAGGTTCATTCACTCCACATTGAAGCCCGTGTGATCGTCCCCGCCGTAGGGCACGCCCACCTGAAGGATCATGGTGGAGTAGCTCGTGCGCTCGCCGGTGCGGATGCAGGCGCGCGTCTGCGGGGCCTGGGACATCGCCTTGAGCTGCTCGTGGGGCACGAACTCCAGCGGAATGCCCCGCTTTTCCAGGAAGGCGCGCACCTTGCTCAGATAGATCGGGCTGACCTGCTCGATCTCCCCGGCCATGTACACCTTCTCCAGCTTCAGCTGATCGGAGATCGCCTTGAGTATGGTCAGCTGGCGCGGCAGATCGTTAAGAATCGCAAGGTCGATGCGCTCCTTGCCCACAGGAACGGGCATGCCTGCGTCCGAGAGCATCAGCCAGTCGGTATGGCCGCACTCGCCCATGAGCTTCAGAAGTCCGGGATGCAAAATGCCGCTCATCAACATATCTCTCACCTCGTTTGCAGAATCGATGGCTTCAGCCGCATTCGCGACCGACAGATTTTGAGCGCAGGCGGAACGCTTCCGGCTCAGCCGTTCCACGCTCCACCGGCGCTCTGTCAACAGGCTTGCGAACCGGCATGCCGGTCGCCTACGAAACTTACTTTCTCTTGAAGCGGTCGATCAGCACGGACACGACGATCAGCAGGCCGATGATGATATCCGTGTAGTTGGAGTTCAGGCCCAGCAGCGTACCCACGTTGCCGATGGTTGCGATCAGGATGGAACCGACCACCGTGCCGCCGATGTAGCCCTCGCCGCCGCTCATGGATGCGCCGCCGATGACGGAGGCTGCGATGGCGTCCAGCTCATAGCCGTCGCCCAGCGTCGGGATGCCGCTGGACAGGCGGGAGGTCAGCAGGATGCCGCCGATGCCGCAGAAGATGCCGGAGAGCAGGTATACGCCGTAGGTCGTCTTGCGCACGGAGATACCGGACAGGCGCGCCGCGTCCACGTTGGAGCCGCAGGCAAAGACGTTTCTGCCGAAGATGGTGTAGCGGAACACCAGCCAGGAGATCACGATCAGGATGATCCACACCAGCGCCATGACGGGCACACCGTAGGTGATGGGATTGCCGTACTGATCCACGCCGGGGAAGCCGATGGTCAGCTTTGCGAAGTCGGTAAAGGCCTTGGGCAGACCGGAGATGTTGCGCGCGCCGGAGATCAGCAGGATGAAGGCGCGCACGATGGTCATCATGCCCATGGTGGCAATGAAGGGCGGCAGCTTGCCGTCGTAGATCAGAATGCCGTTGATCAGGCCCGCGGCCGCGCAGGCAACCAGCGCGACGAGGATCGCCGCGAAGATGTTCCAGCCGGCCTGCACCGTCAGCAGGGTGGTGACCATGCCCGCGAGACCGACGTGGGTACCCACGGACAGGTCGATGCCGCCGGTGACAATAACGAAGGTCATGGCCAGCGCCACGATGCCGTACACGGCGGTGGAGCGCGCCAGGTTGTAGATGTTGTTGTAGGTCATGAAGTTCTTATTGATGATCGTCATGATTACGAACACCGCGATCAGAACCATGAAAACAACGCCGTAACCGGCGAATAGACGCCTGGGTTTCCGGGCCGTCTTTGCGGTATTTGCCGAATTAGACATAGTGCCTTCCTCCTCCATTATTCCTGCTTGATTCCGGCAGCCAGGCCAAGAACCACGTCCTCGCGCAGCTTGCCATCCGCGTTGCTGAAGTCTTTTCTTTCGATGATGCCCGTCTGCTTGCCCTCGTACATGACCATCAGGCGGTCAGAGAGGCCCATGACCTCCGGCAGATACGAGGAGATCAGGATGACGGCCTTGCCCTGAGCGATCAGATCCTCAATCAGCTTGTAGATCTCGACCTTCGCGCCGACGTCGACGCCGACGGTGGGCTCGTCGAAGATGAAGATGTCGCTGTTGCAGCACATCCATCTGCCGATGACCACCTTCTGCTGGTTGCCGCCGGAGAGGTTCTTGACCGAGTACTCAATGCCGGGGGTTTTGACCGCCAGGCTCTTGACATACTTGTGGGCGCGCTCCGCCTCCTGGCGCAGGTTGATGACGCCCTTGCGGGAGATCAGCGGATAGGAGGCCAGGTTGACGTTGCGCTCCACGGAGAGCTGGCCGCACAGGCCTTCCTTTCTGCGGTCCTCCGTCAGGAAGGCGATGGAGCTGTTGATGCCGTCGATGGGCTTTTTGTTGTGCACGGGCTTGCCGTCGATGAGCACCTCGCCGCTTTCGTACTTGTCCGCGCCGAAGATGGCCCTGCACACCTCGGTGCGCCCCGCGCCAATCAGGCCGAACATACCAAAGATCTCGCCGCGATGCACTTCAAAGGAAATATCTTTAAACCGCGCGCCCGTGAGGTTGCGCACCTCCAGCTTAACATCGCCCAGCTGCGCGTGCTGAATTCCATACATGTCCTGGACGGAGCGGCCCACCATCAGGCGCACCAGCTCCTTCTCGTCCGTGTCGCTGACATTCAGCGTGTCGACGTAGACGCCATTCTTCAGAATGGTTACGCGGTCGCACAGCTGGAAGATCTCCTCCATGCGGTGCGAGATATAGATGATGCCGAAGCCGCGCGACTTCAGATCGTTGATGAGGTTGAACAGAATCTCGACTTCCTCATTGGTCAGCAGCGCCGTGGGCTCGTCGAACACGATCACGTTCGCCTTCTGGTAGATGATCTTCGCGATGGAGACCATCTCCTGCTGACCGATGGTCAGGTCTCGCACGAGGGTGTGGGAATCGATGTTGATCTTCAGGTCGTCCAGCGTCGCCTGGCTGTCCTTGAAGATGCGGTTCCAATCCACCATGCAGCCCTTGGTGGGCAGGTGTCCGAGGAAGAAGTTTTCGCCGACGGTGAGATGCGCGGCGAGCGTGATGTCCTGATAGACCGCGCCCAGTCCCTGCGCAATTGCATCCGCCGGGCCGTGATAGTTTGCCTTATTTCCGTTGATGTACAGCGTACCCGACGAGGGCGTATAGACGCCCATCAGGATCTTGATCAGCGTAGACTTGCCGGCGCCGTTTTCGCCGACCAGCGCGTGAATTTCACCCTCAAGCACGTTGAACGAAACCCCGTCCAGGGCTTTAACGCCAGGAAATTCCATGGATATGTTTTCCATCCTGGCCAGTTCCTTCAGGTTGGACCCCATGAAAGCTCCGCTCCCTTCTTTGATGTATTGAGAAAAGGCAGAACCTTCTGAGATTATCGCTAAGCTCATACAAATTCTGCCTTTCCCCTGGGTCTACCGATTAACAAGCATTATTATGCGTTTTTTCGGTGCGATCCCCTTCAGAATTGCGAAGCGATCAATACAGCTTCAGGGTGAAGGGATCGATGACGCCGACCATTTCCTCGTCGTTGACGTTCTCGCCGGTCACGAGGGTCGCGCCGGTATCGCAGAACTTCTCGAAGTCAGCAGCGGTCTTGACGCCGGTCACGATGTCATAGATGGCCTGGCAGCCCATGTAGCCCATGTTGTAGGGGCTCTGGATGGCGGTGGCCAGAACCTGGCCCTCGCGGATGGCGGTGATCTCGGCCGGGTCGGAGTCGAAGCAGACGGCGATCAGGCGCTGGCCCAGGTTGTTCTCGGTCATGAACTGTGCCAGACCGTCGCCGGTGCAGTTGTTGGAAGCATAGTAGCCCAGCAGGTCGTCCGGATGCGCGGTGTAGATGTTCTCCGCAGCGCTCAGGGCCTTCGGGATGTCGTTGTCAACGTAGATGGGCTCCAGAACGGTGATTTCGGGAGCGTTCTCCGCGATGTAATCCGCGAAGCCGGTCTCGCGCTTGATCAGAGTGTCGGAACCAGCCATTGCGGAGATCAGGCCGATGACGCCCTTGGGCTCCACGCCGCGGGCCTCGAGCTCAGCCAGGAACAGAGCGGCCAGGTTGCTGCCGGCGGTGTAGGAGTCGGTCGCATACACGGTCACGTAGGAATCGGTGCTGGGGGTGTTGTCAGCGATGACAACCGGGATGCCCTGCGCAACAGCCTCGTCGATGCCGGCGGAGCAGTTGTCCACGAGGGTGGGAGCCAGCACGATGCCGTCCGGATGGGTCACGATGACGCCGTCCAGGATGGTCGCCTGCTCGTCGTAGTCTGCCTCGGAAACCGGGCCATAGGTGGTCACGTTCACATCGTCATGCTCGAAGTTGAAGTTCAGCGCGCCAACCAGCAGCTGCTGCCAGAAGTCGGAGTCGGTCGCCTTGATGATGACCGCGATCTCGATCGGCTCGGCTTCAGCCATAGCGAAGGGCATCGCAGCAGCTACCAGAAGAGCCACCAGCAGAAGAGCAAGAATCTTTTTCATTGGGGTTACCTCCTTATATTTTGTTAAACGCCCTTTCTTCCGAGCGTTTTAACTCTTGGTCCATTATCGGGCATTTTCCGGCAATATCTTGTGCAATCCGCAGTTTTCATTGTGAATGTCATGACATTCAATTTAACTCAATTATAACTGCTTCTCCGGAAATGTCAAGGGCAACCATAGATCGTGCAAAAAATTTCATCAATTTGATCTCCAATGAAAAAAATCCCGAAATCGGTATCAAAACCGTATTTCCAGAAGCATGCGCCCTGCGCGTTCACTCCAGGTTTGCATGCCGTGTGCGCATCACCGCGTCGGGATCGGACAGACCCAGGCGCTCTGCATACATCCGCGCCAGCACGTCCCCCAGGATCAGGCAGGCCTGCTCGTAGGAGGATGCGCCGATCTGGCTGCTCTGCTGCGGCGCGGCCAGCAAGATGCGCGCATCCGCCGCCCTAGCCAGCGACGAGTCCGGGCTGCGCGTGACGACGCCCAGCTTCGCGCCCGCCGCAAGGGCCTTGTCCGCGATCACCCGCATGGTGGCGGTCTCGCCGCTGCCCGAGGAGATCAGCAGCAGATCGCCCTCTCCGATCGCCGGAGCGGTCGGTTCGCCCACCAGCGCGACCTGCGCGCCGAGGTGCATGAAGCGCATGGCGGTGCAGCTCATCATCTGCCGGGAACGCCCCGCGCCCGCAAAGAAGACGCGCCGGGCGGCGCGCATCGCATCCAGCATGCCCTCCACCTCGCGGCTGTCCACGCTCAGAAGGATGCGCCACACCTCGCTGGCTGCCGCCTCCGCCAGCGCGCGATAGTCAAGCTCCAGTTTCATCTCACTGCCTCCCGGAGCGCAGGCGTGCCTGGGCCTGAAGCGCCGCCGCGCGCACGTCCTCCGCCCCGCACAGCGCGTTGCCCATGATGACGATGGCGGGCTGCTCCGCCAGATAGGCATCGATGGTGTCCAGGCTGATGCCGCCGGCCACCGCCGCGCGCTCGGGCGGAATCGCGCGCACCAGCTCCCGCAGTTCGCCCAGCGGCGTTCTGCCCTGGCCCTGCACATCCACCGCCGTGTGCACGCACACATAGTCCACGCCCAGCGCAAGCAGCTCCAGGGCGCGGCGGGACAGGTCTGCCACGTTGAGCAGGTCCGCCATCGCATTCCGCCCGTAGCGGTGCGCTGTCTCCGCCACGGCACGGATCGTGCTGTCGCAGGCCAGCGCCAGCACCGTGACCACATCCGCGCCCGCCTCGCAGGCGTCCGCGCACTCCATGCTGCCGCCGTCCACGATCTTGGTATCCGCCAGCACCCGCATCTCCGGGTGTCGCGCCTTCAGCCGACGCACCGGCTCCATGCCGTCGCGCAAGATCATCGGAGTACCCACCTCGAACAGATCCACAACGTCCCAGACCTGATCCGAGAGAAGCAGCGCACGCTCCATGCTGAGCGCATCCACCGCAATCTGAAGTATGGACATAAGTTCCGCCTCCCATTATTCAGCATTCCATGGAATCATCATAATCTCATCGTCCGGTGCTGTCAAGCCGGACGCACACCTGCGCAAGGATTGCAAATCGATTCACCCGGCAGCGCGGGCGCTGCATGAAGTTGCGATTTCACCGGGCAGTGTTGACTTTTCCCTTTGCATAATATATCATCCATATCAGATAAAGAATTTTGAATAATCTTGCCACATGCGACCATTTTGCGCGAAAACGCCTTTGAAATGCAGCGGGCGCGCGCCCGCAGGAAGGGAGATGCAACCATGCCGAAATACCTGCTCGCCCACGATCTGGGAACCTCCGGCAACAAGGCCACGCTGTTCACCACCGACGGTGAGCTGATCCGCAGCTGCGTGCGCGGCTATCCCACGCGCTACTACAACGGCAACTGGGCGGAGCAGAATCCCGACGACTGGTGGCGCGCCGTGTGCGACTCCAGCCGGGAGCTGATTCAGACGATCGACCCCGGGGACATCTGCGCGGTTGCCTTCAGCGGGCAGATGATGGGCTGCCTCTGCGTCGACGCCTCGGGCACACCGCTGGCGGATTCGATCATCTGGGCGGACATGCGCGCCCAGGAGGCCGAGCGCTACATCATCGAGCGCGTGGGCGCGCGGGAGTTCTTCCGCATCGCGGGCCACCGCCCCGGCGCATCCTACACGCTGGCGAAGTATCTCTGGATGCGCTCCGCCATGCCGGACGTATACAAAAACAGCTGCAAGCTTTTGCAGGCCAAGGATTACATGGTGTACCGCCTGACGGGGCGCTTCTGCACGGACTACTCCGACGCAGGCGGCACAAACGCCTTCGACATGAATACCTTCCAGTGGTCGGACGCGATTCTGGACGCGGTGCAGGTTCCCCGGGAGGTATTTCCCGAGGCCGTGGAAAGCACGCGCGTGGTGGGCGAGGTGACCGGCGCGGCGGCGGAGGCCTGCGGACTGAAGAAGGGCACGCCGGTGGTCATGGGCGCGGGCGACGGCGGCTGCGGCGCGCTGGGCGCGGGCTGCATCGCAAGCGGCGACACCTACTGCTGCATGGGCTCCTCCGCCTGGATCGCCCACATCTCCGACGGACTGATCCTGGACGAGGACATGAAGCTGGTCAACTGGGCCCACGCCGTGCCCGGCCTGATCTCCACCAACGGCACGATGCAGTGCGCGGGCACCTCCTACAATTGGATGAAGGAAACGCTGTGCGCCGCCGAGCAAAGTCAGGCGATGCTGGAGGGTGGCGACGTGTACCGGTACATCGACGCGGCCATCCAGCGCGCCCAGCCCGGCTGCAACGGCCTGTACTTTGTGCCCTACCTCTGCGGCGAGCGCTGTCCCCGCTGGGACGCGGACGCAAAGGGCGGCTTCTACGGCCTGAAGATGGAGCACAGCCACGAGGACATGCTGCGCAGCGTGGTGGAGGGCATCGGCCAGAACATGCGCCTGATCCTGGACGTGATGCGCAATTCCGCCGACATCCGCGACATGTCCATCATCGGCGGCCTGATCAAGTCCGGGGTCAACCTTCAGATTCTCGCCGACACCTTCGACGCGCGCCTGCGCACGCTGAACTACTACGACGAGGCAACCTCGGTGGGCGCGGCGGTGCTCGCCGGCGTGGGCTGCGGCGCGCTGAAGGGCTTCCACGAGGTGGAAAAGTTCTCCTGGAGCGTGGGCGAGGCCGTGCCTGATCCCGCCCGCCGGGAGGTCTACGACCGGATGCGCAGGCAGTTCGACGCGACCTACTACGCCATGCGCGACATCTACCGCGCGCTGTGAATACCGGAGGTGAAACCCAGATATGGACAGAAAGACGCAGGCCCTGCTGGAGCAGCGGGCGAATGAAATCCGGAAGCTGACCATCGAGGAGATCGGCCGGCTGTCCGTCGGCCACATCGGCGGCTCGGTGGATCTGTGCGAGCTGCTGGCCGTGCTGTACTTCCACGCCATGCACATCGATCCCGCGCAGCCGCGCATGCCCGGACGCGACCGCTTCGTGCTCTCCAAGGGCCACGGCGGGCCCGCGCTGTACGCGGCGCTGGCGCTGCGGGGCTACTTCCCCATCGATGAGCTGAAAACCCTCAACCGGCCCGGCACAAACCTGCCCAGCCACTGCGACATGAACCGCACGCCGGGCATCGACATGACCACCGGCTCGCTGGGCCAGGGCTTCAGCTGCGCCGTGGGCATGGCGCTGGGCGCGCGCATGGATCGCCTGCCCTGCACGATCTTCACCTGCATCGGCGACGGCGAGAGCCAGGAGGGTCAGGTCTGGGAGGCCGCGATGCTGGCCGGCTCCCAGCATCTGGGCAAGCTGATCGCCTTCACGGACTACAACAAGATGCAGATCGACGGCTACATCGAGGACGTGAACGGTCTGCATCCGCTGGCGGACAAGTGGGAGGCCTTCGGCTGGCACGTGCAGACGGTGGACGGCCACGACGTTGCGCAGATCGCCTGCGCCATCGACGCCGCCCGGATGATCACCAGCCGGCCGTCGATGATTCTGCTCGACACGATCAAGGGCAAGGGCTGCTGCTTCTGCGAAAACATGCTGGGCAGCCACATGGTGAAGAACATCACCGAGGAGATGTGGCGCGACGCGGTGGCACGGCTCGATGGGAGGGACGCATGATGAACTGGACGCGGGATGAACACGAATTGCGGCTGGCCTACTCCGATTCGCTGATCGAGTGCGCGCGCACGGACGGGCGCATCTGCGTGGTGGAGGCCGACCTGATGGGCTCCTCCTCGGCCACGCGCTTTCAGAAGCTCTACCCGGAACGCACCATCGACGTGGGCGTGGCGGAGGCCAACATGATCGGCGTGGCTGCCGGTCTTGCCGCCATGGGCAAGATTCCCTTCACCCACACCTTCACCCCCTTCGCCACCCGCCGCTGCTGCGACCAGGTCACGCTCTCGGTGGCCTACGCGCGCCTGAACGTGAAGATGGTGGGCAGCGACCCCGGCATCTGCGCCGAGCTGAACGGCGGCACCCACATGAGCTTCGAGGACGTCGCCATCATGCGCAACATCCCCGGCATGGTGGTGGTCGAGCCGGTGGATACCGTCCAGTTGAAGAAGCTTTTCCCCCAGATCGTGGCCCACGACGGCCCCGTGTACCTGCGCCTGTTCCGCAAGAACGCCTGGAAGATCTTCGACGCGGACGCGGAGTTCACCCTGGGAAAGGCCTGCACGCTGCGCCAGGGCCGGGACGCCACCATCTTCGCCACCGGCATGCTGGTCAGGGAGGCGCTGGTCGCAGCCGAACAGCTCGCGGGCGAGGGTGTCGACGCGGAGGTCGTCAACATCCACACCATCAAGCCGCTGGACGAGCAGGCCGTGCTGGAGAGCGTGTCCCGCACCGGCTGCTGCGTCACCGCCGAGAACGCCTTCGCCGCCAACGGCCTGGGCAGCGCCATCGCCGACTGCATCTGCGCCGCGCGCCCCTGTCCGGTGCTGCGCGTGGGCGTGGAGGACCGCTTCGGCGAGGTGGGCAAGCTGGATTACCTCCAGGCGACCCTCCATCTGACTGCGGAGGACATCGCGGAGAAGGTGCGCCTCGCCGTGGCCATGAAGGGCTGAGACCAAGTGGACGGACGAAACGGGAGCGGCTGCGAATGCAGTCGCTCCCGTCAGACCGTCGAAAACCCCAGGATAGAGCGATATGGGTTGTCGTCCCTCCAGGCCTCCCTTGTGTAAAGGGAGGTGGCACGGCTGCGCCGTGCCGGATGGATTGTCTGTCTGGACACATCGGAATTGCAGCTGCCATCGTAGAAAATGCAGAGAACAATCCCTCAGTCAGCTTCGCTGACAGCTCCCTTTACACAAGGGAGCCTGGGTAGGCGGCAAAACAGCTTCTTTGGAGGTACGACTGCTAAATTTGCACAAGGGAGTCCAGCTTGTCTAAAAGACTCTTTTGACAAGCTAACGGGAGCGGCTGCGAATGCAGCCACTCCCGTCGTTCATTTTATGTGCGCTCCGGCATCTCCTGCCGCCCCTCCAGCTCCGCCTGAATCTTGAGGATCGCCCGCGCGGTGCCGGAGTCCGTGTAGAGCCGGTTGATGATCCGCCCGCGCATCAGCCCGGTGATCGCCTTGGCCTTGTGCTCACCCACCGCAATGCAGATGCGCTTCTTCTTCTGCGCCAGATTGCTGATGGGGATGCTCATCAGCCGCGCGTAGAGCTCCGTGTGGAACTCCGTGCCGTTGATGTCGTAGGTTCTCCCAGCGAAGTTGCCCGCGCCGTCGAAGCCGCGCAGGTGCTCCACCACAGCGGGGCCCAGCTCGGTCAGGTAGGTGTTCTGCATGTCGAAGGGACCCACCGAGATGATCGCCGTCTCCGCCCTCTCCGCCATCTCATAGATCTCGCGGATGCTGGGGTCGGCCAGCATCGTCGCCTTCACCTCGGCGCTCTCCACCAGCAGCGGACAGGGCATCACGTAGCCGGTGGCGTTGAGCATGGTGGAGAGCTTCTCCACGATATGAATGGCGCGCATGGAGTGGATCGAGCCGTTCAGGAAGCCGTTGAGCATGCAGATCTTCAGATCCTTGTAGCGCTCGATGGGCTCATTGATGTTCGCCGCCAGATACTCGATGGTGCGGCCCCAGGGAAAGGCGATGGTCTCGCCGTCCTCGATTTCGTCGAATACCTCCTTCGCCGCGTAGGCGCAGACGTCGTTCAGCCGCACCGAGTAGGAGTCGATCAGCGTCGGCAGCACGGTGCACGGAATGCCGAAGTTCTCCTCCAGCTCCCGCTGCAGATCCTCGTCCGCCTCGCCGAAGCTGTGGATCTTGAATTCGACGTAGCCCAGCTCCACCGATTTTTTGATGAGTCGGGAGACCGTCGATTTGGAGATGTACAGATTTTTTGCAATTTCGTCCTGCGAGAGACCAAGCTGATAATACTGCTTGCTGGCCTTCATCATCAGCGACCAGTTTTCATTACTTTTCATTTGCCCTGCGTCCTTTTGCGTTTTCGGCGCGCCCTCGCTTTCCGCAGCGCGTGCCGTCCTTGGCATCCTTATTTCTTGATTGTCGGCGTGCCGCCCTTCGGGGCCCGCCGACCCGGCCAAGCCTTCGGCTTGCCTAATCAACATAATTGTACCACATGCAAAAGGCCAAATTCAACACCATCGCGCGGCGAAGGTCGCCCTTTTCCCCTGCAAATCTGCTTTCGCCAAAAACAAGCCAACCGCCGTCCGGAGGTTCGACGATTTTCCTCCGGGATTGCGGCGGTTGGCGGAAGCATTCGGTATGAAACTTAGCCCACGAGCTCCTTGGCCTTGATGGCGGCGGAGGCGGCGTCGGGGGTGTAGGCGTCCGCACCGATCTCGTCGGCGAAGGCCTGGGTGATGGGAGCGCCGCCGACCATGATCTTGATGTCCTTGCGGAAATCCTGCTGGTTCAGGAGGGCAACTGCATCGCGCAGCGCGGGCATGGTGGTGGTGAGCAGCGCGCTCAAGCCCACGATCTTCACGCCGGGGTTCTCCTGCACTGCCTGCACGAACTTCTCGTGAGGAACGTCCACGCCCAGGTCGATGACCTCGAAGCCCGCGGATTCGATCATCATGGCCACCAGGTTCTTGCCGATGTCGTGCAGGTCGCCCGCGACGGTGCCGATGATCATCTTGCCCATGGCGCCGACCTCGCCCGCTGCCAGGTGGGGCTTGAGCACCTCGACGCCGCGCTTCATGGCCTTCGCTGCAACCAGCATCTCCGGCACGAAGATTTCGTTGTTCTTGAACTTCTCGCCGACCACGCCCATGGCGTCGATCATGCCGCCCAGGATCTCGTTGGGATCGCAGTCCTCGTCCAGCGCGGCCTGAACTGCGCCCGCTGCCAGCTTTGCGCGTCCTGCGATGACGATGTTTGCAACTTCCTGAATCTTGCTCATTTTATGTTCCTCCTTAGCTGAACTCCTCTGTCGATTTTCTTCCTGCTATGCTTTTACCTGACCGGCCCGAACAGGCCCTCGCGGTAGGCGCTGATGTACTCCATGCAGTAGTCGTCCATGCCCAGCAGCGCCTCGGTGGCATAGATCAGACCCATCATATCGCGGTTGGTGGGATCGAGAATCGCGCTGTCCAGACCCGCGTTCATCGCCAGCACCGTAAAGCCCAGGTTGATCATCTTGCGCACCGGCAGGTTGAACGAAATGTTGCTGACCGCTGCGGTGATGTGGATCGTGGGATACTTCGCGCGCACCGTGGAGATGACCTCGGTGTTGGTCTCGATGCCGTTCTCACTGGTGCAGAGCATCTCCACCAGCGGATCGATGTGGATGCGGTCGGGGCTGATGCCGTACTCCTTCGCCTTGGCCATGATCTTGTCGAACACGCGCAGGCGGTCGGCGGCGCACTTCGGGATGCCGGTGTCGTCGCTGAGCAGCGCGATCACCTGCCAGCCCTTGTTCTCAGGCTTGGCCATCTCCGGGAAGATCTTGTCGATCTTG
>SFNY01000093.1 GCA_004554085.1 Clostridiales bacterium | reverse complement strand
GGCGAGGCGATGCCGGACATCATCACCTGCCGCCGCTTCTCGCTGAACGATGCGGCGCCGCTTGCGGAGTATCTGATGGATCTGAGCATGACCGAGGTGGCGGGAACCTTCTATTCCAGCTACCTGGAGGTCAACCGCGAGACCAGCGGCGCGATCCGCTGGCTGCCCATGTGCGCCGAGGTGGACTGCACCGTGGCGAACAAGGACCTCTTCGATCAGTACGACATACCGCTGCCCACCAACTATGCCGAGTTTGTGGCGGCCATCGACGCCTTCGAGGCCGTGGGCATCAAGGGCTACCAGACCGACTGGTACTACGACTACACGGGTCTGGAGACCATGCAGGGCTGCGCCATTCCGGAGCTGATGAGTCTGGAGGGTACCCAGTGGCGCATGAAGTACGAGAGCGAGACGGAGGACGAACAGGTCGGCCTGGACGACGTGGTCTGGCCGAGGGTGTTTGAAAAGTACGAGCAGTTCCTCAAGGACGTGCGCATCCAGCCCGGCGACGACGAGCTGCAGTTCTCCGTGGTCACGGAGGCCTTCCGCAATGGTCAGACCGCCATGTTCCGCAACACCGCGGCGCTGGCGGACATCATCATGGCGGAGGACGGTACCACCTGCGTCATATTGCCCTACTTCGGCGAAACCAGCGACGATAATTGGTTGCTGACCTATCCGATGTGCCAGCTGGCGGTTGCAAAGAGCGTGGAGGCGGACGAGGCCAAGAAGGACGCCGTGCTGGAGGTTCTGATGGCCATCTTCAGTGAAGAGGGCCAGAAGCACGTCGCCGCCGGCACCTCCGTGCTCTCCTATAATAAGGAAGTCAAGATCACGCCCACCAAGTCTATGGAGTACGTGCAGGACTGCATCGACAGCAACCACCTGTACATGCGCCTGGCCTCCACCGAGGTCTTCGCCATCTCCCAGGATGTGTCCCACAAGATGATGCGCGGCGAGTACGACGCAAAGGGCGCCTACGACGACTTCAACGCCCAGATCACCGATTACAGGAATCCCGAGGCCCAGGAGGTGCTCTTCACGCAGGAGAACGCCTACTCCAACGACTTCGGCGTCCATGGAAGCGCCGCGGCTTCCTCGCTGATGAACACCCTGCGCGCGGAGAGCGGCGACCAGATCGCCATCGGCTACGCCAGCGTGGCCAGCTCCTCCATCTACGAAGGGGAATACACCCTGCAGCAGGTGAAGTGGATCATGACTTTCCGCAACGCCATCTATCGCGGCGAGTACACCGGCGAGGAGGTGCGCCGCATCATGGAGTGGCTGGTCAACATCAAGGAGGACGGTTCCAATCCCATCCACCACCGCAACCAGATGCCCGTCACCAGCGGCCTTGCCTTCACCGTCACCGAGACGGAGCGCGGCAAGTTCCACCTGGAGGACATCACCGTGGACGGCAAGCCACTGGACGAGCGCGCGACCTACAGCGTGATGCTCATCGGCGCGGACACCTATCTGGAGCATCCCACCTTCTGCAATTGCCCCATGACCGAGGACATCAAGGCCAAGCGGGAGGACTACGTCGTGAACGACTATACCAGCCAGGAGTACATCGCGCAGGCGCTGAACAACTCCCAGCAATTCCTCGCGCCCAGCGAGTACGTGACCATCATTCAGGAAAACTAAGGAAACTGGAATCGAACCATCCGATTCCGTCAGGAGGGCAATGCCATGAAAAAGCGTCTGATCGCAGCTCTGCTCGTCCTCGCGCTGATCACGGGGCTGCTGTGGGCTGGCTTTGCCTATTATGGCTTCGTCACAGAGACGATCTATGCGGAGAGCGTTGCCCACCTGACCGAAATCTTTCATCAGGCCAATCAGGCGCTGAACAACTTTGTTTCCACCAACTGGAGCCAGATGCGCATGTGGTCGCCCCATCTGGAGCGCGTGGAGACCGACGCGGAGATGGCTGAATATGTGAATCTGGCCCGGGAGGACAGCAGGTTTACCAACTTCTTCTTCATCTCCCGCGACGGCAACTACATCACGCTGGAGGGCAAGCGGGGCTATTTGGATCTGCGCGACAAGCTCTCGAGCCTGATTCTGGATCGGGAGCCGGTGGTCATCAACTCCGTGGTGCCGGATCAGCCGGAGATCATGGTGTTCGCCGTTCCCGCTGCCCGGAGCACCTACCGCGGCTTTGAGTACGAGGCCATCGCCATCAGCTTCAACAACAGCGACCTTGTGGACACCCTGAAGATCTCCACGTTCAATGGACGCGCCAGCACCTTCGCCATCCTGCCCGACGGCCGCGTGGTCGTGAACAACGCAAGCGGCGAGCTGCAGGATGTGCACAACGTGCTCGCACTGCTGGAGCGCAGCGGGGGCTTCGACGACGAGGCACTCGACAAGCTCCAGCAGGACTTCCACGCGGGCAGGTCCGGCGCGATGGTGTTCGAGGCGGACGGCCAGTCCTACTACATGGTCTACGAGTCCGCAGGCTTCCAGGACTGGACGGTAATGGGCGTGGTGCCCACGGGCGTGGTCAATGCCAGCATGAGCCAGCTCCAGTCCACCACCATCATCGTGGTCTCGGCCATCGCCATCTGCCTAGCCGTGATGATCCTGCTGTTCGTCGTTCAGCAGAACCGCCTGAAGCTGAAAAAGAAGGACAGCGAGCTGCTCGCCCGCGACGAGCTGTTCTCCAAGCTCTCCTGCAATGTGGACGACGTGTTCCTGATGATGGACGCGCAGCAGCTCCGGGTGGACTACGTAAGCACCAATACCGAGCGGCTGCTGGGCATCTCGGAGCAGCAGGTGCGCGAGGACATCCACATCATCGAAAGCATCGTTCGCGGGGAGGAGTCCGGCCTGGTGCTGGATCACCTCTCGGAGATACTGCCCGGTCAGCAGAAGGAGTGGGATCGGGAGTACGTGCACCAGCTGACCGGCGAGCTGCGCTGGTTCCATGTGATCGCCTTCTGCTCAGACATTCAGGGCGAAAAGAAGTACATCCTCGATCTGTCCGACCGCACCAGCGACAAGCGCATCAATCTCGCCCTGGAGGAGGCAGCCCACGCGGCCCAGAATGCCAGCCGTGCCAAGAGCGCCTTCCTGTCCAACATGTCCCACGACATCCGCACGCCCATGAACGCGGTCATCGGCTTCGCCACCCTCGCCAGGGCGAACATCGACAGGCGGGACAAGCTGAATGATTATCTGGACAAGATCCTCTCCTCCGGCAACCACCTGCTGTCCCTGATCAACGACGTGCTGGATATGAGCCGCATTGAGAGCGGAAAGATCCATCTGGAGGAGACGGAGGTCAACCTCTCCGAGGTGCTCCACGACCTCAAAACCATCATCAGCGGCCAGATTCACGCCAAGCATCTGGAGCTCAGCATGGACACCCGGAATGTGATGGACGAGGACGTGTTCTGCGACAAGACGCGCCTGAGTCAGATGCTGCTGAACCTCGCGTCCAACGCGGTGAAGTTTACGCCCGAGGGCGGCAGGGTGTCCGTGCGCATCGCCCAGCTTCCCAATGCGCCGGAGGGCAAGGGACGCTATGAGATTCGAGTGAAAGACAGCGGCATCGGCATGACGCCGGAATTCGCGAAGAAGATCTTCGAGCCCTTCGAGCGCGAGCGCACCTCGACGGTCAGCCGGATTCAGGGTACCGGCCTGGGCATGGCCATCACCAAGAGCATCATTGACATGATGGGCGGCACCATCGAGGTTCGCACGGAGAAGGACAGGGGCACGGAATTCGTGGTCTGCATCACCCTGCGGCTCCAGCGGCGCGATGCCGCGCACATCCCCGGGCTGACGGGGAGGAGGGCGCTGGTGGCGGAGGAGGATTCCATCGACGGCTTGAGCATCGCCGGGATGCTGCACAAGCTGGGCATGCGCGCGGAGCATGCGTGTTCCGGCGGAGAGGCGCTCCGGCGCATCCGGGAAGCCATCGCTCAGGGCGATGCATTCTGCGCCTGCATCGTCGGTCTCCGCCTGTCCGACATGGACGGCGTCGAGCTCATCCGGCAGATTTCCAGGCTGGACAGCAAACGCCCGATCGTCATCTTCTCTGCCGGCGACGATGCGGAGCTGGAGGAGACGGCCCGGTCCGCCGGCGCGACCACCTGCTGCGCAAGGCCCCTGTTTCTCTCGGATCTGCGTCGGGCGCTGCGCGCGGAGGCCGACAAAGCGACAGCGGCGGAGCATGCGCTCCCCGCTGCACGGGAGGTTTCGCCTTTCAAGGGCAAGCGCCTGCTGTTGGTCGAGGACAACGAGCTGAACCGCGAAATCGCGCTGGAGATCCTGGGCGAGTATGGCTTTATTCTCGATACGGCGGAGGACGGCGCAATCGCGGTGGAAAAGGTCGCGTCCTCCGCACCCGGCACCTACGATCTGATCCTGATGGACATTCAGATGCCGGTGATGGACGGCTATGAGGCGACCCGGAGGATCCGCACGCTGGAAAACCGGAGGCTGGCGGAGATCCCCATCCTCGCGATGACGGCGAATGCCTTCGATGAGGATCGCAGGGAGGCGGAGGAAAACGGCATGGACGGCTTCCTCGCGAAGCCGATTCAGATGGAGAAGGTCATCCCGCTGCTCCAGCAGGTTCTGTCGCCGGAGCTGCGGTAGACGGCGCACGGCGGAGTTGTGCCTCAGATGCAAGCTTCATGTACGGATCTCGCCGATTTGGCCGTGCAAACGCCTTCATCCTGCTGCCGCACCGGTTGATGGCGTTTGGCACCCGCGATCCGCGCTCCGCCGCCTTGCGCGGCATTTTTGAATAAAAATGCCTCCCATCATGGGCAATGTCATTAAGTTAATGCCACAATATCAAGAGGAGAACCGGGAAAGAAGAGTGCGTTCAGGAAGAGGACGCACTCTTTAGAGGACGCACTCTTTGTGTCGAGAAGGCAGGAGAAAGAAGCGGATGGGGAAATCCGCTGAAAAAGGCTATACAAAACGAAGGGATTATGCTACTCTATGTATGTATTTGCCTGTGGGCATCCACTTGCCATCGACATATGACCAGTCTACATATCCAGCATGCGGACGATAGCCATGCGTGACGATTCTGAAGAGATGCTTGAATTTCCGTTCGTTCATCATGCGTCTGTACGCACGCCCCGTCTGCCGTTTCGGCTGCGGCGGCAGCAAGTCAGCCCTCTGCTGCTCGGAGACTTCGATCTGCCTGTTTAGCTCTGCTGCGGTCATAAACCCTCTTGTTCGGTATCACCCGCGTAACGGGAACCACGCCATTCCACGAACCGCGCTGTTTGTCATGATGCTCTTTCTGAGCACGCTTGCTCTGTTTTTCCAATGGGGATGTGCTTCATCATACTTACACCTCTTTTCCCGGAGTGTCTTTGCTCCGTCATTCATTTTTACGATGAAGATATCGCAGAACTCCGAATCTCCGGGCTAACCGCACAGAATCATCTTTCGATCAGGCTCGGGCCGTGCAGCGAGGCACCTCCTCCGGTCAAGCTTTCTGATCTGACACAAGCGGCAAAAAGTTCCTCATTCAGCCCTACGCACAAAAACCGCTTGCCAGAAGCTGCTTCGACGCATATAATGTCCATATACAGCTTTGAGAAGGAGGCGAAAGCCATGCATCAGAAGCCTTTCCCGGTCATCGACATGGTTGAAACCGGCAAGAACATCGTGCGTCTGCGCGAAGAACGCGGCATGACGGTTCGGGATCTGCAGGCCTAGTTCCTCTGGTAGAGGAGATTGCCAAGGAGCGCTCCGATATCAAGGTTGTTAAAATAAATGTGGATGAGGAACAGGAACTGGCTATGCAGTTCGGTGTGATGAGCATACCCACTCTGGTGGTTAAGAAGAACGGAAAGATTGCCAATCAAGTCACCGGTGCCAGACCTAAGGCTCAGATTCTCGCCATGCTGTAAGGAGGTG
>SFNY01000008.1 GCA_004554085.1 Clostridiales bacterium | reverse complement strand
CAGAAAAAACACAGAAGAAAAATGAGGTTATGAAGTATGCGGAGGAGCATCCGGTAGATCAACCAGTAGTATATACTACTAAAGAACTATAAAACACCTTGAGAAATAGATTCTGATGGGCATAATTCTGCCCCCTTACCCCCATGAGTTACCAGCGTCTATCTCTGGCCTCGGAGTAAGTGAGCAGGAATCAATGCCCCGAACAACACCCGTCGAAATGAGTTCGTCGAGACATACCGGGAAGCCCCGGAAGGCTTTTCAGGAGCCTGTGACCACACTCCATAGGCTTTCGCCGCGCCCCATTCTCTGCCCGTAGCGCCCCCCATGCTATACTACGGGTTCACAGTAGACAAAAATAAATCCAGTACCATTTTCCTTAGCCATAGGGGGGCGGCACGGGCGGTACTGGATTGCAAGCCGCAGAAGCGGTTATTGCTATGATACTTCCATGCCGCCCCCACGACGCAATCATTGTAGCACAAACACCTCAGAATAAAAAGGTGCAAATTTCAGGAGGTGATCTCATGCCCCCAAAGAAAGCCAAACGCGCAGATGGCAGATACACAGTGTATATTACGCTCGGATATAGCGAAGATGGAAAACGAATTCGCAAGGCGTTCTATGGAAAAACGCAAAAGGAAGCAGCGCAAAAACGTGATGATTATCTTGAAGGCATCGCCGTGAATGCGGATGCGCGTTCCATGACCGTGCGCAGATGGGCAAACACCTGGCTGGAAAAATACTCCCGAGGCGGTTTCAGAAATCAAGAGAACAACAAGTCCATCCTGAATGTGTTTCTGGACTACCTCAAAGAGCGTGCAAACCGACCCATCAACGATCTGATCCCTGCCGACGTCCAAGGCTTTGCAAAAAGTATGAGCAACTGCTCAAAAAGTCACGTCAGCAAGGTGAAGTACGTCATCAACCAGCTGTTCAAGACAGCCATGGACAACGGCTTTGTCGCCAAGTCCCCCTGTGAAGGCGTGAGCTGGGATTCTGTGAAGGATGGCTCCAGAGAAGCGCTGGACGAGGACACGGTGCGCAAAATCACTGAGAACTGGCAGGTGCACTCCGCCGGGACGTGGGCGATGTTCGTGCTCTACGCAGGCCTGCGGCCCAGCGAGGCCTTCGCCCTGCGCGCTGAAAACATCACGGAGGACTCCATCAAGGTCACGGACGGCAGTCACTTCGAGCATGGTCAACTCGTAATCATGCCCGGGCAAACCAAGTCAGAGGCTGGCCAACGAACCATCCCTATCCTACCACCGCTGCGACCCGTGATTGAGACACTACCGAAGGAAGGTCTTGTCTGCACCAGCACGCGCGGCCTACCGGTCTCCCAGAGTGCCTACAAACGGAACTGGACGGCATTCTGCAATAAGCTAGGCATCAAGACCGATCTGTACAGCCTCCGGCATACGTTCTGCTCAACGCTCTACGATGCTGGCGTGGATGTAAAAACGGCACAGTATCTCATGGGACACGCTGATCTGGAGGTCACAATGAAGATATACACGCACCTCTCGGAAAAGAAAAAACAGCACTCATACGACGCCCTTTTTGATTTCTTTAAGTAATGGCAGTCATTTTGGCAGTCAATATTGTTGAAAACCCCTGCAAATACACAATATTAAGTCGAAATTCTGCAACCTCCGACTCTGAAGGCCGCGCGTTCGAATCGCGCATGGCACGCCAAGAGCAGAACCCCTGAAAATACGCGAAAATGCCGTGTTTTCAGGGGTTCTCACTGTTTTGAAGGCAGGAATCAGAGCGCTATTCCGTATTCATTTTTTCCGATAATTGCATTTTGACTGCCAATTCTATGGCTGTGCTAGTCAAAATGCTTGTCAAAATCAGCACGGCTGCGCGGGGTTCTCGCTGCTTGCGTCCTGCGCACGCACCAGCTCCATGATTTCCTGATAGCGCCCGGTGACGTAGGCGTAGTTCTCCCGGCGGTGGGGCACCAGGCAGTTGGTGCAGTCCTTCACGCCCTTCTCATTGTAGCGAAAGTTGCCGCCGCACTTCCGACCCAGCGCATAGAGCGGACAGTAGCAGAACAGGCAGTTGAAGTCCTCGGGGTGGTCGGTCTTGTGGCAGGGGAAGTACTCGCAGGCGGTGTGTTGAAAGAAGGAATAGTTGCCCTGTTCGCGCATGTTTGGCCTCCGTTTCCGGCGCGCAGCCGCATTTGATCGTTTCTACCCCCAATGTACCACAGTTTTCTCCCGTCTGCAAGCTTGTTTTTCGCCGCGCGGCGCGATATAATGGAATGCGCACGGCAACGACCGGCGGAAGGGAGCATCGGCATGTACGACGAGCTGAGCGAAGTGGACATTCGGAAGATGCAGGAGGAGATCGACTACCGCATGCGCGTGGTGCGCCCGAAGTGCGTGGAGGATCTCAAGACCGCCCGGGCCTTCGGCGACCTGAGCGAGAATTATGAATACAAGGCCGCAAAGCAGGAGCTGCGCCGCTGCGACAGCCGCCTGCGCTATCTGCGGCGGATGATCAGTACCGCGAAGGTGGTGTCCGCCAAGGGTCAGGAGGGCGTGGTGGAGCTGTTCGACCGCGTGGAAATCTACTACGAGGACGACGACGAGACCGAGACCATCCAGCTGATGACCACGCTGCGCCAGGACGCGCTCTCCGGGGTGATCAGCAAGGAATCGCCGCTGGGCAAGGCCGTGTTGGGCCGCAGGGTGGGCGACCGCGTGGAGGTGCGGGTCAGCGACGACGTGAAATACTTCGTGGTCATCCGCAGCATCATCAAGGGCAGCGACGACGACAGCCTGCCCATCTCCAGCTTCTGAGATGCGCGCAATGCGTACTTGACGTTGTGGGGTTTCTCTGCTACAATTTGAACATACGCAGAACTGATGGGCAAGGCATACGAGCCGTTTCTGGCGACGCCCCTTGCCGGAGTAAGTTCTGCGTTTGTTCGTATGTGCTAAACTGTTCTTATCCATTTATGGATTCCCTCCTTGCTTCTTTGGGTTCGGTTGGCAGCCCTTATCCCAATTTTAGCATCGAGGGCTTTTTTGTCCATAGCTAAAGCTTTTTTGCCCACCAGCTGAGCTGGTGGTTCTCTGTCTGGAGACAAATGGGAGCCGCCGCACGAATGTGCGGCGGCTCCCTTCATTATACTGTCATTTCTCGAACAAACCCCTTAGCTTCACACCGTCCCGGAATTCAAAACTCTTGTTCAAGCTTCTGTCGATCCATCCGATCAGCAATCCATTCACCAGCGCACAGACGATTGTGCCCGCCTTCACGCCCTCAAACTGCCCCCAGCCAAAGAAGGCGAAGGACAGCGCAATTCCCACCGCGCAGCTGATGCAGTCGTAGGCTGTCTTGACCCGGCCCACATCCCATTTCTTCCTGCACGCAACCTCCTTCACGACCAGCTCGTAGGCCTCCGGCGGGATGTAGCTGTGGAACAGCAGCGCCACGCCCGACGCACAGAGCAGCATGCCCAGAACATAGCAGACCAGCCGCATCGCCATCCCCGCCCCGGGCAGCAGCGCCACAATAGATATGCACCGATCCAGCACCGCGCCGTAGAGCACAGCGGTGACGAAGGAGAACAGGTAGCTCCGCCTGAATCTTCCCATCCGCAGCGAGAGCGCCACCAGCAGCACTCCTTGCAGCGCAAACTCCGCCACGCCGAAGGAGAACCAGGGCAGAAATTGCGACACTCTGAGGTGCACGATGTAGGCCGGCGCAACCACCATGGACATGCCAAAGTCCGCGCGCTCCATCAGCGCCGTTCCCAGCGCCAGCAGCGCGATCCCCAGCACATAGGCCAATTCCGCATAAAAAATCTTCTTCCGCTTCATACCGTACCTCCATGTAAATAGAATTTACCGTTTGATACAGAAACGGAAAAAGATGTTTTGATTCGCCCGCAGGCAATTGTATTCAATTCGACCGCAGCCCATGTCACCCGAGCCCTTGCAGCCCGGGCGAAACAGGCATTGCTCCGTCAGATCACCGTCAGGATGCCCACCGACTTGAGCAGCAGCACGGTCAGCAGGATCGGCGCGACGACCTTGATCATGGCCACGTACAGCTTTTTGCGCCCGAAGCCGCAGCCGTTGCGCTCGATCTCGTCGATCACGGTTCTGGGCTTGACCACCCAGCCGATCAGAATGCAGGTACCGATGGCCACCACAGGCATCAGGAAGTTGTTGCTGATGTAGTCCATCACATCCAGCAGCTGCGCATGACTGCCATTGGGCAGCAGGATGTCGAAGTAGAGCGCATTGTAGCCCAGGCACACGAACAGTGCCATGACCAGGCAGAGCACCGTCTCGATGATCGTGGCCCTGGAGCGCTCCAGGTGGAACTGATCCATCAGGCAGGCCACGATGGCCTCCATCACGGAGACCGCGCTGGTGAGCGCTGCGAAGAACACCATCAGGAAGAACAGCGCGCCGATCACGTGACCCACGCCGCCCATGGCTTCAAACACCTTCGGCAGCGACACGAACATCAGGCTGGGGCCGGAAGCGTCCATGCCCTCGCGGCCCATGAAGGTGTACACCGCCGGGATGATCATCACCGCCGCCAGGAAGGCCACCACGGTGTCGAAGATCTCGATCTGGTTGATGGACTTGCTCAGGTTGGCCTTGTCCTGCACATAGGAGCCGTAGGTCACCATGATGCCCATCGCCACGCTGATGCTGTAGAACAGCTGGCCCATCGCGTCCATCAGCACCGTGAAGAAGCCGCGCAGGGTCAGGCCCTTGAAGTCGGGCACCACCAGAATCTTCAGGCCCTGCATGCCGGTGCGGGTCACGCCGTCCGCGTCGGTGTGGGAGATTGTCAGCGAAAAGACCGCGATGCCCAGCACCAGCACCAGCAGCACGGGCATGATGAGCTTGGACGAGGACTCGATGCCCTTGTTCACGCCCCGGAAGATGATGAACGCCACCAGCAGCACGAACAGAAGGCCGAACACGATGGGCTCCACCGGACTGGTGATAAAGCCGGTGAAGAAGCCGTCGGCGGTGGCTTTCGCACCCTGACCCGTCAGATAGAGCAGGCAATACTTCATCACCCAGCCGCCGATGGAGCAGTAGTACGGAAGAATGATCAGCGGCACCAGGCAGGCGATGAAGCCCAGCGGACCGAAGCGCCTGTCCAGCGCGCTATATGCGTGTAGCGCGCTCCGGCGGGTCTTGCGTCCGATGGCCAGCTCCGAGGCCAGCAGCGTAAAGCCGAAGGTCAGCGCCAGCACCAGATACACCACCAGGAACATGCCGCCGCCGTCCTTGGCGGCCAGATAGGGGAAGCGCCAGATGTTGCCCAGGCCCACGGCGCTGCCGGCGGCCGCGAGCACGAAGCCAATGCTCCCCGCAAAGGTGTTGCGTTTCTTTTCCTGCTGCATTGTTTCAATCCCTCTCGATTTCATCCAACATCTGCGCACGGCTCCCTTGCCGCATCGCGCAACCATTATACTATACCACAAATCTTACGGCATTTCAACGTTCTTTCGCCATATTTTGCAGCTTTCAGCGCCAAAGCCTCCCCATCTAACGCAGTTTTTCCTTCATTCTGCGCTTCGAAATATTTTTTGCACGGAGATGCAGCTTCATTCGTCGCAATTCGCCCCATACCGTTGAAAACGTCGAGAAATCATGCTATACTGAATCGAGATCATCCTCAGGAGGGCATCCATGCGCTACAAGAGAATCCTCATGGACATTGACGACACCATCTTCGACTTCCAGCCCGGCAACCGCAACGCCGTGAACCAGCTGATGGCGGAGCTGAATCTGTCCTCGCCCACCGTCTACGATGAGTACGAGGCCATCAACAACGCCTGCTGGCGGGCGCTGGAGCGGGGCGAGATGAGCCAGGAGGTGCTGCATGTGGAGCGCTTCCGCCGCTTTCTTGCGACAAAGAACCGAGACGACGATCCCGCGCGGGTGGCCGACCGCTTTGCCGAGCTGCTGGGCCAGCAGGCCATCCCCCTGCCCAACGCCCTGGAGACCCTGCGCGCCATCGCCGCAGAGCGCGAGGTGATCCTGCTGACCAACGGCATCACGGTGATCCAAAAGCGCCGCCTGGCCTGCTCCGGCCTCGGGGACTGGGTGCACGGCGTGGTCATCTCCCAGGAGGTGGGCGCGTCCAAGCCAGATCCCCGGATCTTCGAGATCGCACTGGACGGCCTGGCCCCGGAGGAGGCGCTGATGATCGGCGACGGCGTTCAGAGCGACGTTCTAGGCGCGAACCGCGCGGGCGTGGACATGTGCTGGTACAATCCCAGGGGCAAGGCGCTTCCCGAGAGCCTGCACGCGGAGTACGAGGTGCAGGACATCCGCGACTGCGTGGCCATCGCGCTGAGCTGAATCATCTTCCAAAACGAAAACGTCCGAATGACGCATCGCATTCGGACATTTCCATTTTAATCCTCATAGAACGCGGCGGAGCCGGGGTACTTCTCCAGCATCTCCGCCTTCGGGAGGATGCGGTAGTGCTCGTAGGAGAAGCGCGGCGCGGTGACGCAGCTCACCAGCGTGCCGTCATCCGTTTCTCCCGGTATATGCCGCGCGCCGAAGATCACGCCCGCGCGCAGCAGCACACAGGGCTCCTCGCCCTCGTTCAGGCCCAGGCGGCAGGTGCGCAGCTCTCCGTCCCCGTCCACCGTCCAGATCTCCAGCGAGCTGCCCACATGCCACAGCCAGTACTCGTCACTGTCCAACAGGTGGAATTCGGAGTGCTCCTGCGGCCCGAGGTAGTAGTAGATTGCGCCCGAGGGCGCGCGTCCGGGGAAGCGCTCCTCCCCCGCGTCCAGCTCCCGGAAGGAGCCGCCCTCCACGTGGGGCTCCAGACGGAACCTCGCCAGCAATTCATCTGCGCGCATTGCAAACCATCCCTTCGCATTCGTATTCTGATGAAGATTTCGCCGCCTTGGGGGCAAAATCCTGCCGCTTCCGCGCTGGAAAACACACGCGGCATGTGGTAAAATTGGGACAAGGAAACCACAAATGCAAGGAGGCAGACACATGATCCTGACCAACGAATACCTGCGGGTGGAGATCGCCGATCTGGGCGCGGAGCTGATGTCCATCTACGACCGCTGTGCCGGAACCGAACTGCTCTGGAACGGCGATGCGCGCTACTGGAAGCGGCGCTCCCCCATCCTGTTCCCCAACGTGGGCAAGACCTGGCAGAATGTAATGCGCATCGACGGCACAGCCTACCCCACCAGCCAGCACGGCTTCGCCCGGGATCGCGACTTTATCTGCGAGGCCTCGGACAAACGCAGCGCCACCTGGCTGCTGCGCTCCGACGCGCAGACCCGGGAGCGCTACCCCTACGATTTCGAGCTGCGCATCCGCTATGCGCTGGAGGGGCGGAGCCTGCGCGTCACATGGATCGTGGACAATTTATGTGACCGCGAGATGGCCTTCACCATCGGCGGACACCCGGCCTTCTGCTTCGAGCGCGCGGAGGATTCCAAGGCGGACTATGCGCTGCGCTTCCCCGATACAGACGCGTTGCACTACATCCTGCTCGACCCCGACAGCGGCACGGCGCGCCCGGAGGATGCGCACGCGCTGGTTCTTGCAGACGGCATGCTGGAGCTGTCCGACGAGCTGTTTACCCGCGACGCAATGATCTTCGATGGTGGACAGATCGACGAGGTATGGCTGTGCGGCAGGAACGGCACGCCCCGTGTGGGCATGCGCTGCCCGGGCTTCCCCAACTTCGGCGTCTGGTCGGTGGTGGGCGCGCCCTTCGTGTGCCTGGAGCCCTGGGCCGGGCGCTGTGATGACTCCGGCTTCGAGGGCGAACTGCGGGAAAAGCCCAACGTCAACCTGCTGCCTGCAGGCGGGCGCTTCGAGCGCAGCTACGAGATTCTACTGCCGAAGGCCTGACCCCGGATATGCAAGAACCCGACCGCATCAAACGGTCGGGTTCTGTATGCTCAGTCCTCGTACAGCGAGAAGCGGCTGCACAGCGCGTCCACGCGCTCCACGATCTCGCCCTGCTTCGCGTCGAAGTCGTGGATGGCCAGGGCCAGCAGCTCGCCCACCTCCTTCGCCTCGGCGGCGCGGAAGCCCCGGGCGGTGACCGCGGGCGTGCCCACGCGGATGCCGGAAGTCTCGGAGGCCGGACGGGGATCGCCGGGGATCTTGTTCTTGTTCACGGTGATGCGTACGCGATCCAGACGCTCCTCCAGCTCGCGGCCGCTGATGGCCTCGCCGCGCAGATCCACCAGCATCAGGTGGTTGTCGGTGCCGCCGGTGACCAGCTTCACACCATTCTGATCGAGCACGTCCGCGATGATGCGGGCGTTCTCCACGATGGCGTGCTGATACGCCTTGAACTCGGGCTGGAGCGCCTCCTTCAGCGCCACGGCCTTGGCCGCGATGACATGCATCAGCGGGCCGCCCTGTCCGCCGGGGAAGATGGCGGAGTTGATCTTCTTGGCAATCGCCTCATCGTTGGTGAAGATCATGCCGCCGCGGGGGCCGCGCAGGGTCTTGTGGTTGGTGGTGGTTACCACATCCGCATAGGGAATCGGGCTGGGATGCTCGCCCGCCGCCACCAGACCGGCGATGTGGGCCATGTCCACCATCAGGTACGCGCCGCACTCCCTGGCAATCTCGCCGAAGCGGGCGAAATCGATCACCCGGGGATAGGCCGACGCGCCAGCGATGATCATTCGCGGACGGTGCTTCAGCGCAAGCGCGCGCACCTCGTCGTAGTCGATGCGTCCGGTGGCTGGGTCGCAGCCGTAGGGCACGATGTTGTAGAACTTGCCGGAGAAGTTCGCCGGACAGCCGTGGGTCAGGTGTCCGCCGTTGCTCAGATCCATGCCCATCACGGTGTCGCCGGGCTTGCACAGCGCCAGATAGGCCGCGTTGTTCGCCTGGGAACCGCTGTGGGGCTGGACGTTTGCATACTTCGCCCCGAAGAGCTGCTTCGCCCGGTCGATGCACACGTTTTCGATCTGATCGACAAATTCGCAGCCGCCGTAGTAGCGCTTGCCCGGATAGCCCTCGGCATACTTGTTGGTCAGCATGGATCCCATCGCGGCCATCACCGCCGGGGAGACGATGTTCTCGGACGCGATCAGCTCGAGGTTGGCGCGCTGACGGCCCAGCTCCCGGGCCATGATGTCGGCGATGACCGGATCGGAGTTGCGAATGAAGTCGATGTTCTGCTGCTGCATGGTCTGTGTCCTCCTGATTTTCATTCTTTTTTGCCATCGAAGGGACAAAAAGAAATGTGACCGTTTGCGCGGTCACAGAGACAGACACACCCCTTTGATGAGGTTGCCGCTCTGTCCTTTTGCCTGAGAGATTCGCGCGCGTGCGCTTTGCCCCTTCGGCCCCCGCCTCTGTGGCGGGCGTCTCCAGAGTGCCGTCTGCCCACAGTCCTCATTCCCACGGGGAACGCCTGAGAGTGTACTCCTTCGGCGGGACTTGCGTCCGCTCTCCTGCAAGCTTCAAACGGCCTTCTTATGCAATTGTTCCCAGATTGTCGCTCCCTCTTTCGAGTGAGCGACCCGGCCAAGCCTACGGCTTGCCTAATCTGAATTATACCACAGCTGTATAGCCCAGTCAACATTCCCAGGCATTTTTCCGCAGATTCTTTCCCTTTCTCCGTAAAAATGTTCGCCTTACAGCTCCACCGCACAGCCCGGTTCGCAGATTTGTTCGATTTCGCCGTTCTCGATGCAGTAGCCCTCTCCGAAGAGCACGCTGGTTCCGTTCTCGACGAGCACGTAGCTGCCGTCCACGATGGCCAGGAAGGGGTTGTCATGGCTGTCACCGTAGGTCACATCCTCGTAGAGCCGCAGGCCGTCGATGATGACGTCCTTCACCTTCTGGTAGTGGGGCAGCACCATGATGTCGGTCAGGCCCAGGCCGGAGAGGTAGCGCTGGTAGGCGGGATCCACGGCCTCGCCGGGCAGCTCCGGCTGGGCGTAGACGATGGACGCGCAGTTCATGGAGCCGGCGCTGATGCCGATGACCACGCCCTCGTAGTCCTCCAGCAGATCGCGCAGGCCGATGCGCTGGAAGAAGGCGTTTTCGGTGGGCACATGGCCGCCGCCGAGGATGATCACGTCGCTGCCGTAGACCAGATCCTCCGTCCAGTTTTCCGTGCGGGCGTCGCAGACGTCCACCGACGCAAGCTGCATGCCGTGGTATTCAAAGCAGGCGGCGAAGGTATCGGCCATCTCGTCGTTGCCGTCGAAGGCCAGCGGATCCGCCGCAATCACCAGCAGATGGGCGTTCGGCGGCACGCGGTCGCACAGGTTCACCACAAAGCCGTTTTCCTCATTGAAGATGCAGGGCAGCTCCACGCCCGCGGGCACGTCGTCGTTGCAGGGGCTGCTGGTCAGAAACAGATGCATATGGAAACGCTCCTTGAATCTCGTGGATTGCGAATCCGCACATGCGGACGCGCTTCATTGCATCATTTTACCACAGACGGACGGCGTTTTCAACACCGTCGCATGCGCGGAAAATTCATCCAACACTGCCTTGATTCTTAAAAATGCGCTGTGCTATAATCCCTGTAAAAACTGAATCGGGACCTGAACGACACATGTGGTGCTTTGCACGTAAATCTGATTACGGTACAAGGCGCGCATGTGTTTTTTTGCGCCCGAAATGGAGGAAAGCTATGGAAAACAGCAACTACCTCGGTACGGAAAGGATTGGCACGCTGCTCAGGCGCTTCTGCCTGCCCCGCATCGCGTCGCTCATCATCTCCTGCCTGTACAACATCGTGGACCAGATCTTCGTCGGCAACGGCGTGGGCTATCTGGGCAATGCGGCCACGGGCATCATCTTCCCCATCACCGTGGTGGGCTGGGGCCTCTCGCTGTTCTTTGGCGACGGTGCGGCGGCGCACCTGAGCGTGTCGCTGGGCCGCGGCAAGACGGAGCAGCTCCATCGCACGGTGGGCAACGCCGCGCTGTGCTCCTTCCTGTCCGGCGTTGTGCTCATCGCAATCAGCTACCTCTGGGGCGACAGCCTGCTGCGGCTGATCGGCGCGACGGAGGCCACCCTCACCATGGCGCGCGACTACGGCTTCATCATCTACGCCATGATGCCTCTGGCGATGACCCAGAACACCCTGGCCTCCATTATCCGCGCCGACGGCAGTCCCCGCTACGCCATGGGCGCGATGTTTGCCGGGGCGATCATCAACATCATTGGCGACCCCATCGCCATCTTCGGCCTGAAGCTGGGCATCCGGGGCGCAGCCTACGCCACCATCCTCGGCCAGTTCGTCAGCTTCCTGCTGTGCGCCGCCTACCTGCTGCGCAGCAAGACCTTCCGCCTGCGTCGGGACAGTCTGCGCATCGATCCCGCGCTGCTGCGCCAGATCATGACCCTGGGCACATCCAGCCTGCTGACCCAGCTGTCCATCGTGATCATCACCATCGTCAACAACATCCTGCTGGTGAAGTACGGCGCGCGCTCGGAGTACGGCGCGGATATCCCGCTGGCGGCCTTCGTCGTCATCATGAAGCTGTTCCAGATCGTGCTGAACATCGCCATTGGCATCGCAGCGGGCGCGCAGCCCATCGTCGGCTACAACTACGGCGCGAAGCGCATGGATCGCGTGCGCGCGCTGCTGAAGCAGGTGCTGAAGTGGACGGCCATCGTCTGCGCCGTGTGCACGCTGCTGTTTGAGGCCATCCCCGGCGCATTCATCCGCATGTTTGGCTCCGACGGCGAGCTCTACCTCGCCTTCGCCACCCGCTGCCTGCGTATCTATCTGATGCTGATCCTGCTGACCTGCGTGCAGAAGGTCTGCGCCATCTTTTTGCAGTCCATCGGCCACGCCCGCCAGGCCGCGCCGCTGTCCATCCTGCGCGACGCGCTGCTGATCCTGTTCTCGCTGATCGCTCCGGCGCTGCTGGGCGTGACGGGCATCTTCTGGGCGGCTCCCATCGCGGACGTGCTCGCCATGGCCGTGACCGCCGTGGTCATGCTGAAGCTGTGGCGGGAGCTGGGCCGCCAAGCCCCCGCGGCCCCGACCACTGCGACGGCCATCCGGCCCTCCCACCCCGGTCCGATCATCACCATCGCCCGCCAGCACGGCTCTGCAGGCAAGCGCATCGGTCAGAAGCTGGCGCAGCGCCTGGAGATTCCCTGCTACTACAAGGAGGTCACGGCGCTTGCGGCCCAGGAGAGCGGCCTGTCCAGGGACTTCATCTCCGACCTCAACCGCAACGCCCCCGAGCGCCTGCACGAGCTGTACCTGAGCACCGACGTGGTGCAGCAGGCGGTCACGGCCCAGGATCGCATCCTGCACCGCATTACCGAGAATGGCTCCTGCGTCATCGTGGGCCGCGCCGCGGACTACGTGCTTCGGGATCACCCCGACGTGATCCGCATCTTCATCCGCGCGCCGAAGGCCTACCGCATGCGCAAGGTCATGGAGATGTACGGCGACACTGAGGCAGAGGCCAAGAAGAACATCGCTCACTCCGACGCCGCCCGCAGCGCCTACTACCGCGCCATCACCGGCATGGAGTGGGATCGCTGCGAGGGCTACGACCTGTGCATCGACAGCTCCATCGGCGAGGATGCGGTCGCCGAGGTGCTCTACCAGTACCTGAAGGCGCGCAAGGCCGCCTGATTCGGACACGCTGCAAGGAGTGCATTGCGCAGGTCGAGTCAGCGGAACCTCGTACGAAGTGATGCTCCGACGGACGCAGATTAGTCCAGCGGGGAGAGACTGGTTCTGCGGTGAATTTGTCCTGCCTGCACAGACACAAAAAGGTAGACTGCATGGTGTTCTTCCATGCGTCTACCTTTTTTACTCCCTGCAGGGCCGACCGGGTATGCTGCGCTTCATTCAAGAGCAGCTTGTGCGATCAAATCGCAGGATGGCTGCGCCCGGGCGTTCCCGCGCCGCGAGTCTGCACAAAGCGCACCCATTCAATTGTCCGCTCAGAGTGCGTCCAGATGCCGCTTGAGCGTCGCGCGCACCGCGCCGGGCCCGTCGAGCTCCTCACGGAAGATCGCCTCGATCTTCTCGCCAAGTCCGGCGGCGTACAGATCGACGCCCCAGATGTTGACATTGGCGAGTATGGGCCGAAGCTGACCCTCGCAGCTTCCGGGCTCTCCCACCCGAATGGAGCTGAGCTGCTCCGTGAGCTCCGCGGCCATGGGATCGGGCGCGAGCGGATAGGCGTTTCCTGCGTCGTCCACAGCCAGCAGGTAGCGCAGCCACCCGGCGATGGCCAGCGGGATGCCGGTGAGCCTTGCCGCACTCCCCTCCCGCGCCACGTAGGCCTTGATGGTCTCGCCGAAGCGGAAGGCCACGCCCTGGGAGATGTCGGTGCAGATGCGCTGGCTGGTGTCGCCCAGATAGGCGTTGGGGAAGCGCTCGTGGATGACCTCGTCGATGAACGCCTTCGGGGACAGGATGCCGGGGTCCTCCACCACCGGCAGGCCCTCGGCATAGCCCACCTGATCCGCCAGTCGGGAGAGCTCGGGATCGGACATGCCGTCGGCGAACAGCTCGTGTCCCAGCATCACGTCGTAGGGGCCCAGCGCGGTGTGAATGGGATTCAGACAGGCGGTGACCTTCATGCGCTCGGAGCGGTTGACGGTGGTTCGGTCGGCCATGTAGACCCCGGCCTTCTCCAGCGGTGGCCTACCGTTGGGGAAGTTGTCCTCCACCACCAGATACTGCGGGCCCTCGGCGTTGACGAAGGGCGCAATGTAGGTGCGCTTCGAGGTGATCACCGGCTGCATGTTCTCCACGCCGTCCTTCTCCAGCCCGTTCGCCACGTCCATACTGGGCCGGGGTGTGATCTTGTCGATCATGGTCCAGGGGAAGCTGACCTTCGTCTCGTCGGACACGTAGTCCACAAAGCCCGCATCCACAAAGCCCTTCTCCTGCCACACCCTGGCAGTCTCCAGCACGGAATTGCGGAGCTTTTCTCCGTTGCGGGCCACGTTGTCCATGCTCACCAGCGCGAGGGGCAGCTTTCCTGCCTGATAGCGCGCATGCAGCATGGCGGTGACGATGCCCATGGCGCCGGTCACCTTCTCCGGGCCGTTTTCCAGATCCGCGCGGACGTAGCCGAAGTATTCCCCGTCTGCATTGCGCAGGGCATAGCCCTTTTCGGTGATGGTGAAGGTAGCCAGCTGGAAGCCGGGATGGGTGAACACAGCCTTCATACGCGCCCAGGCCTCCGGATCGGCCGAGCGGGCCTTGATCGCCTCGGACAGTCCGCCCAGCACACGCTTCTCCACGCTGCCGTCGGCCTTCAGAATCACGGCCAGAGCCAAGTTGTCGTATGGGACGTAGATCTTGTCCACCACATCGAAGTCAAAGGTCTCAATGCAGGTGATGCCCCGATCCATCAGCCCCTCCCGAAGGAGCCGGTCGGCGATGCCGCCAACGAAGATGCGGAAAATGTTGCCGATGCCGAAGTGCGCCCAGCGCGGATCCGCCTGGGTCTGCGCGGCCAGCGCCTCGGGATCGTAGGGCGGCAGCTCGATGCCCGCCGCCGTCCAGGCCTGAACGTCCTTCAGATCCTTATAATTCAATTTCATGGGATGATCCCTCCTGAAAAAAAGGGAACAGGCAGAGGATTGCGACGCTCGCCTGTTCCCTGTTCTCTGTACCTTAATACTCGATGACGCCCTTCACCACGTTGCGTATATCCTTGTGGCAGGTGGCGAAGGCATTGATCGTATCGTCGAAGGTGAAGCGGTGGGACACGATGGACTCCACGTCGATCCTGCCGTCGGCGATGGCGTTGATGGCCGTGGGATACAGGTTGCGGTAGCGGAAGATGGATTTCACGGTCAGCTCCTTGGTGGACATGATGCTGGTGTTGAAGCCGTCCACACGATCCTGACCGAGACCCACGATGATCACGACGCCCGCGGGCTTTGCGCAGCTCAGGCAGCTATCCACGGTGGCAGAGAAGCCCGCGCAGTCGATGCACACGTCCGCGCCGCGCCCTTCGGTCAGCTCCATCACCTTCGCGACGAAGTCCTCCTCCCTGGTGTTGACGGCGGTCGCGCCCAGCTCCCGCGCCTTGTCCAGACGCTTGTCCAGCACGTCGCCCACGATGATGCGGGTCGCGCCATAGGCCTTTGCCGCCAGCAGCGTCACCAGGCCGATGCAGCCCGCGCCCATGATGGCCACGGTCTGCCCCAGCTTCACGCCGCCCATGTTGCAGGCGTGCAGGCCGATGGCGAGGGGCTCCACCAGCGCGCCCTCGGTAAAGCTCATGTTGTCGGGAATCTTGAAGGTGAAGGCCGCCGGATGGGTGATATACTCGCTCAGCACGCCGTCATAGGGCGGGGTGGCCCAGAAGCGCACGTCCTTGCACAGGTTGTAGTGGCCGGAGAGGCACTCCTCGCACTTCATGCAGGGCACGCCCGGCTCCATGCAGACCCGGTCGCCCTTCTTCAGCGTGCGCACGTTCTCGCCCACGTCGCACACCACACCCGCAGCCTCGTGGCCCAGCACAAAGGGGAACTCCACCTTGAAATCTCCGATGGAGCCGGAGCGATAGTAGTGCAGGTCGGAGCCGCACACGCCCACCGACTGCACCTTGATGAGCACGTCGTCGGGGCCCATCTTGGGCATCGGCGCCTCGCCAAGCTCGATTTTCTCGATGCCCGTCATGTAAAACGTCTTGTTGGACATGGTTTGATCTCCTTATCAGTTGGTCTTGCGCTTGTTGGACATGCAATCCAGGCCGACGGCCGCCGCCAGCACCAGGCCCTTGACGACCATCTGGATGTATTCGGAGACGTTGAGCAGGATCATGCCGTTGGTCAGGCTGCCGATGATCAGCACGCCCGCGATCACGCCGGAGATGCGGCCCACGCCGCCGTTGACGGACACGCCGCCCAGCACAACGCAGGTGATGACGTCGAACTCCAGGCCCTTGCCGACGGTGGTCTGCGCGGAGCCGGAGCGGGACAAAAGCACGATGCCGGCCAGGCCCGCAAAGAAGCCGGACAGGGCGTAGATCAGGTACTTCATCTTGTTGACCAGGATGCCGGAGAGCTCCGAGGCCTCCTCGTTGCCGCCGATGGCGTAGAAGTAGCGGCCGAAGTAGGAGCGGTTCAGGATGAAGCTGCCGACGGCGAAGCAGATCGCCATGATGATCGCGCACCACGGAATCGGGCCGAGGGTCCAGCGCGCGAAGAAGTTGATGGCGGGATAGGTCTTGGTGAAGCCGGAAACCGGGCGACCGTTGGTCAGCAGGAAGGCAAGGCCCTCAAACACGGTCTGGGACGCAAAGGTTGCGATCAGCGCGGGCATGTGCACGGTGGCGACCATGAAGCCGTTCAGCAGGCCGATCAGCACGGCCACGATCAACGATGCAAGGATCGCGATCCAGATATTGACGCCCATGTTCACCATCATGTAGGCGCAGAGCATGTTCACCAGGGTGATGATCGAGCCGATGGACAGGTCGATACCGGCGATCAGGATCACGAAGGTCATGCCCACGGAGGCGATGCCGTAATAGGAGACCTGGCGCATGATGTTGACGATGTTGCTGCCGGAGACGAACTTGCCGCCGCTGAAGATGGCGAAGAACAGCACCTCTACGACAAATACCAGCCAGATTGCATTTCTTTTGATGAGATTCTTGACGTCAACCCTTTTCTCCATATCAGGAAACCTCCTTTTGATCTACGATTGCGGAAGCCAGCGCCATGATGGCGTCAGCATCGAAATCTTCCTTTTGCAGTTCACCCGTCATCTTGTGTTCGGCCAGCACGATGATGCGATCCGACATGCCGATCAGCTCCTCCATTTCCGAGGAGATCATCAGCACTGCGCGGCCCTGCTCCACCAGGGCGTTGATCAGCTTGTAGATCTCGTACTTTGCGCCGACGTCGATGCCGCGGGTGGGCTCGTCGAAAATAATCAGCTGGGAATCAGCGGCCAGCCACTTGCCCAGAATCACCTTCTGCTGGTTGCCGCCGGAAAGGTTCTTGACCAGTTGGTTGATGGAGGGGCACTTGATTTGAATCTCATCCCTGAATTTTTCTGCCGTCTTCTTCTCCGTGCCCAGGTCGATCACGCTGGCCTTGGAGATGCGCTCATAGATCGGCATGTTGATGTTGTTTTTGATGGAGACGCCGAGCAGCGCACCGTGGCGCTTTCTGTCCTCGGGCACCAGCGCGATGCCCAGGTCGATGGCCTCGCGCGGGGACTTGGGGTTGATTTCCTTGCCGTTGAGCAGAATTGTGCCGGACTCCTTGGCCTTTGCGCCGAAGATGACCTGCGCAAGCTCGGTGCGCCCCGCGCCCACCAGGCCGCCCAGGCCCAGCACCTCGCCCGCATGAATCTTCAGGCTCATGTCCTTGTCGCCGTTGCCGCAGACGTTTTTCAGCTCCAGCACCACCTTGCTCTTGTCCACACAGGGCTTGCGCTCGGGGTACTTCTGGGTCATTTCGCGGCCCACCATCATGCGGATCAGCTGGTCCACGGTGGCCTCGGGCGTAATCAGGGTGTCCACATACTCGCCGTCGCGGATGACCTCGATGCGGTCGGTCAGGCGGAAGATCTCCTCCAGACGGTGCGAGATGTAAATGATGGAGACGCCGCGCTCCTTGAGCAGCTCCACAACCTTGAACATGCTCTCGACCTCGTTGTTCGTCAGCGGGGCGGAGGGCTCGTCCATAATCAGCACCTGGGCGTTCTGCTGGATGGCCTTCGCGATTTCAATCATCTGCTGATAGCCCACAGACAGGTTCTTCACAAGCTCCCTGGGGTTGATTTTGATGCGCAGCTGCTCAAAAGCCTTTGCAGCCTCGGCCTCCATCGCCTTTTTATCGATGGTGATGCCCTTGCGGATGGGCCGACCCAGGAACATGTTTTCCGCCGCAGACAGCTCCTTGACGTTGTTGAACTCCTGGTATATGATGGCAATTCCGTTTTCAGCCGCCAGCTGGGGGGTCATGTGGTCGAAAACCTTGCCGTTGATCTTGATTTTGCCCGAGGTGGGCACCACCGCGCCGGAGCAGCATTTGATGAGGGTGGATTTGCCGGCGCCGTTTTCTCCGATCAGGCCCAGGATCTCGCCCCGGCGCAGCTGAAGCGTCACGTCGTTCAGCGCCACCACGCCGGGGTACTCCTTTCGGATGTGCTCTAATTCAAGAACAAAATCTTCGCTCATTGCGCAGCCTCCTTTGGAAAGAATACGGGAAAAGAATAGATTTGCGCCCCCTCCCATGAGGGGAAGGGGCGCGGGTCATACCCTGATGTGAATTACTGCATGCCAGCAATGATCTGGGCAACGGTCTCCTCGGTGATGGGGGTCACGCCGCGGAAGACGTTCTGCGCGCCAACGTTGTCGGCCAGGATCAGAGCGTACATGGAGGCGCAGGCGGTCGCGGTATCCACGTCAGAGCCCTCGAAGCCGATGATGCCCTTCGCGGGATAGGTGGGATCCTCCAGCTGCTCCAGCTGCTGCTTGGTGACGTCGGTGGTGAACACGCCCATGTCCTCCGGGATTTCGCCGTTGGTGTAGATGTTCAGAGCCTCGTCCGCACCGATCATGGCGCCGGCGCCGATGCCAGCCACGACCTTGGCGTTGGGATGGGCCTGCAGGGTGGTCTCGACAGCGGTCTGCGCATCGGAGGCGATGATGCCGGCCTGGTTGGCGACGACCTCGTACTTGCCGGCGGCAACCTCTTCCAGACCCATCATGATGCCCTCTTCGCGCTCGAGCAGGATCTTGGTCTGGGGATAGCCGATCACGATGACCTCGGCCTTGTTGTCCTCAGAGTAGTGCTCGTTGATGAAGGCGCCGGCCAGCTTGCCGATCTCGGTGCCCAGGTAGGTATTGTCCAGGATCCAGTTGGCGTCGGTGTTCTCCATGGGATCGTCCCAGCACATCACCTTGATGCCAGCCTCGCGGGCCTGGGCGCAGACGTCCTCGACCGCAGCCGCATCGGAGGGATGCACCATGATCAGATCGCAGCCGGAGGAGATGAAGTTCTCGATCTGGCCGATCTGGGTGGCGGAGGAGTCGTCGCAGGCGACGATGGTGAACTCAGCGCCCGCCTCGGTCAGAACGGTGTCCAGGGCGGTCATGACGCCGGCCCAGTAGGCATTCTGCAGGGACTGGATGGTGATGCCCAGCTTCTTACCGGACAGGATGGACAGGTCAGCTTTGGCATAGAACTCGGGGGAGGCCTGAACGCCTTCGGTCTCGCCGGTGGTCTCAGCGAGCGCGCATACGCTCATGAGCATAATGACAGCCAGGATCAGTGCAACGAGTTTCTTCATGTTTGATCTCTCCTTTTTTATTCTCTATACGCCCACTCCGGACGCATGATTCACAATCTGGAAGCCGCCCTTTCCGAAAAGACGCAGCACGATCAGAAGCAGGTAAACGCGCCGTCAACGATGAAGTCGGAGCCGGTGGTGAAGGTGGATGTATCGCCCGCGAGGTACACGCAGATGCTCTCCAGCTCCTCGGGCTTGCCCAGCCTGCCCATGGGGGCCATGGCGTTCCACTGATCGATCAGCGCCCGCAGGTGCGGTGCGGCCAGAACCAGCTCGGTGCCGATGTATCCGGGGCTGATGGAGTTGACGCGCACGCCGCGCTTGGCCCACTCCACTGCCAGGCTCTTGGTCAGCTGAATGACCGCAGCCTTGGAGGCGTTGTACGCGCACTGAGGCTGGGGAACGTTCACGATATGGCCGGACATGGAGGCGGTGTTGATGATGGAGCCGCCGCCGTGGGCCAGCATGTACTTGCCCGCAATGGTGTCGGTGAGGAACACGGAATTGATGTTCACGTCCATGTTCTTGAGCCACTGCTGATAGGTCATCTCATCCGCCGGAGCGTTGATGCAGATGCCCGCATTGGCGTGGCAGAAGTCCAGGCCGCCCAGCTTCTCGACGACCTCGTCGACCATGCGCTGCACGTCCGCCTCGTCGGTCACGTCGCACTTGATGGCAATGACCTTGCGGCCGGTGGCTTCGGCGATTTCCGCAGCCGTCTTGACCGCCGTTTCGTAATCGAGATCCACGATGGCAACGTCCGCGCCCGCCTCCGCAAAGCCCGTTGCGGTGCACTTGCCGATGCCTCTGGCGCCGCCGGTGACGAAGCCCTTCTTGCCGTCCAGTCTCATACGCTCAATGATTCCCATATCAACGCCTCCTCGAATCTATTTAATAAATTCAATTTATAATTCTATTTTGTAAAATGGCTTTCATTAACTATTTTGATTATAAATAATAATTATAACGATGTCAATATGGCAATTCCTACAAATTCACTCCCAAAATATATCGCAATTTGTGGATTGATTGCCCGAGTCGCATTTGTTAGAATTAAGGAAGTATGGTTTCAGGAAGAAAGCGACAGGAGGCAGCACCATGCCCAAACGCATTACGCCCGGGCAGATCAAGGCCAACAACCGGCAGCAAATCTACGATTATATCTATCGGCAGCGCAAGGTCTCCCAGCAGGACATCCTCTACGCGCTTCGCCTGTCGCGTCCGACGGTGGCCGCGAACCTGACGGAGCTGGAGGAGGACGGCATGATCTGCAAAAACGGGCAGATCGAATCCGATCAGATCGGGCGCAAGGCGGTTGCCTATTCCATTGTGCCGGACTATCGCGTGGCCGTCGGCGTGGAAATTCTGAATACGCGGGTGAAGCTGATTGCCGTGGATCTGTACGGGAAAAAGCTGCGCCGCGAGGTGGTGGAACTGCGCTTTGCCCATGAGCCTACCTATTATAGTAGGATCTGTCAGGCGATCAACCGCTTTGTGGACGCGCTTCAGGCTCCCCGGGAGCGCATCCTGGGCGTGGGCATCTCGGCGCAGGGCCTGGCCTCCGAGGACGGGCGCAGCATCGTCTACGGCGCGATTCTGGGCTGCACGGGCCTGACCATCGACATATTTGAACAGGACATCCGGCTTCCCTGCCGCTTCGTGCACGACCCGATGGGCGCGGCAATGTCGGAGCTGTGGATCTCGCCGGAGCTGACAAACGCCGTCTATCTGTCGCTGAGCACCCATCTGGGCGGAGCGACCATCATCGGCCGGCACATCATGATCGGCAAGCACGGCCACAATTCCACCTTCGAGCACATCCAGGTGCGCTCCCGTGGCGAGCTCTGCTATTGCGGCAAGCGCGGCTGCTGGGACACCCTGCTGTCCCTTCAGGCGCTGGTGGGCGAGGAGACGCTGGACACATTCTTTGAAACCGTGCGCGCCGGCGATGTAGCCGCCATCAAGCGCTGGAACCTCTACCTCAAAAACCTCGGGCAGCTGATCGCCGCACTGCATCTGATGAACGACGTGGATTTCATCCTCGGCGGCCACCTGGCTCCCTACATCACCGAGGCCGACATTCAGCGCCTCTACAATGAAATCCGCCAGCTCTGTCCCTTCGAGGAGGAGCACGACTTCATCCGCATCAGCAAGATGCCCTCCCACAACATCACCGTGGGCATCTCCCTGCCCTACATCCACGCCTTTCTGGAGGAAGCCGGCGTGGAGCTGGACGGCGGCGCATGAGCGTTAGCATTGCTATAATATTATATTACATAGATACGCCGCGTAGAATCCAAATGGACTGCGCGGCTTTCATTTGAATTGTATCCTCTGAGATGTCGTCTGCGCCATTTCTCCCAGCGTTGAGCGGAAAATCGCGAGGCCCCAAACGCAGCGATTTGACGAATTTTTGATTGACAATATGTATATAATATGTTACAATATGACTTGTACTTGGTTTTGCTATCTGGGGCAGGTGCCCTTAGATATATTTTCAAGGAGGAATAGAACTATGAAGAAGATTCTCTCTCTCGTTCTGGTCGCAATGCTGGTTCTGGCCGGCGCTGCGCTCGCAGAAGGCAAGGTTGGCGTTGCAATGCCCACCCAGGACCTGCAGCGTTGGAACCAGGATGGTGCCAACATGAAGGCCCAGCTGGAAGAGGCCGGCTACGAGGTCATCCTGACCTACTCCAACAATGAGGTTGCCAAGCAGGTTTCCGACATCGAGAACATGATCCTCAACGAGGTTGACGCTCTGGTCGTCGCCTCCATCGACGGCTCCGCGCTGGGCACCGTGCTGGCCTCTGCGAAGGAAGAGGGCATCCCGGTCATCGCCTATGACCGCCTGCTCACCGACACCGACGCCGTGGACTACTATGCCACCTTCGACAACTACATGGTCGGCACCATCCAGGGCAACTTCATCAAGGACAAGTTCGATCTGGACAACACCACCGAGACCTACACCATGGAAGTCTTCGGCGGCTCTCCGGACGACAACAACGCGCTGTACTTCTATCAGGGCGCTTGGGACGTGCTGAGCCCCTACGTTGAGTCCGGCAAGCTGGTTGTGAAGTCCGGCCAGACCGACTTCCAGACCTGCGCCATCCTGGGTTGGGGTACCGACGATGCTCAGGCCCGCATGGACAACCTGCTGACCGCCTACTACTCCGACGGCGTTGCCCCGGACATCGTGCTCTCCCCCAACGACTCCCTGGCTCTGGGCATCACCAACTCCCTGAAGGCCGCTGGCTTCACCCTCGAGGAGTTCCCGGTCATTACCGGTCAGGACTGCGACGTGACCAACACCAAGAACATCATCGCCGGCTATCAGGCCATGTCCGTGTTCAAGGATACCCGCACCCTGGCGACCCAGGTGGTCAAGATGGTGGACGCCATCCTGTCCGGCGAGGAAGTTCCGGTCAACGACACCGAGACCTATGACAACGGCGTGAAGGTCGTTCCGTCCTACCTCTGTGAGCCCGTGTTCGCGGACGTCAACAACTATCAGGAGCTGCTGATCGACTCCGGTTACTACACCGCTGACCAGCTGGCTGGCTAATTCCAAGTCAATCGTGCAGAGGGCGGATTATATCCGCCCTTTGCTGTTCAGACCACTTTCGATGTAGTCTGAAGAAAAGGTGCGGGACGCGGCCCGTGTGCGCCGGCTCCGCGCTTCACCGGATGCACTTCCGGTGAATGAAAAGGGGGAACACGAATGGCCAAAACGCTTTTGGAAATGCGATCCATCACCAAGGAATTTCCGGGCGTGAAAGCGCTGTCGAACGTCAATCTTGTCGTGGAAGAGGGCGAAATCCATGCGATCTGCGGCGAAAACGGCGCTGGAAAAAGCACGCTGATGAAGGTGCTCTCCGGCATCCATCCCTATGGAAGCTACGAGGGCCAAATTATTTATGACGGCAAGGAGTGCCGCCACCAAACCATCAAGGATTCGGAGAAGCTGGGCATCGTCATCATCCATCAGGAACTGGCGCTGGTGCCCTATCTCTCCATTGCGGAGAACATGTTCCTGGGCAACGAGCGCGCCCGCCGCGGCGTGATCGACTGGGACGAGACCTACGCGCGCGCCGCACAGTATCTGCGGGTCGTGGGCCTTCACGAGAATCCCAACACGCTGATCAAGGACATCGGCGTGGGCAAGCAGCAGCTGGTGGAGATCGCCAAGGCGCTGGCCAAGGACGTGCGCCTGCTGATCCTGGACGAGCCCACCTCCTCGCTGAACGAGCAGGACGCGCAGAACCTGCTGGATCTGCTGCTGCGCCTGCGCAAGGAGAAGAACATCACCTCGATCATCATCTCCCACAAGCTCAACGAGATCGCCTACGTTGCGGACAAGATCACCATCATCCGCGACGGATCCACCATCGAGACGCTGGACAAGAACGCCGGCGAGATCTCCGAGCCGCGCATCATCAAGGGCATGGTGGGCCGCGACCTCACCAACCGCTTCCCACCTCGACAGCCCAAGGTGGGCGAGGTGTCCATGGAGGTCAAGAACTGGACGGTCTATCATCCCCTCTACACTGAGCGCAAGGTCGTGGACGACGTGTCCATCACGCTGCGCAAGGGCGAGGTCGTGGGCATCGCGGGCCTGATCGGCGCGGGCCGCACCGAGCTGTGCAAGAGCGTGTTCGGCCGCGCCTACGGCACGAAGATCTCCGGCCAGCTGCTCATCGACGGCAAGGAGGTCTACCTGAGCAACGTGTCCGAGGCAATTCAGGCGGGCCTTGCCTACATCACCGAGGACAGAAAGGGCGACGGCCTGGTGCTGAGCGACTCCATCAAGCACAACACCACCCTGGCGCGGCTGGACTTCGTCAGCGAGCGCGGCGTGGTGGACGTGGACAAGGAGTACCAGGCGGCGGACGAGTACAAGAGGAAGCTGGGAGTCAAGGCGCCGAGCGTGGAGCAGGTTGTGGGCAATCTGTCCGGCGGCAACCAGCAGAAGGTGCTCATCGGCAAGTGGATGTTCGCACAGCCGGACATCATGATGCTGGACGAGCCCACCCGAGGCATCGACGTCAACGCAAAATACGAAATTTACTGCATCATCAACGATCTGGTCGCCCAGGGCAAGTCGGTTCTGATGGTTTCCTCGGAGCTGCCTGAGATTCTGGGCATGTGCGACCGAACCTATGTGATGTGCGAGGGCAGGATCGTGGGCGAATTCACCCGCGAGGAGGCCACGCAGGAGAAGATCATGGATCGGATTATGCAGGCGAGCAAGGGAGAGATCGGCAAATGAATAAGAAACTGTCCGTAACCCAACTTCTGAAGCAGTACATGATGCTGATCGTTCTGGTTGCCATTATCGTGCTGGGCACCATCCTCACCAATGGCATCCTGATCAAGCCCATGAACGTTTCCAACCTCATCAACCAGAACGCCTACATCGTAATCCTGGCCGTCGGTATGCTTTTGTGCATTCTGACGGGCGGCAACATCGACCTGGCCGTCGGCTCCACCGTGGCGCTCATCGGCGCCTGCGCGGGTACGTTTATCATCACCTGGGGCTGGAACACCTATCTCTCCGTGATCCTGTGCCTGCTGATCGGCATCCTGATCGGCTTCTGGCAGGGCTTCTGGATCGCCTACGTGCGCATCCCGGCGTTCATCGTCACCCTGTCCGGTCAGCTGGTGTTCCGGGGACTCACCCTCATGATCCTCAAGGGCCTGACCATCTCGCCCTTCCCGGATTCCTACATGCTGCTCACCACCGGCTTCATCGGCACCGCCGACAGCCGCAAGACCATCTGCCTGGTCGTGGGCATCCTCATGGCCGTGGTCTACGTCGCGCTTCAGTTCTACAACCGCATCAACCGCAAGAAGAAGGGCTATGAGCTGGAGTCCATCGTGTCCACCGTGCTGCGCTCCGTCGTCATCGCCGCAGCGGTGCTCTGGCTGTTCTACACCCTGTCCCGCTATCGCGGCATCCCCACCGTGTTCATCACGCTGGCCATCGTGCTGCTGGTGTACAGCTTCATCACCAGCAAGACCGTCATGGGCCGCCACCTCTACGCCATCGGCGGCAACGAGAAGGCCGCGCAGCTCTCCGGCGTCAACACCAACCGCATGCTCTTCCTGGCCTATGTGAACATGTCCTTCCTGGCGGCGGTGGCTGGCATCACCTTCTCCGCCCGCCTGAACGGCGCTTCCCCGCAGGCCGGCCAGAGCTTTGAGCTGGACGCCATCGGCTCCTGCTACATCGGCGGCGCCTCCGCCTACGGCGGCGTGGGCACCGTGGGCGGCGCGCTCATCGGTGCGCTGATCATGGGCGTGCTGAACAACGCCATGTCCATCCTGGGCATCTCCCAGGACGCCCAGCAGGTCGTCAAGGGCCTGGTTCTGCTGGCGGCCGTCGCCTTCGACGTGATCTCCAAGCAGAAGGTGCAAATCCCCTTCCTGTCCCGCATCGGCCACAAGAAGTAAGCCCTGCACCAAGCCATACGAACCGTGCCCCCTGTGCGAGTCAGCGTCTCGCGCAGGGGGCGCACTTGTTTTCGGATATGCGACCTGCATGTAGAATGAACCGTCCCCCACCGAACAGAATCGGAAGGAGGACGGTTCGTCTTACAGATAGTAGAATAGCGTCATCAGGATCGCCGCAGCGAGGAAGAACAGGCCGGGCAGCAGCAGCGGATTGCCCGTGCGCTTGCGTTTCTCCCGCCGGGTGTAGTCGAAATAGGAGGCGTACCTCTTGTCCATGCCGCGCAGCCGCGCCATCAGGCTGGACATGGTGTAGCGGAGGCCGTCGAACAGGCCCTCCCCGGAGATCCACAGCAGGGCGCTGAGGCCGCTGAGCAGCACGCCGGGCAGGAGAAAAGCATTGCTCAGGATGCGCAGCCATTCCCGCGCGCCGGAGATCTGCGCAGGCTTCTGATAGAGCATGCTGAGCAGGAACAGCGCAGCGCCGCACAGCAGGGCGATCAGCTTGCCCAGATGCCGCCTCATGCCTGCCCCCGGAACGCTTCCGCCTCGGCCTCGGTGCAGCGCACGAAGTGGCCCGGGAAGATCTCCCGCAGCATTAGGCGCTCCTGCTCCGCGGGGCTGTACTCCGGCTGCTGATAGACGATGCGGCGGCGGCGCTTCTCATAGTGCGGATCGGGCATGGGAATGGCCGACAGCAGCGCCCGGGTGTAGCCGTGCAGCGGACGGGCGAACAGCTCGTCCGAGGTCGCCAGCTCCACCAGATGGCCGAAGTACATCACGCCGATGCGGTCGGAGAAGTACTTGACCACCGACAGGTCGTGGGCGATGAACAGGATGGAGATGCCCGTCTCCTCGCGCAGCTGCCCCAGCAGGTTGATGACCTGCGCCTGAATGGACACGTCCAGCGCAGACACCGGCTCGTCGGCGATGATCATCTTCGGTTCCATGATGATGGCGCGCGCCACACCGATGCGCTGGCGCTGGCCGCCGGAGAACTCGTGGGGATAGCGGTTGGCGTGCTCCGGCAGCAGGCCCACCTTGCCCAGCACGTCCATCACCATCCGGTCGATCTGCTTTTCATCCTTCTTGCCCCGGATGCGCAGACCCTCGGCGATGATCTCCTTGATGGTCATGCGGGGATTCAGCGAGGCCATGGGATCCTGAAAGATCATCTGGATCTGCGTCACGGAGGGATACTTCCTCCGCAGCTCCCTTGACTCGGCCTCCGCCCTGCGGCATTCCGATCTGGCCTGTGCAAGCGCCGTCCGGGCCGCCTGCTTCTGCTCCGGGGCCGCCTGCTTAAGTTTCTTCTTTGCCTGACGCACCGCCTCCTGCTGCTCCCACGCGCCCGAGGAGATCAGCTCTCCGTCGAACCACACCTTGCCGCCGGTGGGCTGGTAGAGCTTGATGATGGAGCGCGCCGTGGTGGTCTTGCCGCAGCCGGACTCCCCCACCAGGCCCAGAATCTCGCCCTTGTTCAGCGTGAGACTCACATCGTCAACAGCCTTCGTGACGGCTCTGCCGGACGCAAAATATTGCCGCAGATGCTCCACCCGGAGCAGCTCCCTGTTTTCAGCGGACATCACGCTTCACCTCCCAGCGCGCGCATTCTGCGGATGCGCTCCGTAACGATTCTCGGTGGCTCCACCCTTGGCGCATTGGGATGCAGCAGCCAGGTGGCTGCATAGTGGGTGGGCGAAAGCTGGAACAGCGGCGGCTCCTCCTCAAAGTCGATGGCCATGGCGTACTTGTTCCGGGGCGCAAAGGCGTCGCCCTTGGGCGGGAACAGCATGTTGGGCGGCGTGCCCGGGATGGACTCCAGCTTCTCCTTGGTGTCCAGATCGGGGATGGACGCCAGCAGCGCCCAGGTGTACGGGTGGGCAGGCTGATAGAAGATTTCGTCCGCAGTGCCGTACTCCACGATCTTGCCCGCGTACATGACGGCGATGCGGTCGGCCATGTTGGCCACCACGCCCATGTCGTGCGTGATGAAGATGACGGAGAGCTTCCGCTCCTCCTTGATGGAGTTGATGAGCTCCAGAATCTGCGCCTGAATGGTCACGTCCAGCGCGGTGGTCGGCTCGTCGCAGATCAGGATCTCTGGGTTTGCGGACAGGGCGATGGCGATGACCACGCGCTGCCGCATGCCGCCGGACAGCTCGAAGGGGTACTGGTTGAACCTGCGCTCCGGGTCGGAGATGCCCACGCCAGCCAGCAGCTTCAGCGCCCGCTCCTTCGCGTCCTTTTTAGAAATCTTCTCGTTCAGCAGCATGGACTCGGTCAGCTGCTTGCCGATCTTCATGATGGGGTTCAGGCTGGAAAGCGGATCCTGAAAGATCATACCCAGCTTGTTGCCGCGGTACTTGTGGAACTGGTCCTCCTTGAGCTTCAGCAGGTCCACGCCGTCGTAGAGGATGGAGCCCGCGTCCACCACCGCGTTGGGGGCAAGGATGCCCATCAGCGACCGCGCCGTGACCGACTTTCCGGAGCCGGATTCGCCCACGATGGCCAGCGTCTCGCCCTTGTACAGGTCGAAGTCGACGCCGCGCACGGCGCGCACCATGCCCTCGTTGGTGCGGAAGGATACCGTCAGGTTCTGGGCCTGAAGGATCTTTTCTCTCTCGTCCATATTATTCCTCCGCTCCTCTCAACGTGGGATTGAGCGCATCGCGCAGGCCGTTACCGAACAGGTTAAAGGAAATCATCATCAGGGAAATGAACAGCGCCGGGAAGAAGATCGCATGGGGATAGGTCGACAGCGCCGTCTGTCCGTTGGAAAGCATGGTGCCCACGCTGGTCAGCGTGGAGGAGTCCAGGTTCAGAACGCCCAGATAGGACAGGGACGATTCCGTGAAGATCACGCTGGGTACCATCAGCACGCAGGCCGTGATGATCGTTCCCAGGGAGTTGGGCAGGATGCTGCGGGCGATGATGCGCGCGTCGCTCGCGCCCAGGGTTCGGGCAGCGAGCACGTACTCCTGGCCCTTGAAGCGGTAGAACTGGGTGCGCACCGTGCTGGCCACGCCGATCCAGCCGGTGAGCACGAAGGCCAGCAGCAGCGCGCCCACCACGCCGATCTCCTTGCCCCAGCGCAGCTGCAAGAGGGAGAACAGCACCATGTACGGGATGGAGTAGAGCACGTCCACGATGCGCTCCATGACCATGTCCGCCTTGCCGCCGTAGTAGCCCTCGATTGCGCCGTAGATCGTGCCGATGAGGAAGTTGAGGGCGGAGACGATGACGCTGAGCATCAGGGAGAAGCGCGCGCCGGAGGCCAGGCGGGACAGGATGTCGTGGCCCAGGTTGTCCGTGCCGAACAGGAAGCAGGGCTCCTGACCGTTGATGTAAGTGAACCAGTCGTAGTAATTCACGCGCAGCTGAACCTGCGCGCCGCCCATCTTGGTGGCGCAGTAGGCCAGACCATCCGGGCTGGTCTCGTCCTTCTTGTAGATCGGAATCACTTCGCCGTTTTCATCGCGCTTGGCGATGCCCTTGGCATCGTGCTCGTACCAGTAATTGGCGTTGTCCTTGTTCATCTCCTGCATCACCTTGGAGGTGTTGACCAGGGGATAGAACAGCTGGACGCCGGTCTCATTCTGATAGTCCAGCGCCGCCTGATACTCGGAGGGCGTCAGGTTGATGTAGGTGTAGCCCACCGCGCGGTAGGAGTCGAGCACCACGTCGTAGTAGGTGTTGGTGCGGCCGTTGACTGTGGACTCGTAGCAGTCCTTGACCTTCACGATGGCGCCCATGCCCTCGTAGTAGTCGTAGGTCTGCTGGTTCACGGTCTTGCTGCTGCATCCGTCCCAGAAGCCGAAGCGGCTCATGAGCTTGCTCTTGGGCAGCGCGTAGGTGTAGTAGACGTCCGTAAACGCCATGTTGTAGGTGGAGAAGATGGGCGTGAGCACCGCAAAGAGGATCAGCAGCACGATGATGATCGCTGCGACCACAGAGCCCTTGTTCTTCTTGAAGCGGCTCCACGCATCGCCGAAGTAACCCACGGCCCTGGTTTCAAACTTTGCGTCGTGGATGTCCTCCGTGCGCTGCACGAAGACGAATTTCTCCGGAGCGCGCTCCGGGAATGTCGGATTAGTCATTGCTCTTGCCACCTCCCATGCGGATCCGGGGGTCCACCAGTCCATAGCTCACGTCGATCACCAGCGTGGCCACCAGACTGATGACCGTGTAGAACATGCTCACCGCCAGGAACAGGGCGTAGTCGCGCTCCAGGATCGACGAGATGTAGGTGCTGCCGATGCCGGGGATGCCGAAGATCTTTTCAATAATCAGCGAACCGGACAGCACCGCCACGAACTGACCGACGATCATGGGCATGATGGGCACCATGGAGTTGCGCAGGGCGTGGCGCAGGGTGGCCTGACGGCGAGTCAGACCCTTGGTGCGGGCCAGAAGCATGTAGTCGCTGGTCAGCGTCTCCGTAAGCTCCGCCCTCACCGCGCGCATGAGGCTTGCGATGGTTCCGAAGGACATGGCCATGATGGGCAGCACCATGGACTTGAGCATGGCCGGGTCCAGATAGTTGGTGCCGGCGTTTACGACGATGGGGAACCAGCCCAGCCTGAAGCCCAGGAAGTACTGCACGACGAAGGCGTAGACGTAGGCCGGAACCGAGATGAACAGCATGATGACCACGGAAATGACGTGATCCTGCCACCTGTTCTTCTTCAGCGCCGCATAGATGCCGAAGATCAGGCCCAGCGGAATGCTGACGAGCATGGCGCAGAGGTTGACCGCGATGGTCGGGGGAAGCTTCTGCGCGATGTGCGATGTCACAGGGTTCAGGAAGGTGCCCACGTTGGTGCAGAAACCCCAGTCCCACTTGGTCAGCACGTTCTTCAGGAAGATGACGTACTGTGTGAGGATCGGCTCGTCGTAGCCCCAGGCCTTGCGCATCGCCAGCACGGCGGCGGCCTGGTCGCCGTTTCCGCGCGGCAGCTGGTCGGGGAGCATACGGATCATCACAAAGCAGATCGTCATGATGATGAAGCAGACGAACAGCATCAGCGCGATTCGCTTTGCGATGTACTTACACATGTGTTTCATGGCTATCGCCCTTTCCTTTGCGCCATACTACTCTTTGATAAAAAGCTCCCGATGCAAGTTTTCTATCAAAGAGCAGTATTGGATCATATATACGCGCGGCAGGCCCGCGCCGGAAATCCCCGGCGCGGGCCGCGCAATGCAGCCTTTGAACGCTCAGTTGTAGTTCAGCTGGTAGTTGTTCTGCGCGCAGAAGGCCTCCCACTCCGCATCGGTGAAGTTGTAGGTCATGCGGCGGATGCCGCCGAAGCCGACCTCGAACACCTCGGTATAGGTGGGATAGTTGACCTTCATGCTCAGCAGCTGGGCGGTGCTGGGGCTGTACAGCGGGCAGTCGCGGTACTTCAGCAGCAGGTTCAGCTCCATCGTCGCCATGATCTGGTTCTTGACCTCCACGTCCGCGATGGCGTACTCGCCGTAGTAGAGCGCCTGATACCAGTCGTAATAGGTCTTGGTCACCACGCTACCGTCGATCTCGATGTCCAGCGTCTCGCTCTGGCCGTCGAAGCCGAAGTAGGGCTGCGGGGAGCCGGAGTCGTCGGTGGTCACGAAGAAGCACATCAGCTTGTAGGGATCGGACGCGCTGCCGTTCCAGGCGTTGTTGCAGATGTCGTAGTTGCCGCTGTCCAGCAGGTCGTAGTAGGCCTCGGAAACCACCATATTGATGGTGATGCGGCCCTCCAGCGCGGTGCCCTTGGTGGCGGCGTCCAGCGCGTTCTGGATGAAGTTGACCTCGCGGGTGCAGGCGTCGTTGTTGCTGTAGGTGGGATAATCAAAGACGAACCTGTCGGTCTCGCTGACCACGCCGTCGGCCAGCGCCTGCTCGTAGCCGGACACCAGGCAGGCGCGCGCAGCGTCCAGATCGTAGCCGGTGATCTCGTCCAGATCGTCCACGCCGTAGAAGGCCTTCAGGGTCTCGATGGCAGCCTCGCTGTCGCGATAGCGCGCGCCGGTCTCCACATCGTAGACGAAGTAGTCGCTGATCAGGCCGTACATCGGCTTGCCGTAGCCCTGCTGGGCCACGAAATCCGGGCGGTTGATGGACAGGGAGATGCCCTTGCGGAAGTCCAGGTAGGTCAGGATGGTCTTGTTGATTCCCGGCTCCTCGCGCTCCTTCAGCAGCTCCATGTCGTTGTTGATGTTGATGTAGTAGAGGTAGGGATTGCCCACGTAGACGATGTAGTCGCTGCCCTGATAGGTACGCAGGGTATCCGCGTTCAGGCCCAGGGAGTCCAGCTTGCCCTGGAGGAACAGCTGCTCCTGGGTCGCGCCCTCCTCCACCACCGCGACCACGATGTCGGTGGTCTGGAACTCGCCCTCGTGCTTGCCGTCCGTCCAGCCATACCAGTTCTCGTTGCGGGTCAGGCGGTACTCCTTGTCCGCCTGGAAGCTGGCGAGCTTGTAGGGGCCGAAGGACATGTAGGTGCTTGCGGAGGTGCCGTAGTTGGTCTTGATCATGTCGCCAGAGGGCTGCTTTCCGGCCTCATAGAGCGCCTCGTTGACCAGGCCGTAGGCGTAGCTGTTGTACTTGAAGAAGTAGGGGGTCAGCGGGTTCTTCAGGATGACGGTCAGCTCGTAGTCGCCGGTCTTGATAAAGCCCACGTCCTCCCAGGAGGCCGCCTCCAGCTCCTGCTCGTAGAAGGCCATGTACATATAATTGTAGGGATCCTCGCCCCACTCCCAGCCGTAGGCCAGCATGTAGTTCACGTCGGCGATGACCTCGTCGGTGACGGGCACGTAGTCCTCGCCGCCGTACTTCTCATACAGATCTTCACCGGCCTCGTTGACGTAGCAGGCCTCGCTGCCGGGATAGTAGTCCGCGGCGGAGTAGCCCCAGAAAGCGCTGGTGGGCTGGGTGAAGCTGATGTACAGCGGCGCGTCGCCATAGTCGGCGAATTCATAGGTCTCAATGTCCGCCACCAGGTACATGGCGGAGCCCTGACCTGCCTTGGCGTAGTTCTCCGCGTTATAGATCGGCAGGGAGGAGTAGTACACGGAGGCCTGATAGTTGTTCATCTGGGGATTCAGGCACTGCTGCATGGAGTAGATGTAGCTGTCGGCGTTGATCGGGGTGCCGTCCTCCCAGCGCGCCTCGGGGTTCAGCGTCACGCGCCAGGCGTAGCCCTCGGTGGCCTCAGCGGGGACGCCCCACTTGGGATCGCCGGCGTACTGCGCGGTCACGTCCTCCGGCTCCTCGGAGGCCATCTCGCAGGCCCACTCGTAGCCGTCTGCGGTATCGTTCAGGACGAGCTCCCACATGTTGATCTCGGTGTAGTCGGTGATGAACTCCACCACGGAGGAGTCATGGTTGTTCCAGGTGGTAGGCGTGGTGCCTGCGTAGCTGTTGAAGGTGTAGGTATCGCCCTCCGCCTGTGCGGCCGCCGCGAGGCAGATGCAAAGCGCCAGCGTCAGTACGAGCGCAAGAAACCGTTTTGCTTTCATGGATCGTCCTCTTTTCTTTCATGATTATTGTCGCGTGAGCCGCCGGGGCGGTTCACAGGGGGTACAGCTTCATCCGGCGCTCACAGGAAGGAACGCAGCCAGTCCACCAGGGAGGACAGCGTGTCCTCCGCGAAGGGATCCTTCAGCCCCGCCTGACGCACCAGCTCCGGAAAGCTCAGGCTGCCGGTGCCGCGGCAGAAGCCCAGGTAGCTTTGCCAAGCGGCGGAGAAGTCCGCATGCATCCACTGGCAGTACTGCAGGGCGCACACCTGCGCCAGCGCGTAATCCACGGCGTAAAACGGCCACTGGAACACGTGGGGAATGCGCTGCCAGCCGCAGCCCTGCTCCAGATTCGCATTTCCGCTGTGGTCGTCGCAGGGAACGTACTCACTCTCCAGCCGCTGCCACAGCTGATTTCTCGCCTCCGGGGACATGTCCGGCTGCTCGTAGATGCGCTGCTCGAACTCGTCCTGAAGGCACTCCCGGGCGACCAGCCGCACGGCCCGCTCCAGGTGCATCCTGCAGTAGTCCTCCGCCCGGTCGCCGAAGAACAGCGCCATGTAGGGCCAGGTGAAGAACTCCATGGACATGGCGTGGGTCTCAGCAGCCTCCGAGGTGTAGCCGCAGCGCAGCCGCACGTCCTCGTCCCGCTTGAGCCAGGTCTGGAAGGCGTGACCGCCCTCGTGGCACATGATGTAGGCGTTTTCGCTGGTACCGTCAAAGTTGGCGAAGATGAACGGCGCGCGGTACTTCTCGAAGGTCATCATGTAGCCGCCGCCGCGCTTGCCGTCGCGAATCTCCACGTCATAGAGATGGTCGTCCAGCATATAGGCGATGAACTCCGCCGTTTCGGGCGACAGGCGGGTGTACATCTCCCGGGTCGCCGCAAGGCAGGCCTCTGTGTCGCCCTTGGGCACGGGATTTCCGTTGGGGAAGCTGACGGAGCAGTCGTAGCTGTACAGATGCGTAAGCCCCAGCCTCTCCCGGCGCTTTTCATCCAGCTCCCTTAGCAGGGGAACCAGATGCCGCTTCACCTGATCGCGGAACAAACCGACCTCCTCCGGACCGTAGCCGATGCGGTACATGCGGTGGTAGCTCAGCTCCACGTAGCTGTTCAGGCCCAGAACCTGCGCCTGACGGCTGCGGTTGTCCACCAGCTGGCCATAGAGCGCCTCCAGCTCCCCGCGCTGTTCCTCCCAGGAGGCCGACACCGCCAGAGCGGCGCGTCTGCGCGTTTCCCGGTCCTCGGACTGGGTCCACGCGGTCATCAGGTTGCGCTTAACCGCCCTCCCCTCCCACCGCACCGTGGCGTTGGAGGTGAGATGGTTGTAGCGGCTGAGAAGCTCGTTCTCCTCCGTCGCCAGCGGAATGAGCCGGCTGTCGGAGCCGCGCAGGCCCTCCTCCATCATGGTCATGGCCAGACTGCCAGTGATCTTTTCCAATTCCCCGCGGAAGGGCGAGGCGACGATCAGCGCGTCCATCTGACTGGACAGGTCGCTCACGCGGGGGCCAATCTCGTCGTAATAGGCCTGCTCCGCCGCATAGAACGGGTCGTTTACGTCCATATCGTGGCGGACGTAGCACAGCTCCATGGGGGTCATGTCCGCGTGGAGCGCATCGCGCCGCCGCAGCACGTCCATGCAGGCCGCCGCATCCGACGCTGCCTGAAAGTCCCGAATCAGCTCCTGATACCGTCGCTCGATCTCCTCGAAGGTGATGCGGCGGTAGGGCAACTCCTGAAAGCGAATGTCGCTCTCCCCCTTCTCTGTCCCGACTCTGAAAAAGCGAGGGCAAACAATACTTTGCCAAACCTTCGCCCTATTTTATATTATATATATCAAATCACAGGAATTGTCAATTGTCATTTTGCAATTTATTGGGAAAGAAATGCATATTTCCGTTCTTTCAGGGGAGTCCAGCCCGTGGAGGTGGCAATTTATGCCTTAGAGAATTCTTAGACATGCAAATTTATGCACATCAGCGGCCGTTTTCCGCGCCGTGTGCCGCCGGAACACATCTGTCGAGGGGCCTGATCTTCACAGAAAGACGGCCTTTGCGATGCTCCAGATGACCAGCAGCCAGATCAGCACGACCGGTATGGCGCAATACCACCTTCCGGGCCTGCCGTCCGCCCACAGGTTTTCGCTCTCGCAGCGGCACTGCTCAAGCACCTCGTCGGGGATCAGCCGGATCGTCAGGGCGATGAGCGCCGGGAGCAGGAGCAAATCGTCCAGGTATCCCAGAACCGGTATGAAGTCGGGGATCAGATCCACCGGCGAGAGCGCATACCCCAGCGTTATTACGGCAGCAAGCTTCGCAGGCATGGGCGTGCGCCCGTCCTTCAGCGCAAGAAAGACCGCTGGAACGTCCCTCTTCAGGCGCCGCGCCCGCTCCTTCAGCTTCATCCATCTCTCCTCCCTTCACAGATCAATTACAGCAGCATCCGACCGCGCAGACGAGGCGGCTCTCTGCATCGTAGATCAAGCCGCCATCATCGTCAGGCCGCTCACAATGGTGTTGATCAGCAGAATGCCGATGATTGCACCGGAGAAGGACTTGTCGTTAAACCTGAAGTTCATGGCGTTGATGATGAGCCTGACGCTGTGCGCACACGCGCCAGTGCAAAAAGGCACGCTCCCCCATCTCGCCGAAACAAACTTCGCACAGATTTCCACACAAGCATTTTTCAAAGCAAAAACAACAAGGCTGCGCCGTTTCTCGTTGCATGCTTTATATCAATATGTTGTTTTTCAGCGTTCGGGCCATGGAATGCTCCTCCGCATTGTAACGCATGACCATGTTCACCCGAATCACATACTCGCTGGCCTCGGGCTGCCAGTGCTCGGTGAGGTAGCGGTACATGAGCATGATGGCATAGTAGCTCTGCCGCCTCGGCTGCTGGTCGATGGCCATGTCAAAGTAGCCGTTCTTCAGATAGTATTCCACCGATTCCGTCACGTCGTAGCCGATCAGAACCGGGCGCTCCTCCGGCGTGCACTGCTCATAGGCATACTTTCCGCAGGCATAGGAGCCCGTCGCGCTGTTGGAGAAGATGCCGTTCAGATCCGGATAGGCCCGCATGATGTCGCACACCAGCTTGAACGCCTTGTCCTCGTCGTCGCTGTACTCATATTCCCCCACAACTTCGATGCCGGGGTACCGCTCCAATGCTTCCTTGAAGCCGTCCCTGCGGTCCATCGCCGCGCCGGGATGAAAAAAGCTGGTCATGATCGCGACCCTTCCCCTGCCGCCCAGCAGCCTGCCCATCATTTCGCCGGCGAGGCGGCCCGAGAGGAGCGGATCCTCCCCGATGAAGATCAGGCGCTTGCTGTTTTTGGCGTCGGAATTGAAGGTCACCACCGGCACGCCGCCCTCAACGAAGCGGTTGATGTAGGGGGTGAGCGCATCTCCGCCCGCATTGAGCACAATGCCATCGTATTTGGTGTAATCCAGTGTCTCCAAAACCCTCTTCTGATCCTCCACGCTCAGCGATTCGCACAGAATCTGGTCGATCGAGACGCCGTAATCCAGGGTTTCCTTGATCGCATCCTTAAAGCCATCGTTGATGTGCTCATAGAAGAAAAACGGCTTGCAGGGCGTGATTGCAGCAATGCGAAGCTCGCGCTGCCGTCCCAGCGCGCTTGCGATCTTGTTCGGATGATAGCCCAGCCGCTCTGCGGTCTCCAACACCCTGCGTCGGGTCGCCTCGCTGATCCGCGCACGGTTGTTCAGCGCCCGGTCGACGGTTCCAACCGAAACGTTCGCTTCCTTCGCGATCGTCTGAATTGTAACCCTGCCCATCCGAATCTTCCTTCCCGCCTGTTTTAGCGTATATTATAACAGATCCGGCGCTGGAATTCCACACAGAAATTGCCTTTCCGCCAATGCAAAAACGTCAAGCGGACTCCCGGAATGCGCTCCGAGAGTCCGCAGATCATGCGCTGCTTCTCAGTCGCAGACGAATATGTCGGACAGCTGCTTTACCCCGCCCGGCAGGCCCGGCATCGGCAGATTGCGCGCCTTGATGACGCTATCGTCCAGCTCGTTGATGCTGTCCTTCCCCAGCGCCTTCAGATTTCCCATGAGCCTCGCAACAATCATGCTCTTGCCCTGCGCTTCCATCATCTCCATCATCTCCAGACAGTGCTTCAGGCCCTCGGGACTGACCATCACCGCGCCGTGGTTCTCCATCAGGAAGCCGTTGGACTTGTGAATCACCGCGTCGAAGTTCTCCGCCAGCCGGTCGCTCAGCGGCACGGCGTAGGGAACCATCATCATCGGCCCGACCTCCGTCACAGGCTCCGGCAGATAGGCGCGCTGCATCACATCTCCGCCGGCGATGGCAAAGCCGGTCAGGATCGGCGGATGGGCGTGGATGATGCCCTTCACATCCGGCCGCTTCTGCATGATGCGCAGGTGGAACGGCCACTCGCCGGTGGGCTTGCGGCCCTCCTTTGCGTGCAGCACCCTGCCGGTCATGTCGATTGCGCAGATGTCCTCAAAGCGCACATCGGCCTTCGCAACCTTGGTGGGGGTGATCAGAATCACATTCTCATTCGCGCGCAGCGACAGGTTGCCGCCCTGACTGGTGGCAAAGCCCAGATCCGCCAACCGCCTGGCCGCCGCGACCAGCTCTTCGATCTGGCTCTGATACTTCCTCTGAAGCTCGTTCATTCTCACACTCCTCATTTCACTTGCTATTGTTGTTCCAGATTTTTCCGGATCTCGCTCAGATACATCCCGTCGCGCGGCACCCACTTCCGCCAGTATGCGACGGATTCCTTCAGGTCGTCCATGAGATCGAAGGTGTTGCCGGCGGTGCTGATGAACGGCTCCAGCGTCAGCACGACCTCGCCGCACTTCGGCGGCATTGTGGGATCGTCCGCCTGCGCATAGGAGGCGATCAGCGCGCGCAGCACCTCCTCCGCACGCACCACGCCCTTCGCGTTGAATTCCGCGCTGAACGGCCAGTGGGGCGAGGATTTCCCGTCGCTCTGCTGCAGGTGCACGATGGGCGAATAGCAGCCGAGCCGCCGCACCCATGCATCGATGCTCCAATCCTCCGGCCGGGGGAAAATGTGCGGATGTGCCTGTGCATCCTCGAGGATAGCGCTGATGGCAGCATCTGTGTCGATCTCACCCGCAATTGCCTTCCAATAGAGCTGGTTTGCCCGCTCCGTGCCGACCCAGAAGCGTCACGCGCGCACGCCCTTCCGTCCATTTTCAATCTTGTCCCAGAGCACATCCGCATCGGGCATGGGGAAAAACTGCTGGCCGTTCATGTGCCCCAGATCCTCCGTGATGTAGAACGGCGCTCCGCTGCGCCGGTACACCTCGCGCAGCAGCGTTTCCGTGCCGTCAATCGTCCACGGCGGCTGGTGCGGGCTGTACATCTGCTCCAGACCCACATAGTTCATGCCCGTCTGCGCGGCATATGCAGCGATGTCCGCCAGCGTGTCGTAAAGCTGATCCAGCTTCTGCGCATACAGCGCATCGTCCTGCAGCAGCAGCTCCTCGAAGCCGTGGGCGAAGAAGCCGAAGCCCGCGCCCAGCGCGTTGGCTGTATCGATCTGCTTCTTCATCCACCCGTCGCGGAAGCGGACGATCACCCGCTCGTCATAGTGCGTAAGCCCGCTGGTAGCGTAGGTTCCATGGCCGGAATAGACGTTCTTCACGCACATGTCCTGCGCCTCGCATTCCCTGCGCACCTCCTCAATCCAGTCCCTCGTGAACGCCTCGCCCATGTACATCGGGTCGCACTCCGTGTCCGCGCTTGCCTCGATGTAGCGCAGCCCGAGGCTGCGAATGTTCTTCAGCCACTCCGCCGGATGTATCCAACGCTTCGACGCATAGCAATTGTCAATGGCCAGATAAACCTTTGGATCCATAATGCTTCTCCTCTCCCTCTCAATTTTGGATGCTCCCGGTATCCTACGCTCGGCTTCATGCCGCTTTGCGTGTCCGCCCACGCGCCTCTTTCTGCGTCCGAAGGGCAATTCCTTCCATTGAAACAAGATTTTCTATTTTGATGTATTTTCTACATGTATTTCATCTATTCTGACTGTATTTCTATTTTTCTGTAAATCACTGTACATCTCCTGCATTTTATGATAAACTGAAGCTGGAAAAATTGTTGTTATATGCATATCCGCGTGTGCGTTAACGCTGCATCAAATTCACTTTCAGGAGGTTATCGCTATGAAAATTGTCAACAATCCCAACATGAAGACCATCAAGGATAAGAAGCTCGTCGTCGGTGCGGACTTCGCCGGTTACCCGCTGAAGGAGGCCATCTGCAAGCATCTGCGCGCAAAGGGCTGGGAGATCGAGGATCTGGGCGTCAAAAACGAGAACGACAACGGCCCCGAAAACATGTTCCACCGCGTCGGTCTGCGCGTCGGCGCAAAGATTTCCGAGGGTGAGTACGAGCGCGCGCTGATCTTCTGCGGCACCGGCATGGGCATTCACATTGCGGCCAGCAAGTGCCCGCATGTGCACGCCGCCGTCGTCGAATCCGTTCCTGCGGGCCTGCGCGCCATCACCGGCAACAACTGCAACGTCCTCGCCATGGGCGGCTTCTATGTCGCGCCGCAGATGGGCATCGAAATCGCCGAAGCCTACCTGAACAACGACTTCGGCACCGGCTACGAGTGGTGGCCGAACTTCTTCGAGTTCCACGATCTCGCCGTCAAGGAGCTAGAGGCCTTCGATTACGAGGCGTTCAAGGCCAACGGATTCCAGACCGAGACCACAGAGGTTCCGCTGCCGAACGTCATGAACGATCGTCCCGACTGGAGAAAGTAACGGCAATAAGATCCCTGATCGCGCCCTTTCCGATGGATTGGGCGCTTTTGATGTTTGTCACGCAATGAAAGAAAGCATCATCGTTGGCAGCGAGAATCCGATGCGCCTGGAGGACGAGCTCGCCCTGTGCGATCTGATCGACCGCGCCGGGTCGCCTCCATTCGGACGCAGCAGAATCAGGCGGTCAGAACGGCTGCGAAGCTCCGCGCAGATTGTGCAATGCATCTTGCACCGTGCCGCAAGCCGTGGTAAAATTTAAGAAAACGAAGTGGGAGATGGATCCGATGCGTCCGGAATGGGAAGGCCGACTGAACAACTGGCTTGCAACCCTGGAGAGGGAATTCTATGAGCCGCTGGGCGAGCTTGCCCTGGAGGGCTTTTGCGCCTATGACCTGCTCGACCCCGACAATGCGGAGCGGCAGGACTTCGCGCCCATGCCCGAGGGCACGGCCTGGGGCCGCACCTGGGAGTACTGCTGGCTGCGGGGCGATATTGTGCTGGACGAGCGCGCCCGGGGTCAGATAATCGTGATGGATCTGCGCGCCGGCGGCGAGGCCACGCTGTTTGTGGACGGAGAGGTCTTCGGAACCCGCCGCGCGGAGTGGGTGCACGTGCCCCACCACTACGTCTGCGACCAGATTCTGACCAGCGACGGCCAGCCGGGCCAGCGCTTCCACCTGCTGATGGAGGCCTACGCGGGCCACGACTACCCGGAGCGCAGCTTCAATGCCTGCGCCACCGGCCCGGTGCGCGACGGCGACTATGAGCCTCGGGACGAGCAGGAGCTTCGCCAGGTCATTGGCAGGAGCAGCTGGGGCATCTGGCACGAGGAGGCCTACCAGCTCTGGCTGGACGCAACCACCCTGCGCGACCTGCTCTCCGTTACGGACGAGACCACGCTGCGCGCCGCACGCATCGAGGAGGCGCTGGAGGCCTTCACGCTGGCGGTGGACTTCGAGCAGCCCCGTGAGGGTCGCCTGCGGGACTACGTGCGCGCCCGGGAGCTGCTCCGGCCTGCGCTGGAGGCCTGCAACGGTTCCACCATGCCCCGCTTTGCGGCCATCGGCAACGCCCACATCGACGTGTGCTGGCTGTGGCCCTACCGGGAGACCCAGCGCAAGGTGGCCCGCACCTTCGCCCAGCAGGTGCGCCTGATGGAGCTCTATCCCGACTACAAATTCATTCAGAGCCAGCCGCAGACCTACCTGATCTGCAAGCAGCTCTATCCCAGACTCTACGAGCGCGTGAAGGAGAAGATTCGCGCCGGACAGTGGATCGCTGACGGCAGCATGTGGGTCGAGCCGGACACCAACATGACCTCCGGCGAAAGCCTGATCCGGCAGATTCTCCACGGCAAGCGCTTCTATAAGGAGGAATTCGGCGTGGACTGCCGCCTGCTGTGGCTGCCGGACAGCTTCGGCTACAGCGCCGTGCTGCCGCAGATCCTCAAGGGCTGCGGCGTGGAGCACCTGACGACTCAGAAGATCTTCTGGACCTACAACGGCGCGGACCGCTTCCCCTACCACTACTTCACCTGGCAGGGCATGGACGGCAGCGAGATCACCACCTTCCTGCACATGGACTACACCTCCCACACGGACGTGGCCACCGTCTTCGGGCGCTGGCGCGACCGGGTGCAGAAGCGCGACCTGAGCCGCTTCCTGCTGCCCTTCGGCTACGGCGACGGCGGCGGCGGCCCCTGCCGCGACCACATCGAATACGCCCTGCGCGAACGCGATCTGGAGGGCGCGCCCCGGGTGGAATTTGAAGCGCCCCAGGCCTTCTTCGAGGACTGCGCCCGGGACGGCATGCCCGCCAACCGCTACGTGGGTGAGCTGTACTTCCAGTGCCATCGCGGCACCTACACCAGCCAGGCCGCCATCAAGCGCGGCAACCGCAAGAGTGAGCTGGCACTGCGCGAGGCCGAAATCTGGTCGGTGGCGGCGCAGGATCGCCTCGCCTATCCCAGTGAAGCACTGGATCGCTGCTGGAAGGGCGTTCTGCTCAACCAGTTCCACGACATCCTGCCGGGCAGCAGCATCGCCCGGGTGTACGAGGAAGCCAACCGCCTGTACGGCGAAATTCTGTCCGACGCAGCGAAGCTCACGGACAAGGCCTGCCGCAGCCTGACCTCCGGCGTGGGCAAGACCTACTTCAACAGTCTGTCCTGGCCCCGCAGGTTGCTGGTCAGAACGGAGCGCGGCTACGGCCGGGTGACCATCCCGCCCTGCGGCTGGACGTCCAGGGTGGACGAGTGCCTGCCGGATGTGCCCGTGACCGCCGAAATGGAGAACGGCGAGGCGGTGCTGGGCAACGGCCTGTTGCGCGTGCGCATCAATGCGCGGGGCGAGATCACCGGATGCTGGGACGCGCAGGGGCACAGCCGCATCAACGGCAGGGCGAACGTGCTGAAGCTGTACAAGGATGTGCCGCGGCTGTTTGACGCGTGGGACATCGACAGCAACTACCTGCGCAGCCCCATCGCGCTGGAGGGCGCGGGGTGCATCTCCATCGTCGAGTCCACGCCCTGGCGGGCCGTGGTGGAGGTGAAGCGCCGGGTGGATACCTCCGACTGGACGCAGCGCATCTCCCTGGAGGCCGGGCGCATGCAGATCGACTTCGAGACGCAGGTGGACTGGCACGAGAAGCACCGCCTGCTGAAGGTGGCCTTCCCCACCGGCATCCACGCCGACGAGGCGATCAACGAGATTCAGTTCGGCTACGTCAAGCGCCCCACCCACCGCAGCCGTCCCTACGACGCGGACCGCTTCGAGGTGTGCAACCATCGCTACACCGCGCTGTGCGATGAGAATCGCGGTGCAGCGGTGCTCAACGACTGCAAGTACGGCGTGAGCATGCTGGGCGACGAGATCGACCTCACGCTGCTGCGCGCGCCCACCAGCCCCGACCTGCACGCCGATCAGGGGGAGCACCGCTTCACTTACAGCTACTATCTGTGGGACGGCCCCTTCGCCCAGTGCGACGTGGTGCGCGCGGGCTACGAGCTGAATGTGCCCGTGACGGAGGCCGAGGGCGCGGCGGAGGACTTCTCGCTGCTGTCCGTGGACGCGCCCAATGTGATCGTAGAGACCGTGAAGGCCGCCGAGGACGGCAGCGGCGACGCGATCCTGCGCCTGTATGAGAGCAAGCACGCCTCCTGCGACGCTGTGCTGACGCTGAATCTGCCCGCCGCATCGGTCTGGGCCTGCGACATGCTGGAGAAACCCCGCGAGGAGCTGCCGCTTGAGGATGGCCGCGTAAGGCTGTCCTTCCGTCCCTTCGAGGTCAAGACCCTGCGCCTGCGACGCAGATAAGCCCGTTCGGATGCCTCACAGCATCCCCGTTCGAACGAATCCGCCCGTCCACGCCGTCGGCCCGGACAAACGCTGCTCTGCCAGCCAAATAAGCCAAGCGTTTTCACAAAAAACACCCCGCCGTCAGAACCCGGGCGTTGTACGCGCTGGGAAAGTGACAGCGGGGTATCTGTCTCTATGCGGATGGAAGCGCTCGGAAACCATCCGTCAATGGGCTCAGGTCAGGTCGTTTTCGTCAAACAAATCGCCGCACTCGGGGCAGAACTTCGGCGGGTGTGCCGGATCGGCGGGCTGCCAGCCGCACTTGTCGCAGCGGTAGAGGGGCGCGCCCGCGGGCTTCTTTGCACCGCACTCCGCGCAGAACTTGCCCTTGTTCACCGCGCCGCAGGAACAGGTCCAGCCCTCCTCGGCGGGCTTCTTTGCACCGCACTCGGGGCAGAACTTGCCGGAGACCGTCGCGCCGCAGGAACACTTCCAGCCCGCCTGGGGCTCCGGCTTCTTTGCGCCGCACTCGGGGCAGAACTTGCCCGTGGCCGTCGCGCCGCAGGCGCACTTCCAGCCCGCCGCCGCAGGCTGCTGGGCCGGCGCACTCTGCTGCTGCGCGCCCATCTGGAACAGCTGCGCCGCGTTCATGCCGCCGCCCTGGGCCATGTTCATGCCCATGAAGCCGGTGAAGGCCCCGCCCGCGTTCTTCGCCGCGTCCTGCATGGCCTGGGCCTGCGCGCCCACCAGGTGCGCCGCCGCCATGTTGGGGTTGCGGAAGGTCGCGTTGCGCTGCAGCTCCTTGATCATGGCCTCGTCCTCCTCGGAGGCCTTGACGGAGTTCACGCCGAAGGACACGATCTCCACGCCGCGCAGATTTGCCCACTTCTCCGACAGCACCTCGTTGAGTGCGTCGGCGATCTCCATGGTGTGTCCGGGCAGGCTGCTGTAGCGGATGCCCATGTCGGAGATCTTCGCAAAGGCAGGCTGCAATGCGGTCAGCAGCTCGCTCTTGAGCTGGCTGTCAATGCGGTCGCGGGTGTATTCGCCCTCCACGTTGCCGCAGACGTTTGCGTAGAACAGCATGGGGTTCACGATGCGGTAGCTGTACTCGCCGAAGCAGCGGATGGAGATGTCCACGTCCAGGCCGATGTTCGCGTCCACCACGCGGAAGGGCACCGGGCTGGGCGTGCCGTACTTGTTGCCGAGGATCTCCTTGGTGTTGAAGAAGTACACCCGCTGATCCTTGCCCGCCTGACCGCCGAAGGAGAAGCGCTCGAAGGTGGCCTTCAGAATCGCCATGGCCTTCTCCCCGCTGAACGCGCCGTAGAACAGGCTGGGCTCGCCGTTCAGGTCAAACACATACTCGCCGGGCTCGGCGCAGAAGTCCACCACCTTGCCCTGGTCCACGATCATCATGCACTGGCCGTCGGCAACCGCGATCACGGAGCCGTCGGTGATGACGTTGTCGTCCTCGGTGCGGCTGCCGCCGAAGCGGCCCTTCGTCTTCTTCATCGCACGCGCCGCAAGCACGCTCTCCGGCAGTGCGTCCACATAGAAATACTCCTTCCACTGGCTGGCCATGGTGCCGCCAATGGCGTTCAGTCCCGCGCGAATCAGACCCATATCTCAAATCCTCCCGTCAGTTCTTTTTCGGCTGTTCTTCCTTCTTCGGCTGCTCGATCTTCCTGCGCTCCGTCCGCTCATAGAGGAAGTGATCGGTCTTCACATCCAGCTTGAAGGAGTCCGGGCGCACGTAATTCGACGCTGCGCTCTCATACGCAGCCTGCTTGAGCTGGCCCTTGAGCACGCCGACCACGACCAGCGCGATGATGAGCGCCGCAATCACCGCGATCAGGATCGTGCCGCTGCCGATGGCGTCCGCCAGAGCGAGGATCAGCGCAGCCAGCGCCAGCACGCCGGCGAACACGCCGCCGCCCCAGAGCAGGGACTTCTTCGTATCGGCGGGCACGTCGCAGGTGAGCTTGCCAGTCTGGCCGTTGATGGCGAAGGTGTAGATCTTGCCCTCCTTCTCCGTGGTGATGAGCCACACGGGCATCAGCACCGGCGTGGCCGTGCCGTTGTCCGAATGAATGCTGCGGCTGCGCTCGGAGACGCTGGAGTAGCCGTTCACCGTGTCGCGCATGGCCTGGGAGACGCTCGTTTCCACGCGCTCCACCGCACGCTTCTCGCAGGAAGTCGCATCCACGTCGGCGTGATCTGCCATCGCACCCGCCAGCACCGCAGGCTGGAAGGGAACCGCCGCGCTCAGATCGTAGGGCTCCAGCGATTCGGTGATCTTATCGTCCAGCTTCTCGCTGCCGTCTACAGGGATGCTGTCAAAGCCCATGCGTCCGCTGCGCCGCACGAGGTAGTACTTCGTGCGGGTGATCTCCCAGTCGCCCCTGCGCTCGGTGTTGCGCTTCTCCGCATCGTAGACGATGTCCGCCTGCGCGTCGCAGTCGAACAGCCAGTAGGGCACGTACAGCTTGCGCATCTCGGCGATGCGGTTGCGGCTCTTCAGAAAGATGTTCGGCAGCAGGCGCTTGCCCTTGAAGTACTCCTCAAACTGCTTCTGCGCATCCTCCTTCGTGACCTTGAAGGGAATTACCTTCTCCGGCTTCACGCCGCCGGCAATGCGCTCGGGCAGGATGGTGGGGCTGCCGCAGTAGGGACACTCCGTGGCGGTGGTGGTGTCCTCGGTCATCAGCTCCGCGCCGCAGCTCTTGCAGACGTAGGCCTGCATCTGCGCCGCCTCGCTCGCGTCGAAAGCCTCCGCGCGGTGTTCAAACTCCAGCTTGTCGATGCTCTCGCTGGCGCTCATGGCCTGAATCGCATCCAGCTCGTAGCTGTTGCCGCAGGACGCGCACTCCAGCTTGCCGCTCTCGCCGCTGAAGGCCAGCGGTGCGCCGCAGCAAGGGCAGTTATATGTAGCGGTACTCATAATTTGTTCCCCCTTATTCTCACGTACTGAATCCATCATCCGAAAAACGCGCCTCCTGCCTCAGTTTAACACAGCAGGAGGCGCACCGTCAATCAGTTTTCAGCTTCAAAGTGCATCAGCATGGAATCAAAGTAGTTCAGATCGAAGCCCTGCTCCGTGCAGACCGCTTCGAGCGTGTTTCCGTAGTAGTCCACGAGGAAGGCCTCCGCCTCGCCCGCGTCGGTCAACACCGTGCCCTGCGTCCAGCTCAGGCCCGGAACGCTGGTGCCCACCATAACGAAGTCCACCGTTCCGTCGGCGTGGAAGGTCAGGGAGTATTCGCCGCCCAGCATGGACGCGTCCATCGTATAGCCGCTGACCTCTGCATTCACGCAGACGTACTTGCGCTCCAGACGCTCCGGATCGGAGACTTCCAGCGCGGCAGCCGGCTCGGACGGTTCAAAGGGAATTGCAGTGACGTCCGGTTCGCTTGCCGCTTTCGGCGTCCAGACGGCATTGGCGTCCTGGCTGAACACGATGTAGCCGCCCAGCGCATTGCCGTCGCCATCCATGCTGCCGTAGCAGAGGAAGCCGTCCTCCATCAGGGCAAGCGGCATGTCGTAGTCGCCGCCCTCGCCGAAGTACACATAGCCATTTTCGTCCTGATACCAGACGCCCGGCTCCGGCTCTCCGAAGATCAGGCTGCCCGTGCCGTCCGCATTCAGTTCCAGCGCGATCTCCAGACCAACTTCGATGCGGGGATCGCCGGTCAGGCCACCGGTCATCAGATAGCAGGCGTGCCAGCTGCCGACGTAGGCGCTCAGCTCGTCCAGAATGGGCGCTGCGGGTTCGGGTTCGGTCACGGCGGGTTCGGACGCCGCGCCCTCGCGGGTGAAGATGAGCTTCGCGCCGTCCTCCTCCACACAGAGCGTGCCGTCATCCAGAAGGATGCAGCTCAAGCCATCGACGATGGCCGCGCCGTCCTCCACACTCCAGCTGCTCGCAACGCTCTCCTCGCCATCGTACATCTCGGCAGTGCCGTCCTCATGGAAGGTCAGATTCATGACCATGCCCATGTCGGAGAAGCTGAGACTCATGCCCTCCATCTCCATGCGCACGCCATACCATTCGCCGAGGAAGGGC
>SFNY01000046.1 GCA_004554085.1 Clostridiales bacterium | reverse complement strand
TGAGCAGCTGAAGCAGCTCTTCGCGGGATTTTGCCATGGTGAAAACATCCTTTCCATAAACGCATGCGCTGCGAGGTTCTCCGCCGCGCGTCACGATTTTTTACCTGTATTTATTCTATCACGACGCAGGTTTGGTTTCAAGGGCCTTGCGGGAAGATAAGCGCCTTTTTATCCAGCGGGCGCAGGGCTTTTCCACCAGATAGGTAATCAGCAGCGACAGCGCAAGCGACCCCACGAAGCAGATGAGCGTGTACCGGTTCTGCCAGGGCTGGAGTCCCGCCTGGTTGGGGTTTACACCCTCGTAGTACGGGATGCGCCAGGCCTTGAGCTTCACGGCAAGGAACTGATGCCAGATGTAGAAGTTGAAGCTCAGGCTGGAGAGGAAGCACACGACGCGGTTGGAAAACAGCGCGCGCATCAGCCGGATGGAGCGGCTGCCGCAGACCAGGAACACGCAGCCCAGGGCGCTCAGCGGGAAGCGCCAGAGCATCTGCCCCATGCGGATGTTTTCCGTGCCGCTGCGGAGGTGCTGGGCGCACAGGATGCGGTAGACGCCCACGACTGCGAGGATGGTCAGTGCGGTGCTCAGCCAGGCGCGCCGGGCGGACTGGGGCTTCTTCGCCAGCCTTCGATAGATGTGCGCTGCAAGCATGCCGTTTGCGTACACGTCCAGCATGGCGGTGAGGCGGTTGAAGTAGATCGCGCTGTCCTCTGCATAGAGGATGATCGTCAGACGGATCAGCATGGCCAGGGCAACCATGCAGCCCCAGGTGCGGACGGGTGCGCGGTCAAAGGCGCGGGCAAGCAGGGGAAAGATCAGGTAGAACTGCACCTCCACGGCCAGCGTCCACAGAACGCCGTTGAGCGGTGTGGCGAGATAGGTGTCATAGAAGAAGTTGTGGGTGAAGCTCAGGTGGGCGAGCAGATCCTTCCACATCGCGCCCGGCGAACGGTACAGCCTCCCTGGCAGCGCGAAGGCAAACAGCATGATTGCGATGCACAGCAGGTAGCTGGGCAGGATGCGCGCGGCGCGGGCGATGTAGAAGTCGCGCGCTCTGCGGTTGCGGCCCGCCTGCCAGCCCAGCATCAGCAGAAAGCCGCTGAGCAGCAGCATCAGATCCACGAACATGTAGCCGCAGGCAACCAGCGGATAGATGCGGAAGCTGCGCCCGAAGAGATGGAGGTCGGGATTCAGCCAGGATTGCTGCCAGATGTGGAACCAGCCCACCAGTCCCACGCTTGCCACGCGCAGGAAATCTCCGGCGTCGGCGTGGCTGGCGCGAACCTTGCAGGGCAGAAGCAGGGCTTTGACTTTCTTCATTTTTTATACATGTATGGCGACGCCGCCCACCAGATTGAAGACCAGGCCCATCCCAAGAAGCACGCTCTCCCAGCGGGTCAGCGCACGGCGATCGGGACTCAGCAGCAGCCATACAAAGCACATTGGCACCAGCTCCAGCGCATAGCGCATGCCGAATTGCAGGCCGCCCAGCGTCTTGTGCATCAGAAGCAGGAGCATGTTCAGAGCGCCCATCAGCAGGATGACCCACTTGGTGCGCGTCATGCTCCTAGTCAGCAGATCGTCCTTGATGAACCATACCAGATTGCAGATCAGAATCGGGCAGCTGAGGAACATGGAGAAGCCAAACTTCTCAAAGGTCAGCTGGGCCTCGGTGACGTGGAAGGGCGCGCCAAAGAACAGCTTGCTCCAGTTTTGTGCAATATAATAGAGGGAGAACTGGCCGTGTTCGCTGCTGGTGAACTCGGGCAGATAGTTGTGGCCAAATTCAAAAATGTTGCCGAAGCGCACATAGTTGTAGGCTCCATAGCAGGCGGCGACGCACAGGCCCACGATCAGACCGGGCATCAGCCGCCGGATGCTTTGGCGGAGGGACAGGCGCCGGAGCTTCGCGTCCTCCAGATAGAGCATCAGCAGCACGGGCCCCAGACAGATCGAAAAGGGACGGCAGCCCACCGACAGGGCAAAGCACAGGCAGGACAGCGTGGGATGCCGCCGCCGCATGGCCACAATGGCGCAGATGGAAAACAGGAAGCACAGGATCTGCGCCTCGTACCACACGCCGCCGATCAGTGAAACGGGGAGCATGGCGCTGGCCAGGCAGATGAGCAGCGCCCAGGCGACGCAGTCCCCCCACTTCATGCGGCCGGTGCGCATAAGCTCCGAGAGGATCAGCAGCGCGGCGATGGCGACGTAGATCTTCTGAAACAGTCCGCCCGGCACGTCGTCGCCCCAGATCAGCGTGTAGAGCACCATTGGGATGGAGGGCACCGGCGGGAAGCTGACATAGTATTTGCCCTCGTAGTCCGCAAGCTCCAGATGGCTGTAATTCTCATCCAGGTACGTCTGTCCTTTCAGCCAGGCCTGCGCCTGCAAAAGGTAGCTTTCGTAGGGGTAATGGCGGGGATCCTCCTGTGACCAGACGCCCATGACGGCGTAGATCAGAACGATCAGCACAAGCAGGATCGCGGCGGAACAGAGAAAGCGGTGGGAACTGCGTGTATGCGTTGCAGCTTGACTTTGCATGGCGGATTCTCCTAATCATTTTTCACTCGTGGCTGCTTCCTATTTTAAAACAAGGGCCGCGAAATGTAAAGTAAATTGTAATTTTGGGCGTTGTTGTGAAAAATTGGAAAAGCGAAATCTGAATTCACACGGTTTAACTTGACAGCATCCCGGGAAAAAAGTATAATGATAAGGCTGTATGTTTGGGAAGTTTTACTCAAACAGAGTAAATGCCTCATAGATCACGATGCGAAGGAGTTGTTTTCAATGTTCCGTACTTACCAGCCCAAGAAGCGCCAGCGTTCCAAGGTTCATGGCTTCCGCGCCCGCATGAAGACCAGAGCAGGCCGCAACGTTCTCAAGGCCCGTCGTGCACGCGGCCGCAAGGTTCTGACCGTCTGATTCTGAAATCGGACATGGAGGGGCAGGATAAGCATGCGCGCGCACCCCAGGGGTTCGCGCGCAAATACAGGCTTGGCGATAACAAAAATTATCGCTATGTCTATCGGAGAGGCAAATCATACCCCTCGCGAAATCTCGTGCTGATCTACCTGAAGGGACGGGAGCAGAAGTTCGGCTTCTCGGTGTCCTCCAAGGTGGGCAACGCGGTCACGCGCAACCGCATCCGGCGGTGCATGCGTGAGGATGTGCGCCTGATGCGCACGCGACTCAAATGCGGAAAGTACATCTTCATTGCGCGTCCGGCGCTGAAATCGGTTCCGCATGCCGAGCTGACGAGGGAGATGCATGCCCTGCTCGCCCGCGCAAAGCTCATGAAAGAGGATATGTAAATGCGGTGGATCAAGTCCTTGCCCAAGCGCATCCTGCTTTGGCTGATTACGTTTTATCGCGTGGGCATATCGCCGTTGCACAGACCGTGCTGCAGGTACATTCCCACCTGCTCGCAGTATGCAATGGAGGCAGTTCAAAAATACGGCGCCATCAAGGGCGGGTATCTGGCCGTGCGCCGGATCCTGCGCTGTAACCCGTTCAGCAAGGGCGGGTATGACCCTGTTCCCTGAACCGCACGGAAGGATTCGCTCGTCGGCTGCGGCGCGCGACGATGGTCGCGACTGCGCCGGGGCGCGTCTGGCAGAGGGTCGGGCGTGGCGGTGCGGCATGGCATCGCGTCGTCCGGGCGAGAAGAATGCCCCGCTGATCTGGGCGCGGCATTCTTTTGTATGCTGGAACCGGCGGTTGCTGCGTGGACGATCAATTCCGTGGAGGATATTCAATGAGCGGACTTTTTCAAAGCATCCTGGAATGGATTTACAGATGGGTCGGCAACTACGGCTGGTCCGTTGTGGTATTTACGCTGCTCATCCGCATGGTCATGCTGCCCTTCGACATCAAGAGCAAGAAGAGCATGCGCGCAATGAACAAGATTCAGCCCAAGGTCGCCCTGCTTCAGAAGAAGTATGCCAACGATAAGGACAAGCTGAATCTCAAGCTCAACGAGCTGTATCGCAAGGAGCACGTAAGCCCCATGGCGAGCTGCCTGCCCATGCTCATCACCCTGCCGATTCTCTGGTTCATGTTCGCCGCGATGCGCAACATGGCCAACGAGCACACCATCCAGATGATCCTCGGCATCGCGGAGACCGGCGAGGTGCCCGCGATGCAGAGCTGGCTGTGGATCAAGAACGTATTCCAGCCGGATTCCTTCATGTCCACCATCCTGCCCAAGGTGGGCGATACCCTCAAGACCATCGTTCCGGTGGGCGGCTCCTCCATCCTGACCGAGGCCAACATCACCGCCGCACGGGACTTCCTGGCCACCGAGCAGTACGCCGCCATCGCGGCCCAGTACGGCGCAAACGCGTTCACCTCGATTCAGCTGAATCTGGTGTTCTTCCGCCCTGTGCTCACCCTGCCCACGTCCTTTGCCAACCTCTTCCAGTATGCCAACGGCCTGTTCATCCTGCCGGTGCTGGCTGCCGTCAGCCAGTTCCTGATGACCAAGTTCACCAACGGCAACAGCATCAAGAAGGACGAAAACGTTCCCGAGGAGCAGCAGGCCGCTGCCAACGCCATGAACAGCGGCTTCATGAAGTGGTTCTTCCCCCTGTTCTCCCTGTGGATCTGCGCCGGCTACAACGCCGCGTTCGCCATCTACTGGATGGCCGCCAACGTCATTCAGGTCGTGCAGCAGGTCATCGTGAACTGGTACTTCGATCGCCAGGACCGCAAGGTGGCGCTCGAGGAGGAAGGCGCACAAGCAGATATCAAGTGATTTCCCAGTAAGATAAGGAGGCATCCCGCCTTGAACAGATTTATTGAAGCAAGCGGAAAGACCGTGAAGGACGCGATCCAGAACGGCCTGAAGGAGCTTGGTTGCACGCTTGACGAGGTGGAAACCAGCGTCATCGACATGGGCAGCCCCGGACTCTTCGGCATGTTCGGCAAGCCCGCGAAGGTTCGCCTGACCGTCAAGGAGGAGGATCATTCCTTCGACATCGAAATGCCTGTGTTCAGTCTCGATCAGCCTGCGCAGGGCCGCAAGCGCGAAAAGAAGCGCGAGAGCAAGCCCGCCAAGGTCGAGCAGAGCGCCCCCAAGGCCGCGCCGGTGAAGAAGGCGGAGAAGGCCGAGGAGCCTGCCGCCGAGGTCAGGGACGAGCCCGTCCAGGAAGCCGCCGCCGCAGAGGCAAAGCCTGAAAAGAGCGAGAAGCGCAGGTCCCGCAACCGCAAGGACAAGGAGCGCAAGGAGATGCGCGAGCCCATCCCGGAGCCCGTGACCGTTGCGGCCCCCGCCGAGCCTGCGGAGCCCTTCGTGGCCACCCCCGAGGAGGCGCTGAGTGACACCGCCAAGGGCGCGCGCGACTTCCTGCTGGGCCTGACTGAGAAGATGAGCGTGCCCACGCAGATCGAGGTCAGCGAATCTGAGGAGCAGCTGCGCATGCAGCTCTCCGGCGAGAACATGAGCATCCTCATCGGCCGTCGCGGCGAGACGCTGGACGCGCTCCAGTACCTCACCAGCCTGAACGTCAACCGCAACCGCGAGGATTATCTGCGCGTGTCGCTGGACACCGAGAACTACCGCGCCAAGCGCGAGGAGGCGCTGCGGAAGCTGGCCGTGCGCATGGCCAACCGCGCCAAGAAGAGCGGCCGTCGCGTCGCCCTGGAGCCCATGAACCCCAACGAGCGCCGCATTCTGCACTCCGCGCTGCAGAACGACCCCGAGGTGACCACCCACTCGGAGGGCGAGGAGCCTTACCGCCGCGTGATCATCACCCTGAAGTAAAGGCGCATAGAAAAGCCATCCCATGCAAATGGGGTGGCTTTTTCATGTCCAGAAGCATCGGCGGGGGATTGACATCAGAAAACCCCGCGCCCGCGATCTGCTTTCACAGGTCGGGGCGTGGGGTTCGATGCTGACCATTCAGTTTTCGGCTGCCTGCGGAGCGCAGCTTTTATCGCTCCGTCCTCTGCCCAGCGCCAGGCCCAGCAGCGTCAGAACCGCGCCCAGGCGCGCCGCGCTGCCCCAGAAGGCGGAACGCGCGGCCTCGGGCGTGACGACCTTCACCAGCTGCGCCGCATCTTCCGCGCGGCTCCAGAACACCGTCCGCAGCGCGGAGAGCTCCACCAGCGACTCCGGGACACACTCGGTGAAGGTGTACACCGGCTCGATGGCCACGCACAGCACGCCGTAGACCGCCGCCAGCCACGCAGCCGCGCAGAGCATCAGCATGAAGATCCGCGCGACGGAGGGCAGCAGGTAGCTCCTGAGGTAGCCGTGCCGCTGCATCTCGGCGATCTCGCCCCGGAAGCGCTTCGCAAGGCCGCGCAGCGGGTTCACCAGCCGCCACAGCAGCGCCATGCCCAGCGCGCACAGCAGCAGTCGGCTCAGCAGCATGCCGCCCATGGCCTCCCTGCGCAGGTTGTAGAAGCTGCCCGATCCCCATGCGTCGCGCATGGCGGCGGTGAAGCTCTGATCCATGCCCGTCTGCGCAAGCGGCAGGGCGTACATGGTCAGTATGTCCAATTGGATTCCCTGCGCCGCGACCGCCGACAGGGGGACGTAGGCGCTGCATGCGTCGCGCTCGCCTACGCTGCGGCGGTGGCGCACCGTGCCGATGACCCGGTAGTCCGCTTCACCGATGCGCACTGTGCGCTCCAGCGCGGACTCCGAGCCAAAGAGCTTGAAGGCCAGATCTGCGTCCAGCACAGCTACCCTCGCGCCGGACTTCAGCTCGCTTCCGTCCATCCAGCGCCCCTCGGCGATGCGCCGGGGACAGGTCTCCAGCCAGCACAGGTCCACCGCCTGCAAGGCCGCATCGGCGGTGGTTCCGTTGCCGGAGACGCTTGCGCCGCTCTTGACGCCGCCGCAGGCCAGCACCGAAAGGCCGTCGCCCAGCTGCTCGAACACGTCGTCGCGGGCCTCGATCAACGGCTCCAGCTCGGTCTCGGCATGGGAGGAGCCGTCCGCTGTGCTCACGGTCTGCACGTCCGGCGCGCAGATGGCGTACTCCAGCAGCGCGTCGTTTGCGCTGAACGCAGCCAGCGCGGCGATCTGGAGAACCACGCCCAGGGCGATCAGCAGCCGGGCGGTTCGGGAGAATCGTCTCTTCCTCATACGCGCCTCATTCCACATATTCCATCACATCGGAGCCGTCGCGCAGGGCGCGATCCTCCATGTAGGCGATGGTGTAGTAGCTCAGGTCCTCCTCGATGGAGGCCACGCCGTCCGCCTCGGCGATGACGTGAACGGTCATCTTGGACAGGGAGAGCTTCTTCTTGCCGAAGGTGGTGGTGCGCTCGTTCACGGTGTAGACGTAGCGGCTGTCTCCGCTGCCGCGCACGGCGGAGGCGGGGAGCAGGCAGCTGCTCTGCTTGGACTTGAACAGCACCGTCAGCTTCACCGAATCCTGGGACAGCGCGTACATGCTGCCCGCAGCGCGGAGAATCTCGTCGGAGACGATCACGTCGGCGCAGCGCGCGCCGGACTCGGTGAAGCCCAGCGACGCGATCTTCGCCTCCACGCTGTCGCCGCCCACGGACACGGTGACGCTCATGCCCTCGGTGATGTTCTTGTCCACGCCAGTGAGGTCGGCCCGCAGCGCGGGGGAGCTGCCCTCGGCGGTGAGCTTGTACAGGGGCATGGAGCCGTCGTAGGGATCGCCCTGCTTCAAATTGATCTCTGCGATTACGCCATCCCGGGGCGCGCAGATGGTCGCGGCGGTGCGGCGCAGCTCCTCCAGCTCCACCTGCTTTTCGGCGCAGTCGTCCAGATTCTCCTGGGCGCTCTGGCGCTCGGAGATGTAGCTCCAGACCGCATCGTCCATGCCGTAGCGCGCCGCGCGGTTGAAGGCCTGCTGGGCCTCGTCCTGGGCGGACAGGGCCGCGCGATAGGCGTCGATGGCGGCAACGGTGGCTTCATCCGCGCCGTCAGGGTAAGCATTGTCGGTGTAGCTCAGCTTCGCGGCGCGCAGCAGCACGTCCATCTCGGTCTTTTTGCGGGCGGTTGCACGGGCGGCGGCGCGCAGCGCGGCGTAGGTCTCGGCGTAGGTCTGCTCGCTGCGGCGCAGGGTCAGCCCCTCGTTCTTGCGGTCGATCTCCATCAGCGCGTCCAGCGCCGCGTCGTACGCGTCCTGGGCCTGCTTCGCGGCGGCCTCGTAGCCGGTGACGCTGGCCTCGAGCACCACGTCGCCCGCCTTCACGGGATAGCCCGCGCGCACGTTCACCCGATTGATGGTGAGCGTCTGCCCGGCGGGCAGGCTCAGGCGCATCTCCTCCACCTCGGGGTAGGCCAGCACGCCGCTCAGCTCCAGCTTTTCCACCAGCTTGCCCCGGGAGGCCTTCGCCAGCTTCACCTTGGGCGTGGTGATGTTTTCGATGGTGCCGGAGAAGAACATGCACAGCGCCACCGCCACGGCCACGCCGATCAGTCCGCGCAGGGCGATTTTTTTCAGCTTCATTTTTCAGCAACTCCTGTTTTGTGAGCGTTTCAGGCGCGGATGCACCGCGCGGGGGATTCCGGGGAAGTTTACTCCCCCATCCACTTATTTCAGCTCCGTGAGCTGGATGCCCGAGAGGATGTCCTCCAGAAAGTAGAGGTAGACGAACAGCGCCGGGAGCATGTAGATCACCGCGCCGGCGAACTCCACGCCGGTGCTCTCGCTGACCAGCTGGTTGAACATCACGGACAGCGGCTGCAGCTCGGTTCTCTGGCTCAGGTAGGTCATGGGCTGCTCGACAAGGTTCCAGCAGTCCGCAAAGGACAGCGCCAGCGCCGCGCCGATGGCCGGGCGGCACACCGGCAGCGCCACGTGGAAGTAGCAGCGGATCGTGCCCGCGCCGTCCACCTGTGCGGCCTCGAACAGCTCGTTGGGCAGGCTCGCCATGAACTGGCGCAGCAGGAACACGTAGAACGGCGCAAACCACAGCGGCAAAATCACCGCCCAGACCGTGTTCATCAGGCCCATGCGCTTGAGAGTCAGCACGTTCGGCACCATCGTGACCTGATAGGGCAGCAGCATCAGCAGCAGGATCGCCATGAAGATGACGCTGCGGCCCTTGAACTGGAAGCGGCTCAGTGCGTAGGCCAGCATCGGCACGAACACCGCCTGACCCAGCAGGATCATCACCGTGTAGAACACCGACATCGCAAACATCCGCAGCACCGAGGTGTCCACGATCAAGATCTTCCAGTACTGGCTCAGCGAGAACATGCGGGGACTGAGCCGCGCGTCCATCCAGGCCGTGTCGCTGAAGGAGCCGCGGGTGTCCATGAAGGCGCGAATCTCCTCGGGGGAGAAGAAGGAGTAGAGCACGGTGACGATCACCGGCAGCAGGATCACCAGCGCCAACAGCACCAGCAGAAAGCGGGTGAGCAGGTGGCGGCGGCGACGGTTGGTTTTTTTCATGCGCCGCACCTCACTTCAGGTTCCGCTGCATGCGGTTTTGTAGATAGAACAGCACGCCGAACAGCGCGAACACGATCAGCGCGAAGCTGTAGGCTGCGGTGGTCACGTTCTGGTAGTTGAGCTTGTTGTACATATTGTTCATGTAATTTTGCAGGGTGTAGACCGCGTCGGCGGGGTAGGCCCCGCCGATGAAGTACACCTCGCGGAAGATCTTGAAGGCGCTGATCCACTCGATGATGACGACCAGAAAGGCAGTGGGGGAGATCAGCGGCAGCGTGATGGAGAAGGCCTGGCGGAAGAAACCCGCGCCCTCCAGCCGGGCATATTCATACAGCGGCTCCGGCACGGTTTGCAGCGCGGAGAGGAACAGAATCACCGCAAAGCCCAGGTTCTTCCAGATGAACAGCAGGATCACCGGCACGCGCAGCGCGGCGCCGTCCAGCCAGTTCACGCGATCCATGCCCAGCAGGTGCAGGATGCGGTTCAGCGTGCCGCCGTAATCGAAGAACAGCAGCCACACCAGAAGCATCGCCGACGCGGGCATCAGGTAGGGCAGCAGGATGCTGTTGCGCAGCAGCGCCCCGCCGGGGCGCAGCCGGTTGAGCAGCATGGCAATGAGGAACGACAGAATCCACACCGCCGGGGCGCAGATCAGCGACAGCAGCAGCGTGTTCTTCAGGCCCAGCAGAAACATGGGGTTCTGCCAGATGTTGATGTAGTTTTGCAGGCCCACGAAGGCGTTTTTGTAGCTTCCGTCGGTCAGACTGTAATAGACGCCGCCGAAGAAGGGCACGATGTAGAAGATCAGCAGCCCGATCAGCGGCGGAAGCAGAAACAGCCACAGGGATTTCTTTCGGCGAAACAAGGCGCGCCTCCTGTAATGTTATTGTGGACGGGGGGACACGTCCCCCCGCCACGATTGTAATCTGGCTGCTGCGTCAGTTCCCCTCCAGCGCCATCATGCGAATCTTCTGATCCATGGCGGAGAGGAAGTCGGCGGGGCTGAGGCGGCCCTGAAGCAGCTGCTCGGCCTGATCGTAGAGGCCGTCGGCCTCGTCGGTGTAGTCGTAGCGCATCACGTGGAGGTTCTGCGCATGGCTGCGGTACCACTCCAGCGATTCGGGGGAGATCATCCAGTAGTTCTTTTCCATATCCTCAAGGGAGCGCTCCAGCTGGTCGATGGTCTCCTGATGGGCGGGCTTGTCCACGGGCTCGGCCTTCTCCAGCGCGGCGCGCTCGTCATCCAGCATCTTGTTGATCTCGGCAAGGTTGTCCTCGTAGAACTCGTAGCGCAGGGGCTCGTTCAGCGCGTCGCTGAGGTTGTACAGCGTATCCTCGCTCAGGGTGTCGTAGATCGTGCGCAGGAATTCCTGGGCAAGCTCGCGGTGCTCGGAGAAGGGATTGATCACCGCGACGGTCAGGTCGATGGGCAGCACGCCCACGTCGTCCGCGGAGAAGGACAGCGGCCAGGGCTCGAAATCGTTGTAGAAGTTGCCCAGGGTGCAGCCCACGCTGCTGGTGAACAGGGTGTAGGTGCGCTCAGGATCACCCTCGGTGTAGAAGGAGACGCTGCCGCCCATCATCTCGGCCTCATCGTCATCCTCGGGAAGGCCCATGCCCTCGTAGTCCAGAGAGAGCAGCTTTTCAAAGGCGGCCTGAAGCACCGGCGTGTTGTAGCGAATCTCACCGGCGGGCATGGCGTTCTTGTAGCTTTGGAACACGGCGCTGAACAGCTCGTTCTTCGCGTACTCCTGGGTCATGTACTCGTCGAAGATGCGCACGCTGCCGTCCTCGGGCAGCTTATCCGAAAGGGTCTCGAGGAAGTCCAGGAAGTCCAGCCAGTTGGTGGGAATCTCCTCGCGGGAGACGCCGATCTTCTCAAAGCCCTCGATGCTGATGCCGGGAATCCAGCCGTAGAGGCGCACCGGCACCGCCACGACCTCGCCGTCGCGCAGCAGCACCTCCTGAAGTCCGGGATACATGCCCTCGATGGCGGTTTTCAGCTCCGCGTCGTCGATCTCGGCCAGGTAGCCGCGCTGGTAGAGCGACTCGAAGGCCTTGGAATTGGCGCTGAGCAGCAGGACGTCGTTGGTGGCGTCGCGGTTCATCATGCCCTCGATGATGGCGCTGTCCTCGACGTAATCCTGGGAGAGCACCACCGCCACGTCGCCGTGGGTGTTGGTGAAGTCGTAGTAGGCGTCGGTCACGTAGTCGGACATGCCGCTGACCACGATGCGGGTCTGGGGCAGGGATTCGGGGTCGGTGGCGCGGACGCTGATGCTTTCGTAGCCGAAGCAGACGTAGTAGTCGCCGGGCAGCAGGTGGGCGGCCTGATCGTTGTAGTAGAACTGGGGATACTCGGCCACGGTGACGGCGTTTTCAAAGTCGAAGTCCGTGGCGGCCTTCACGTAGCCGTCCTCCTGAAAGAACAGGCGGCCGGATTCCGCGCTGTAGGCGATGCCCTGCAGCGCCGTTTCGCGCTCAAGGGGCGGGCAGACGGGGGACAGGCTCTCGGTTTCGGGGTCGTAGTCCAGCAGATTGCACTGCTTCGCGTTCCAGTCGAAGCACTCGATCAGCACGTGGCCGTCCAGATAGGGCGTGCAGGCGAGGGGATTCTCCAGATCCTCCAGAAACATGCTGCTGCCGTCGCTGAGGTCCAGCATGTAGACGGCGGACTCGCCCATGTCGTTGTACACGCACAGGTAGGCGCGGCCATTCGCGCAGCACACGCTGTTGATCTGAATCATGTAGTCGTTTTCGTCGCCGTAGTTCACCACCAGATCGTCGTGGTTCAGCTCCGTGGCTTCGCCGTAGCTCACCTGATCGCCCTCGATTTCGAGCGGAATCAGCTCGACGCGCTCCAGACTGTAGGTGGTCTCGCTGCTCAGATAGGTGGCGATCAGGGCGTAGATGGTCTCGCCGTCGGCAAAGATGCTCTGGATGCTGGAGTAGTTGTTTTCGCTGTTCTCCTGCTCCGGGAACATGAGGGGCGCGAGATCCGCGTCGCCCACGTGCCAGGCGTAGATTCCCTTGTAGCCGTAGACGTACAGGGTGTCGTTTACGGTAAAGACGCCGCCGATGTTGTCGCGGTAGGTCTCGTAGAAGTTGCGGCCGAGGTTCGCGTCGCCCTGGGCGGCAAGTGCGCTCAGGGGCGCGAGGATCAGCGCGAGGATCATGAGAATCGAAAGCAGCTTATGCATGAATCTGTTCTCCTTATGATATGTAGAATTTATTCGGTCACCGTTTCGGCCTCATCCTCCGCGCCGTCCTTGAGATAGACGATGGCGGGCATGCCCAGGCGCACGTGCTCGTCCGCCGCGAAGGAGATGTAGGCGCTGTAGTACTTCTGGCTGCCCTCGCCGCTGCTGAGGTAGGAGATGCTCTCCACCACGCCCTCGTAGCGCCGCAGGCTGTCCGGGTCGAGGTCGAACTCGATCTCCACCGCGTCGCCCTCGTGGATCGCGCCCAGATCCAGCACGTTCACCTGGGCCTCCACCTGCAATTGGTCGAAGGGGTAGACGGTGATGAGGTTCGCGTCCTTGGTGACGGACGCGCCGTTCTGTACGTCCACGCTGGCCACGATGCCGCTGAGGTCGGAGGGGATGGTGCTCTCACCTGCATAGAGGCCGTCCAGCGTGCCCTCCACCGTTTCGAACAGCAGCTGGCCGCGCTCCACGCTGTCGCCGGGAGCCACGTGGAGCTTGAGAATGCTGCCCGCGCCCTCCACGGCGATGGCCTCGGCCTGGGCGACGGTGCCCCGGCCCAGGCGGGAGGTGGAGGCATAGTCGGAGCTGCGGAACGCGCCCACGGTCTCGCCGATGTAGAAGTCGCCGCCGGTGACTTCGAGGGTGTACTTGGTGATGCCGGCCTCGTCGGCGGGCTCGATCTTCGTGACACGGGCGGTGCCCCGGTGGCTGCCGTCCTGGGTGCAGCTCAGGTACAGCTTCTCGCCGATGTGCACGTAGCGGGTGTCGCTGGAATTGTAGGCCTTCTCGGTGCTGGCCTGCACGATGTAGCGGTTCGTGGGCTCGATGTAGAGCACCGCGCCGTAGCGCTTCATGATGCCCTCGGCGCTGTCGCCCTCCTGGGCGCACACGCTGCCGACAATGCCGTCCTGGGGCGCGTAGACCTTGGAGGTCACGATGGAGGCCACCGGGTCGCCCACGCTCACCAGGTCGCCCGCGCGCAGCTTCACGTCCTCCACGATGCCGCCGAAGGGCGCGCGCACCGAATCCGCGCCGCTGGAAACCACGCTGCCGTCCAGCGCAAGCTCTGCCGAGGCCGCCGCGCCGGTGAACATCGCGAGGATTGCCGCGGCAGAAATCATCCGTTTTACCGTTATCATACATCAAACCTCCGTTTCCGTGTCGTCCGCAAAGGCGGGGTAGGCGCCGTAGGGGTAGTCGGGCAGGTCGTCGGGCGCGCAGTACACGTCGCAGGGGTACATCTCCGGCGTGGACAGGCGGTCGATCAGCTCAAAGCGCTCACCGGCAACCTCCACCCAGATCTCCGCCGCGCAGCCCGGCGCGCGGTTGAAGGGCAGAGCCTGCGCATCCTCGGCGCTGCGCATGCGAATCTCGTAGGTGAACTCGGCGGTGGACGCGCCCTGCATCTTCAGTTCGGCGTAGCGCGTGCCCGCCACAAAGCCCTGGGTCGGCAGCGAGAGCATCGCGCCGTCCACGTCCAGCAGCAGGTAGCGCACGTCGCTGTTGTACAGCTTGCGCAGCACCGCGCCGTTGATCCTCCACACCCGGGCACAGTCGGCTTCGTCCTCATTGAGGGGCTCCGCCGTCAGGAGCAGCGTGTCCGGCTCGCCTTCCTCCGTGCCGTCATTGCGCGTCCAGCGGAGCATCTCCGCGCGGAAGCTGCCGGGGGTGACGGGCGTGGTCTCGCCCACCAGCTCCATGGACAGCTCCACCTTCTCGCCGCCGAGGGTCAGCGTCTGCATGCTTTCCTCGGGAAGCTCCAGCGGATAGGCGTTGTAGAGCGCCGTGTCGCCGTCGCCGCTGGCGTGCTGCTTCTTGGGCGCGCTCTCGCCACCGCCGCCGCCGGACATCCGGGGCAGCTTGTCCAGCACGATCTCTTCGGCATTTTCGGCGAGGTTCCCCGCGCCATCCATCAGCTGAATGCTGCCCGGGACAAAGACCTGCTTCTCGGTCGCGGTGTAGGGGTAGCTCTCCATGCCGTCCAGCGCGATCCAGCTCGCGCCGCCGTCCAGCGACAGCGAAGCCGCGCCGCTGAGCGCGTCGGAGAGGTGCAGCGTCATCGTGCGGTCAAGCTCCTGGCTGACCTCCACAATCAGCTCCGGCGGGGTGAAGTCCAGCATCAGGTCGTAGCGCTCCGAGCGGCTGGTCAGGTCGCCCATGCCGTCCATGATGGCGAAGCGCACGCTGTACGTCCCCTCGTCCGGGGGGATGTAATCGCTGCCCGAGAGCAGCGCGATGCGCTCGTCCAGGATGATCACCGCGTAGTCGCTGTCCGCGTCGCCTTCATCGACGCCGCTGAGGTGGAAGGTGGGCGGCACGCAGCTCCAGCGCCCGGCATAGTAGTCCTCCGGGGACACCTGAAGTTCCTGCTCCGGCGCGGGGGTCGGCGTGGGCTGATCCGGCTGCTCCATGAGCCAGATGAAGAGCTCGCCCACCGCGTCCTCGGCAAATTCCGCGATGATCTCCGGCGTGTATTCGTCCGCCGGATCGTCGCTGGCCGAGAGCACCACGCGGTACCTGCCGTTCAGCGCTTCGTCCGGCAGGAATTCGATCTCGTTCAGGCGGTGCAGCGGGAAGCTTTCCAGATAAATGATCTTCGGGGTGCACACGCACACGCGCAGCGCGCCCTCCGCCTGCAAAAGCTCCTTCAGCGTGCCGCCCTGGAGCTGAACGCCCTGTGCGTCCAGCAGGTAGCCCTCGATTTCGGGCAGGTGCGTGACCTCCGCTGCGGGGGTCTCCTCCGCAGAGGGGCTTTCCTCCGGGGATGCGCTCTCTTCCGGTGTGGGGGTCTCCTCCGGTGCAGGTGTTTCCTCCGACGCGGCGCTTTCTTCCGGCGCGGGGGTTTCCTCCGGGGTTTCCTCCGGCGCGGCGCTCTCCTCCGCGACTGGCTCCTGTATCTGCTGCGGTTCCACCGGTACGGTCTCGGCCACGCCGCCCGCGCTCAGCAGGCCCGCCACCAGCAGCATGGAGATCCATCTGTTCAAACTGCTCACTCCCTTGCGGTCAATCTGATTTCTGAAATGGATGCATCGCACATCCAGATCTTCCCATGATTGTCGGCGTGCTGCCCTACGGGGCCCGCCGACCCGGCCAAGCCTGCGGCTTGCCGAATCATCCAAATATTCCCATATCATATTAGACGCTCATGGATAAGCTACGGTTCACAAATTATTAGAGTTTGCTTAGATTTTCATGGAAATGTACATTTTGCGATTAAAAAAAGGAGGCGCGCAAACCGGATGGTTCGCGCACCTCCGTGGAAGTGCCTCACAGCGTGATTTCGATGTACTGATCCTCGGGGTACTCGCAGACGTAGCAGTCATTGGCGTACACGCGCTCGGGCAGGATGATCATCACGTGCAGCAGCTCGTTGTGCGCCGGCAGCGCCGCGAGATGCCACACGCCGGTGTTGAGCTTCACCAGCGTGCCCTTGGGCACGAGGAAGGCCTCGGTCAGCTCCGGCACGATGACCTTGTTGGACGGCGGGGCGACGTGGATAACCGCGTCGTCGTCGAGCACGAGCACGCCCTCGCCGGTGTAGTTGTGGTACTCCGCCTTGGTGACGACCATCTTCTCCGGCTTCTTCACGGTCAGCGGGGAGAAGGTGATGGGCTTGCCGCCCTGCACGTTCAGCTCCACCTGATCCGGGTAGAAGGTGGCGTCGCCGGGGAAGCAGTGGCCGCTGGGCTCGAGCATGCTGGCGAAGCTGCCGTAGGGACGGAAGTTCTCTGCGGTGATTGGTACGGCCTTGATGGTGCGCATATTGCATTCCTCCATTTATAAATATTGGTTGCTACTATTATATCACCATTCTGCCGCCCCTGTACAGTATCAAAAATGCATGTTTTAATGCAAATTCCCTTGCATTTCGGGCATCCCGGCGCTATACTTTCTCTGTACCCATTTCAACTTTACATCAGCAGGAGGAGATAGCACATGCAGCAGGACGTCATTCTCGTTCTCGACCTCGGCAGCGAAGAAAACCCGAAAATTGCGCGTGAGATCCGCGCGCTGGGCGTGTACAGTGAAATCCATCCCCACGACCTGACGGCAGCGGAGCTGAATGCGATTCCGAACATCCGCGGCGTCATCCTCAACGGCGGCAAGAACCGCATCGTGGACGGCGTTGCCATCGACGCGTCCGAGGCGGTCTACGCGCTGAACGTGCCCATGCTGGCGGTGGATCACGACGCAAAGCCCGGCGAGAAGCTCGCCGCATGGCCCGAGGACGACGCTGCGCGCGCCGCTGTGCTCTCCGCCTTTATCTTTGACAAGTGCGGCTGCGGCAAGACCTGGAACACCCAGAACTTCATCGACGACCAGATCGAGCGCATCCGCCGCCAGGTGGGCGACGGCAAGGTGCTGCTGGCGCTGTCCGGCGGCGTGGATTCCTCCGTGGTCGCGGCGCTGCTGATCAAGGCCATCGGCGATCGCCTGACCTGCGTGCACGTCAACCACGGCCTGCTGCGCAAGGGCGAGCCCGAGCAGGTAGTGCGCGTGTTCCGCGACGAGCTGGGCGCGAACCTGATCTACGTGGACGCGGTGGACCGCTTCCTGGACAAGCTGGCCGGCGTTGCCGATCCCGAGAAGAAGCGCAAGATCATCGGTGCGGAGTTCATCCGCGTGTTCGAGGAGGAGGCCCGCAAGCTGGAGGGCATCTCCTTCCTGGGTCAGGGCACCATCTATCCCGACATCATCGAGTCCGGCACCAAGACCGTCAAGGCCGTCAAGAGCCACCACAACGTGGGCGGTCTGCCGGAGGATCTGCAGTTCGAGCTGGTCGAGCCCCTGAAGATGCTGTTCAAGGACGAGGTGCGCGCCGTGGGCGCCGCGCTGGGCCTGCCGGACAACATGGTCTATCGCCAGCCCTTCCCGGGCCCGGGCCTGGGCGTGCGCTGCGTGGGCGCGATCACCCGTGACCGCCTCGAGGCTGTCCGCGAGTCCGACGCGATCCTGCGCGAGGAGTTTGCCAAGAATGGCCTGGAGGGCAAGGTCTGGCAGTACTTCACCATCGTGCCCGACGTCAAGAGCGTGGGCGTGCGCGACAACAAGCGCGCCGATGAGTGGCCCTGCGTCATCCGTGCGGTGAACACCGTGGACGCCATGACCGCCACCGTCGAGGAGCTGGACTGGAGCCTCATCCATACCCTCACCCACCGCATCACCCATGAGGTCAAGGGCGTCAACCGCGTCCTCATCGACGTCACCCCCAAGCCCACCGGAACGATTGAGTGGGAATAAATCCCCGGCCATTTTTAGAGGTCAAGAACCCCGAAAAGCCTTGCAAATCAAAGGTTTTCGGGGTTCTCTTTTTGCGGAACAATCTTGACTTTGCGGAACATTTGCGGTATTCTTATGGTGCAATTTGTGGAACAAATCAGCCAAGGAGGGATTCAGTATGAAATATACTGCTGTAAGTGTTCGCCAACTTGACCGAAAGGGTAAGCCTTGGCAAGCGAGAGCAAAGTATAAAGATGTTTATGGCAAGTGGAAAGAAATTAGTAAGATGTTGCCCGAGGCGAAAGGTAAGAAGGATGCCAACCGCATAGCAAAGGAATGGCTTGATACACTTAATGCCGAGGCTGATTTGATGCCCACCGCAAGCAAGGCAAAGACGATTGACGAAATCTATAATGAATATCTACAGCATCAGCTAGCAACGGGTGAGATTGAGAGAAGCACATATAGCAATAGCATCTATTCATACAACAAGTATATCAAGCCCTATTTGGGTGATTATGTATTTGCTACTGTTGATAAGACTGTATTGAGTGGATGGCTTACAAAGCTGTATCAGGCTGGATATTCACAGAACACAATACACACTACCTATGCCAGATTGAAGAAAGTCTATAACTACTTTTACAACAATGGCGAGCTATTGAGAGACCCATTTAAGGGCGTGAAGATGCCTAAAAAGGGAGAAGCAAAAGTAACGCACCTAAACAATGACCAAATGGATAATGTGCTTTCTGCTGTCTATTTGGACTTTGAACCGCAAGACCCGATGTATGTTGGCATACTATTGGCTTTTTATGCAGGGTTAAGGCGTGGTGAGATTTGCGGATTGCGGTGGAATGATATAGACTTTTACAAGCACACCATTACAGTTAGGTCTGCTGTTGGTGTTGGTAAGGGCGTTGGTGGAGACTATACGAAAAGCCCTAAAAACAAAAGCTCCAACAGAACATTCCCTATGTTGCCCCAACTAGAAGAAGCATTGAAGCAGAGAAAGATATTGATTGCTCCGCTTGATAGCTGGTATGTGGTTGGCAATGAAGAAGAATTTATGAGGCCA
>SFNY01000045.1 GCA_004554085.1 Clostridiales bacterium | reverse complement strand
GGCATGCGGGGATCGTCCCAGCCGGACACCACGCCCTCCTCCACCATGCGGCGCAGGTAGCGCTTGGACATGACGGTGCGCTCGATGTTCAGGCGGGCGAACTCGATCTGGCGCGGCGGCTGGTCGGTGACCTCGGCGTGAGTGACGAACCAATCGTACAGCGGGCGGTGAATCTCATACTCCAGGGAGCACAGGCTGTGGGTGATGCCCTCAATGGCATCCTGCACGGGGTGCTGGAAGTCATACATGGGATAGATGCACCACTTGTCGCCGGCGCGGTGATGATGCATGTGCTTGATGCGATACATGGTGGGGTCGCGCAGCAGCACGTTGGGGGAGGCCATGTCGATCTTGGCACGCAGCACGCGGCTTCCGTCCGGGAACTCGCCATTCTTCATGCGCTCGAACAGGTCCAGATTCTCCTCCGGCGTGCGGTCGCGATAGGGGCTGTTCACGCCCGGCTGGGTCAGCGTGCCGCGATTCTTGCGCATCTCCTCCGGCGACTGGTCGTCCACGTAGGCCAGGCCCCGGCGGATCATGCTGCACGCGATTTCGTACAGGCGATCGAAGAAATCGGAGGCGAAGTAGAGGTTATCCCACTTGAAGCCCAGCCACTCGATGTCGGCCTGGATGCCCTCGACGAAGGCCTTTTCCTCCTTGGCGGGGTTGGTATCGTCAAAGCGCAGGTTGCAAGAGCCGCCATACTTCTGGGCGGTGCCGAAGTCCACGCACAGCGCCTTCGCATGGCCGATGTGCAGATAGCCATTCGGCTCCGGCGGGAAGCGGGTCTTGACGTGGTCAAAGCGGCCGCTGGCCAGATCCTGATTGATATTTTCCTCGATAAAGTTGCTTGCGCGTCTTGCTTCGTTCTCCATTTTCAGTCCCCCCAACATTCTTTCCCGAAAAATCCTGTATTACAGCGAAGCGTCCGATCCGACGGGCTCCGCCGTCGGGCCGATCTTCGCATCGGCTGTCACAATTCCGTTCTGCACCACGAAGCTCTCCGGCATCCAGATGGTACTCTCCTCCGTGAGGTTTGAGACCTTGGCCACCTTCGCCAGCAGCTCCGCACCCTTGTCGCCCTCCAGATAGGCGGGCTGGTAGTTGTTGGTCTCGGTGGTGGAGGAAATCCGCGCCGGGATCAGATTGATGCCCGCGTCCTCCACCCTGCCGTCCGGCCAGAGCATAAAGCGCTGCTGGAAGATGATGCACTGCATGTCCGAGGGCTTCTTGTTGCCCCCAAAGCAGAAGTTGCCCAGGCTGTAGATGATGTACTTGCCCTGGTACTGCTCAATCTCGCCGTAGACGTGGGAGTGGCCGCCGATCACCAGATCCGCGCCCGCATCCACCATCCTGCGCCCCAGCTTTTCCGTGGTGCTGGTGTGCTTGTAGGTGCGCTCCTCGCCCCAGTGGACGCAAACGATCAGCAGATCACACTTCTCCCGGGCGCTGCGCACGGCGCTCTCGATCTCCTCCGGCTCGAAGTTCCACTCGGTGAAGCCCAGGAAGCCCACTGTGCGGCCCTTGACCTCCATGTAGTGCTCCAGGCCGAAGCCGCAGGCTCCCATTCCAGCCGCCTGAACCACGCTGGCAGTCTCCTCAAAGCCCGCCGTCTTGAAGTCGTAGGCGTGGTTGTTGGCCAGGTTGCACACCTCCACGCTGGAGCCAGAGAGGATGTTCACGTACTCCGGATCGCCCCGGAAGTTGAACGTGCGGTTGCTGCGCTTGGTCGTAGCGGTGGTCAGCGGGCCCTCCAGATTGACAACGGTCACGTCGTCGCTCCCGAACAGGCCGCGCACATTCTGCATGAAGTAGTCCGCGCCGTTCTCCTTGAAGCAGGTCGCGAAGCGCTTCTCCCCCGACGCGCCATCGTTGGTGTTGCCGCCCAGGGTGCAGTCCCCCACCGCCGTGAGGGTGATGTACACCGGCTCGGGCACAGGCGTGGGGGTGGGTTCAGCCGTTGGTACAGCCGTCGCCGTGGGTTCAATCGTCGCCGACGGCTCCGCAGTCCATTCGCTCTCCACGGTGGGAGCAGCAGTTTCAACGGGCGGCTGCTGCACGCTGTCCGCGCGCCTGCCTAAGCCCACGACCAGCATCCAGACGATCGCAGCGACCAGCAGCGCGCCCAGCAGACAGAGCGCAAGGGCGATCAGGCGCTTCTGGCGCTGCATGCGCCTGCGCTGGACCTTGCTCATTCGCCTTTTTCCATTTTTGCTGCTCGCTTGCGGCACGCGCTTTCCCCGCCATTCCTGTGATTTTCACGCATTTGCGCACGGATCATCCATGGAAAAAACCTTCCTTTTCCATATGATAATCTCTTACATTGTACCACGCAGGCCCCGATTTGTAAACGTCCGGCTCTGTAAATTGTGGCAGAGCAATGGGCAAATCATGCAGAATCATCGCTTTTTTTGAACAAAACAGGCCCCCAAAGCATGTGCTTTGAGGGCCATTCCATCAAGCTCAGATGGGCATTGCGTTGTTCTTCTCGTCGCGCACGGAGTTGTCCAGCTTGAGCTGGGACGCCTGACGGGCGATGAAGAACTTCTCGGCAACCTGCGGGAACAGGGCGTAGGAGAGCACGTCCTCCTCCTGGGTGTAGTACTGGCCGATCTCCTTGCGGAACTCGTCCAGGTGCTTTGCACCGTAGTGCGGATCGTCCACGGGGCGGCAGGTGATGACCTTGCGGTCGCCGATGATCTTCTTGCGAACTTCCTCGTTCACAGGCGCCGGCAGCGTGCCGTACTCGCCGGCCATCAGGCCCTGGGACTCCTTCGGGTTCATCTTGTAGCGCTCGCCGGTGATGACGTTCATCACGGCCTGGGTGCCCACGATCTGGGAGGTGGGGGTGACCAGCGGCGGATAGCCGAAGTCCTTGCGGACACGCGGAACCTCTGCCAGCACCTCGTAGAGCTTGTCGGACTTGCCGGCCTGCTTCAGCTGGTTGATCAGGTTGGACAGCATGCCGCCGGGAACCTGATACTTCAGGGTGTTGACGTCCACCTTCAGAACCTTGGGATCCAGGATGCCCTGCTCGGTCAGCTTCTGGGCAACGCCGCGGAAGTGATCGGTGGCCTGGGTCAGCAGGTTCAGATCGATGCCGGTGTCGTACTCGGTGCCGCGCAGGGTGGCGACCAGGGACTCGGTGGCGGGCTGGGAGGTGCCGTTGCCCATGGGGGACAGCGCGCAGTCCACGATGTCCACGCCGGCCTCGATGGCCTTCAGGTTGACCATGTCGCCGGTACCGGTGGTGTTGTGGGTGTGCAGGTGCACAAGCGTGGTGGGACGCAGCGCCTGCTTCAGCTTCTTGACCAGGGAGTATGCGTCATAGGGCAGCAGCAGGTTTGCCATGTCCTTGATGCAGATGTTGTCCGCGCCCATCTTCTCCAGCTTCAGTGCCAACTCAACGAAGTACTCCTCGGTGTGCACCGGGCTGATGGTGTAGGACAGCGCGACTTCGCAGATTCCGCCGTACTTCTTGGTGGCCTTGATGCAGGCCTCCAGGTTGCGGGGATCGTTCAGCGCGTCGAAGATGCGGATGACGTCGATGCCGTTCTTGATGGACAGGCGGACGAACTCGTCCACGACGTCGTCGGCATAGTGGCGGTAGCCCAGAATGTTCTGGCCGCGGAAGAGCATCTGCAGCTTGGTGTTCGGCAGGGCCGCCTTCAGCTTGCGCAGGCGCTCCCAGGGATCCTCGTTCAGGAAGCGCAGGCAGCTGTCGAAGGTTGCGCCGCCCCAGCACTCCAGAGAATAGTAACCAACTTTGTCCAGCACATCGCAGGCGGGCAGCATGTCCTCGGTGCGCATGCGGGTTGCGGCCTGGGACTGATGTGCGTCGCGAAGGATGGTTTCGGTAATCATTACTTTGCCCATAATGTTTTCCTCCTTGCGTTCAAACGGGAAACGTATCCGGGAACCGGCGCGCCGCCGGGAAGGGGCAGCGCCCGGTTATTCTGTGGCTTGAATCTCACTTATTCGTACATGGCCAGCGGACCGGCCGCTTTGCAGCGGTCGCGCGTGCAGGCGGCTCCAAAGAGACGCCTGTGGCCTTGCATCGTTCATGGCCAGCGGACCGGCCGCAGCGCGGCGGTCGCGCGTACAGGCGGCTCTCATAGAGACGCCTGTGGCCTTACGCGAAAAGCGAGATGAACACGCCCGCAGCAACTGCGGAACCGATGACGCCGGCCACGTTGGGGCCCATGGCGTTCATCAGCAGGAAGTTGCCGGGATCGTACTGCTGGCCGACCTTCTGGGAGACGCGGGCCGCCATGGGAACGGCGGAAACGCCTGCGGAGCCGATCAGCGGGTTGATCTTGCCGCCGGTGAGCTTGTTCATCAGCTTGGCAAGCAGCACGCCGCCGGCGGTGCCGCAGCCGAAGGCGAACACGCCCAGCACGACGATCTTGATGGTATCCAGGGTCAGGAAGGTGGTGCCGTTGGTGGTGGCGCCGACGGTCAGGCCCAGGAAGATGGTGACGATGTTGCACAGCTCGTTCTGGATGGTCTTGCTCAGGCGCTCGACCACGCCGCAGACGCGGCAGAGGTTACCGAACATCAGGCAGCCGACCAGCGTGGCCGCGTCAGGCAGCAGCAGGGACACCACGATGGTGACCATGATCGGGAAGATGACCATCTCGGTGTGGGACACCGGACGCAGCTGCGGCATGCGGATGACGCGCTCCTTCTTGGTGGTCAGCGCCTTCATGATGGGCGGCTGAATGACCGGAACCAGCGCCATGTAGGAGTAGGCCGCGACGGCGATTGCGCCCAGCAGGTGGGGCGCCAGCTTGGTGGTGACGAAGATGGCCGTCGGGCCGTCCGCGCCGCCAATGATGCCGATGGAGCCGGCCTCCGCAGCGGAGAAGCCCATCAGCTTCGCGCCGATGAAGGTGATGAAGATGCCCAGCTGTGCGGCAGCGCCCAGCAGCAGGCTCTTCGGGTTGGCGATCAGGGGACCGAAATCAGTCATCGCGCCGACGCCCATGAAGATGATCGGCGGGAAGATGCCCAGCTTGACGCCCTGGTAGAGGTAGTACAGCAGGCCTGCGTTGGAGGTCTGGAGGCTGTACTGCATCATGCCCGCGGCTTCGTTGTATCGCAGGATGATGTCGTTTGCATCCTTGCCCAGCGCCTCGGCGGCGACGGCCGCGTCGTGCAGGGTGGGATAGAAGCTGTACTTGACGTGCTCCATCATGCCCGCCGCCGGCAGGTTCGCCAGCAGCATGCCGAAGGCGATGGGCAGCAGCAGCAGCGGCTCGAACTGCTTGACGATGGCCAGATACAGAAGCAGGCAGGCCACCGCGATCATGGCATAATTGCGCCATTCAAAGCCGTTCTCGGTGAAGCTCTGGGCAAAGCCCGTGGACTGGACGATGCGCTTCAGGCCCTGGAGCACATTGATTTCCGGATCCTTCGACGCATTGCTGGCCTCCTCCACGGACGCTGCGACCGCCTCGGGATCGGTAACCTCCTGCACCATGTACCTGGTGTCGGAGGCTTCGACCGGAGTGGTCTCCGCGAACGCCCATGCGGTCAGCAGAGTCATAAGGATCAGCAGGCACACGAAGGCGCGCGTGCCACTTACCTTTTTCAGTTTGAACATTCGTTAACCCTCCTTGCCGTTTCCGGGCAATCAGTTCAGGGAAACGAGCAGGTCGCCGGTGTTGACGGAAGCGCCCTTGGTCACGTTCACAGAGGCAACCACGCCATCGCGGGGAGCCATGATCTCGTTCTCCATCTTCATGGCCTCGAGAACGACGAGCACGTCGCCCTTCTTGACGGACTGGCCATTGGAAACCTTCACGGCGTTGATGGTGCCGGGCATGGGCGCGGTGACGGTCTCAGCGCCTGCGGGAGCAGCGGCAGCGGCCTTGGGAGCCGGTGCGGCGGCCTTGGGGGCGGCGGCGGGAGCAGCGACGGGTGCGGGCGCGGCGACGGGGGCTGCGACGGGAGCTGCGGCAAAGACCGGAGCGCCGCCGATTTCTTCAACTTCAACTTCGTAGGACGTGCCGTTAACGGTGATCGCGAACTTGCGCATGGTGATATCCTCCTAATTCTTCAATCAATATCGAATCTTGTCCGGCAGTATGCACCGGAGCACGGATTAAAAGTGATAGATCTGCTCGCTGCGGGCGGCATCCTTCCAGCCGGACACGCGGCGAACCTTGCGAACCACGAGGTTCTTGCCGGAGTTGTCGAAGGCGGCGATGGCGGCGGCGATCACGGCGATCAGCTCCGCGTCGTCCACGGCCGGCGCTTCCTCGACGACAGGCGCCTCAACCACCGGCGCAGGCGCGGGTGCGGGCGCGGCAGCGGCAGCTGCGGCGGCCTTCTTCGCTTCCGCCCGGTTGACGAGCTTCTGCATCAGCTTGCCCAGGGCCCACACGAATGCGATCAGGATGGTCAGCATCACGAAGACGACCGCGATGCCGATGACCGCAACGATCAGACCATAGGCCACAGGATTCATCGTATTCATGGACTTGCCTCCTTACAGCGGCATGTTGCCGTGCTTCTTGGCGGGCTTGTTTTCACGCTTGCCGGCGAGCATCTCCAGCGCGGCGGCGAGCATCTGGCGGGTCTGGGCGGGCTCGATCACGTCGTCCACATAGCCCTGCTTGGCAGCGTTCACGCCGTCGGCCACGTCGTCCATGTAGCGCTGCTCCAGCTCCGCGCGCTTGGCGAAGGGATCGGCAGCGTCCTTCATCTCATCCGCATAGTTCAGCTGCGCGGCGATCTTCGGGGTCACGGCGCTGATGCAGGCGCCCGGCCATGCGTAGACCACGTCCGCAGCGGTGCGGGAGGCCAGCGCGGCGTAGGCCATGCCCACCGCGTTGCCCGCGACCAGCGCGATGCGCGGCGCAGAGGCCTCGGCGTAGGCGAACATCAGCTGCGCGCCCGCGCGGGACAGCTCGCCCTGGGGAGCGGCGCTGATCTTCATGCCCATGGAATCCACCACGGTGATCACCGGGATGGAGAAGCAGTCGCAGAAGGAGACGAAGCGCGCTGCCTTCTTGGAGCCGTACACGGTCAGGCGACCCTCGTCCTTGCTGGCCTGGTTGGCCACGAAGCCCACGGTGGTGCCGCCGATCTTGGCGAGGGCGGTGACCATGGACGGCGCGAAATCTGCGCCCAGCTCGACGATATCGTTCATGTCGGCCACGCGGGTCAGCACGTCGCGCACGTCGTCCAGGCTCTGAATCGCGTTCAGGTCGCCCAGCTCGCGGTTGACGTCGTCCTCGCTGAAGCCCTCCGCGTCCGCCATGTTGTTGGCGGGGAGCATGGAGATGAGCTTGCGTGCCTTGGCGATGGCTTCCTCGTCGGTCTCGGCGGTGAGGTGGGCCATGCCGGACTTCACGCTTGCCTGCGCGCCGGCCAGGGTTTCCATGTCAACTTCCTTGCCCGCGACGGCGGAGACCACCATCGGGCCGTTGACGAACAGCGCACCGTTCTTGCTCATGACGGTAATGTCGCTCATGCCGGCGATTGCGGAGGCGATGCCGCCGCAGGGGCCCAGCACCAGCGCGACCTGCGGCACCACGCCGGAGATCGCATTCGCCTTGCCCGCCATCAGCGCGTAGGCGTTCATCGCGTCGATGCCCTCGTCCAGGCGCGCGCCTGCGGTGTCCAGAATGGCGACGACCGGAGCGCCGGTCTTTTCCGCCAGATCCATCACCTTCAGCACCTTGCGCGCGTGATCCGCGCCGACGGAGCCGCCCTTTACGGTGAAGTCCTGGGCATAGACATAGACAGGGCTTCCGTTAATCAGACCGTAGCCGGTCACAACGCCGGCCTCGGAATTCAAAACATCCAGCTCGACAAAGCTTGCAGCGTCCAGCAGCAGGCCGATGCGCTCTCTGGCGATGAGCTTTCCAGCCTTCTTCTGCTGAGCGCAAAGCTCCGGGTCGCCCTTCAGGATCTCCAGCTTGCGCTCTCGAACCACGGGCAGATTGCGTTCAACATTCATATTTTTCCCTCCATACTGCAAAATGTATAGCAAAAAACCAATGGAACCCAAGTTCCTAATTTCTAGATTGTTTCCTATATTCCTGCTATATATTCCGTTAAGTTTCAAAAACACATCAAATTTTGACCAAAGCTTGGCAATCTCCATGGGAAAGCTTGGTGCGCCGGCAGGTTTCGTCACAATCTTGTCGTTTGAGTATTTGCACGGCTTCTGATATAATATAGTAGAATCATAATAGGCTCAGTTTGCCTTTACAGCAGATTATTTCCATATTGAAAGGTGTTTCAGATATGCAGGCTGTACTTACCACACCCACGGCATTCGATCCGGCGTCCCGCCTTCACGGCTTCGCCCGAGGGCGCGACTACATGATGCGATCCGAAAAGCGCCCGGGCCACGGCCCCTCCGCCGGAAATCCCAGCGGCAAGCGGCCTCCGAAGCGCCGCCGCAGGCGCGCGGGCTTCTTCTACAAGCTTCTCACGCTGCTTCTGCTGCTCACAATCTGGCCCGTGGGCCTACTGCTACTGTGGCGGCGCAGGCTGCGCTGGGGCGCGCTGACCAAGCTGCTCACCAGCATCGTCACCCTGGCGGCCTGCATCATCCTGATCGGCTTTGCGCTGACTGTGAACACCGGCAACGCCCAGTACACCGCCGTACAGGACAAGGTGAACGGCTTCCTCGATACCGCCGCCGACTGGGTGGTGGAGGCCTCCGGCGTGGTTGCCGACCGCGCGGAGCTGGTCTACGAGGACGCGTGCAATCTGGGCGGCGCGCTGTGGGAGAAGGCCAAGCCGGAGCTCGCCAACGCCATCGACAGCGGCATCGTGCTGACCCAGCGCGCAAAGACCGGCGTGGAGGAGCTGTTTGAGCGCCTGAGGGGCGATTCGACCGACGCCACCGCCACCCCCGAAGTCGAAGCCTCCGCAAGCCCCGCGCCGGAGGACAGCGACGCGCCTGCGGGCAGTCCCACCGCCTCCCCCACGCCGCGCCCCGCAATTGAAGTGCGCGTGAACGAGGGCGATGCGCACATTCCGATCTACATCCCCGAAGTCACGCCCGAGACCGGCTCCGGCGAAGCTGTATCGGCAGGCACGCTGCTGCGCAGCGGCGCTCTGGACGCAGGCGTGCTGCCCACCGCCCGTCCCACGCCTGAGCCCACCCCCGAAATCACCGAGTTCGAGGTCAAGCCCGCTTCCGAGGCGGTCGTCTACTACAACCAGGGCAGCGGCAAGTACTACCACATGACCTCCCAGTGCGGCTCCATGAAGACCGCAGATGAACATACTCTGGGCGAGACCGCAACCAGCAACGTACAGGCCTGCAACGTGTGCAACACCCCGGACAAGGCCCTGCTGAACGAGAAGTACATCGTCTGGACCGATGAAAACCGCACCGCGCACCTGAGCGACGCATGCGCCGCCTTCGAGGGCGCGTGGAACCTGACGAGCGCGGAGGTTGCCCTTGCGGAGAACCTGGAGGGCTGCGCGGTCTGCGGCGCGGACCGCTACCTTGCGCAGATCGCCGCCGGACTTCAGCCCGATGTGATCGAGCCTGCGGCCACCGCAGAGCCCAGCGCGGAGCCCAGCGCAACGGCCGCACCCACGGCGACTCCCACGGCCACGCCGACTCCCACGCCCACCGCAACCCCCACCCCGAGTCCGACTCCCACAGCCACGCCAGCGCCCACGGCGCGCATCGTGACCCCCGCAACGCCCCTCAAGGCCGCCGGAGAGGCCACCGTGTACCACACCAGCAACGGCAAGTGGTATCACATGCACACCACCTGCAAGAACATGACCAACGCCAAGCCCTACACCCTGGCGGAGTGCGCGGGCAGCTACAAGCGCTGCAACACCTGCGCCGCGCCGCTTCCGGAGCTGGTGGGCGAGCACTGCCTGTGGCGTGACGAGAGCGGCCTGTGCCACACCTCCGACGAGTGCGCCGCCTTCACCGGCGACTACACGCTGGTGCTGCGCGACGATGCGCTGGCCAACGGCTTCACCGCCTGCACCGACTGCGGCGCGGACGAGTATCTGATCCCCGATTCCATCATTCATTACGCGGACTGACCGCAGAACAGCTGCCACGGAGCCTTGACTCCGTGGCAGTCCCGTTTCCCCAAGAAGCACTTTTCTCCGCAGGAACTCCAAAACCTACACCCTCCATCCCCCTCAATGCGCCAATTTCCCCAAATTCCCGCACAAAATGAGAAATTTTGATGTAGAAAAGGCAAAAAAATGCTGTACCAAATCCCCCTGACTGTGCTATAATAGGCAAGGATCATTTGTTTTGAAAGGACGGAAATCCCCATGGCAAAGAAAACCAGCGCCGCATCCAAAGGCTATCGCAAGAGCGTCAAGAAGAAGCCCTTCCTGACGAAGAAGGAAATCATCGCGCTGATCGTCATCGTCGCCGTGATCATTCTGGCGGTGGTGCTGTTCAACCTGCTCTACAATCCCTACATCTCCGCCAAGGACGTGCAGCCCAACGATATTACCACCTACGCCTCCGCCAGCACCAAGGACAAGTACGTGCGCCTGGGCAGCGTGACCGACCTGGAGGGCTACACCCGCGAGTCCAGCATCTCCCCCGAAACGCCCGTAGGAACGAACAGCTACACCCCCGTGGACGAGAGCAGTCCCATGACGAACTTCTCCGTGTCCGGCGCGGTCGTGTCCCCGGCGTCCATGATCGACTACATGTACTCCTTCTATAAGCCCTACGCGGATTCCGTGAGCGAGATCATCGAGACCGAGGTAAACGGACACACCGCCTACATCTGCAGCTTCACCATGTCCGAGTACGTCGAAGAGGAGGCCGCCGAGGAGGAGGCCCCCGCAGCCGACGAAACTGCCGAGACCGAAGCTCCCGCGACGGACGAGGCCGCCGAAACCGAGACTCCCGCGACGGACGAGACTGCCGAGACTGAGACTTCCGCAGCCGACGAGACCGCTGCTGAGGAAGAGGAGCACGAGCCGAACACCTTCTACCAGAACATCGCCATGTACATCGCCGCTGACGATTCCCACTCCATCGGCGTGAACGCCTACCATCAGGGCAGTGATGACAGCTTCTACCTGGCAGATGACGAGATCGAGGCCTACATGCTCAATCTGGCCCAGGTCGTCGTGTTCCCGGAGAAGTAAGACCTACCTGAGATACCAGAACCCGCGCGAAGAGATTCGCGCGGGCTTTTCATGCCTTTCGGAAGTCACCCGACAGAGAAATCCGCCTCCCCGGCATCATATTTTCCCCTGGGTGCGCACAGGATAGAACAGCCTGCAACCTGGGGAGGAATCGCCGTGAAGAGAATGCTTGCGCTTGTGCTGCTGCTGTGCATGGCTGCGGGATGCGGCCACGCAGCGGAGCTCGACCTGTACGCCGCGCCGGAGCCGGATGCGACGAAGGCGCCCTCGGTCTCGGACAGACTTCCGGAGCTGTCCGAGGCGCCGCTGCTGGAAACCCCACCGATGAACCTGAACTGCGCCGCCGCGCTGCTTATGGAGCCGGAGAGCGGGCAGATTCTGTTTGAGATGAACGCCGATGCGCCCCGGGCGGTGGCGTCGGTCACCAAGGTGATGACCATCCTTTTGACGCTGGAGGCCATCGAGCAGGGCCGCATCTCCGTGGATCAGAGCGTTTCCATCTCCGAAAAGGCCTCCGGCATGGGCGGCTCCCAGGTGCTGCTGGACACCGGCGAGACGCAGACGGTGGAAGTGCTGCTCAAGAGCATGATCGTGGGTTCTGCCAACGACGCTTCCGTGGCGCTGGCGGAGCTGATGTACGGCTCCCAGGAGCTGTGCGTGGATCAAATGAACGCCCGGGCGGCGGAGCTGGGCATGACAAACACGCAGTTCGTCAACTGTACGGGCCTGCCCGCCGAGGGCCAGCACACCACCGCGCGGGACGTGGCGCGCATGACCATGGCGATGCTCCGACACGAGCTGTACTTCCGCTACTCCGGCGTCTGGCTGGACGAGGTAGATCACGGCGACGGCCGCGTGACGCAGCTGACCAACACCAACAAGCTGATCCGGCTCTACGACGGCTGCGACGGCGGCAAGACCGGTTCCACCGACGAGGCCGGCTACTGCATCGCCGCCACTGCCAAGCGCGGCGACATGCGTCTGATCGCCGTGGTGCTGGGCGCGCCCAGCGGCTCGGAGCGCTTCGACCTCGCCGCAAAGATGTTCGACTACGGCTTCGCCAACTATCGGCTCTATCCGGTGGCCCAGCGCGGCACGAAGATCAAGGGCACGCTGCCGGTGGAGGACGGACGGCCCGACGGCGTGCGCCTCATACTGGACGGGGATCTTACGCTGCTGGTGACCAAGGGCAGCGAGCAGGATGTATCCCTCGTGCCGGAGCTTCCCGAGCGCGTGGAGGCCCCTGTGGAGGTTGGCGATTTGATCGGCTACGTACGGGTGGAGCAGGGCGGACGGACGCTGGCGAAGCTGCCGGTGGTTGCCGCCAGCGCCTCGGAAATCAAGGGTTTTGAGGGAAATCTGAAGAAGCTGCTGCGCCACTGGCTTCTGGCCTGACACCCCGCCGCACGGCTTTGCACAGCGAATCCAAGCGGTAATTCTCCAAAACCATACGCAAGAAATTCAGTTTTTTCCAGACTGGATTTCGGAATCACAGTGATCCATGTTTCAGAACGAAACGCAGAACCCCTGCCCCATTCTTGCCGGGGCAGGGATTCGTTCGATTTAAACGCCGACAGGCATGCGGCTGCAGGCCCAGCCTGCCGACAGGCAACCGGCTGCGGCGGCTCGCCGCCGGCGGGGTGTGGGCACCCCGCCCTACGGTTATGCGATACTGACTCTATTTTTGTCACTTCACCGCCCGCAGCTCGATGTAGCCGCGCGTGCCCTTCGGCTCGAGCTGGATGCGGGGATTCGCATCGTCCCAGCTGCATCCGATGAGGTCGGGATCGTACTTCTCCATTGCCCGGCGTACCGCCTCGATGGCCACACAGTAGTCCTCCTCCCGGAAGGGCTCGCCCTGGAACATCAGGTACTTCGCCTCGGGCAGCTCGATCACATCGAAGCCCTCCGGCACGTCCCCGGCGTAGTCCGGCGCGACCTCCACGCCCTGCACGTAGACCGACGTGCCCGGCGTGCGATGCGCCTCATCCAGCCACATGCCCACCGGCTCGCCGCAGATGGAATCCATGCTCGTGAGCAGGCCCCACAGGTCGCAGCCCACCTCGCCGCAGTAGGAAAAGTAATCCTCAGCCTTCGCACCCCGTCGGATCAGCGCCCTGCGCGCCGGACGCACCGTCATCTGTACAAAAACGCTCTGCAAATTCTCCAAATCAATCGCTTCCCTTCTCAATTCGCGGAATTTTACGCCGTAGGGGATGAACAGCGGAATCGGCACAGGATTTCGGGCGTAGGCCCCCGGATTGCAGCCGAATTCCTTCAGGAAGGCGCGCTGGTAGCCGTCCACGCTGCCGAAGCCCAGCGCATAGGCCGCGTCGGTCACCCGCAGCGCGCCGCGCTTGAGCTCCAGCGCCGATTTCGACAGCCGCAACCTGCGCAGGTACTCCGACGGCGTGCAGCCGGTGTACTGCCTGAACAGGCGGTAGGAATGCCAGGGCGAAAACATCGACGCTCCGGCGAGATCCGCCGGCGTGACCTCCTCGTCCAGGTGCGCCTCGATGTAGTCCTGCATGCGCTGCACCGCCAGGATCTGCTCCTTCATGCTCTCCCCTCCGAACCTGATTGTCGACCCGGCCAAACCCGCGGCTTGCCGAACCAACATCCTTATTATACGGGAAACGCTGCCCTCCGCACTCGACCATTTTTGCCATATCCCCCACAATGCAGAAGCGGCAGAGAAAACCTCTGCCGCCACAGATCACCGCATGGTGAAGCCGTCCTTTTCGCAGGCGCTCATCCATCCCTTGAACTTCTGAAAGAATTCCCGGTTGGTGGCCGTCTTTTCCATCAGGGAGATCAGCTGCTCCGCGGCCTCCTGGGGACTGCCCTTGGACAGCATGCGGCGCACCTGATACACGCCGTCCAGCTCCTCCTTATCCATCAGCAGCTCCTCGCGGCGGGTGCCGGACTTGTACAGGTCGATGGCCGGGAAGATGCGCCTGTCAGACAGGCTGCGATCCAGATGCAGCTCCATGTTGCCGGTGCCCTTGAATTCCTCGAAGATGATGTCGTCCATGCGGCTGCCGGTATCCACCAGCGCCGTGGCGATGATGGTCAGGCTGCCGCCATTTTCAATGTTGCGTGCCGCGCCAAAGAAGCGCTTCGGCTTGAACAGCGCCCCCGGATCCAGACCGCCGGAGAGCGAGCGCCCCGTGGGCGGAATCACCAGGTTGTAGGCCCGGGCCAGGCGGGTGATGGAGTCCAGCAGCACCACCACGTCCTTCCCCAGTTCCACCAGCCGCTGGGCACGCTCCAGCACCATCTCGGAGACCCGGGTGTGGTTCTCCGGGGCCTCGTCGAAGGTGGAGTAGACCACCTCGCCCTGGATGGAGCGCTTCATGTCGGTCACTTCCTCCGGTCGCTCGTCGATCAGCAGCACGATCAGGTGCACGTCCGGATTGTTGACGGTGATGGCGTTAGCGATCTTCTTGAGCAGCGTGGTCTTGCCGGCCTTGGGCTGGGACACGATCATGCCGCGCTGCCCCTTGCCGATGGGCGCGATCATGTCGATCAGCCGCAGCGAGATGTCCTTGCTCTCGGGGCGCTCCAACCGCAGCCGCTCGTCGGGGTACACGGGAACCAGCGAATCAAAGGGCCTGCGGTGCCGCGCCATGTCCGGCGTCTGTCCGTTGACCTCGCTGATGTAGATCAGGCCCACCGAGCGGTCGCCCAGCTGCTGGGCGCGGGTCTTGCCCACCACATAGTCGCCGGTGCGCAGGTTGAAGCGGCGAATCTGCGCCGCAGAGACGTACACGTCCCGGTTGCCAGGCAGGTAGTTGTCCACACGCAGGAAGCCGTAGCCCTCGGGGTGAATCTCCAGGATGCCCGCGCCGTCGCCGCACTCGCCGCTGGAGAGCAGCTCGGGCACGGCCGGGTTCAGCTCGTTTGCCGCCGGAGCCTGCACGGTCTCCGGAGCAGCAGGACGCACAGGCGGATTGCCCTCGGGTGCAGTTTCCGGACGAAGGGGCATCTGCGCCGGAGCTGACTGCGCGCCCTCCGCGCCCTGCGGATAGCGTTGGTTGGAATTTGCGGCCTCCGGCCCCGGCTTGCGGTAGCGCGGCTTGCTCTCCTCCGCAAAGCTGCCCGAGCGGCGATAGCCGGTCTGCGGCGCATCGTAGCTGCGCTGCGGGCGGGGGTTCGCGCCCTCATAGCGGTTGCCCGGACGGTTCGTCGGGCCCATCGGGCGCTGGTTCGGGCGGTAGTTGCCCGGCCCGGACTGCGCACGCGCGCCCATGCGCTGCTGGGTGCTCATCGGGCGCGCATAGCTCGTGCGTACGTCCTGCGCGGGTGCGGGCGATGCGGCCTCCGCAGCGGCGGGCTTCACCTCCGCAGCAACGGCTTCCGCGCGCTCCTGCTTCGGCTGAGATTCCGTAGTTTCTGCCGCATCATTTGTAGATGCACTCGCCGCCGGAACCTCGACGTGCTCCCTCTGCACCGCGATTTCGGGCTTTTTCTCCTGCTTCTGTGCAGCTTCGTCCGGCTTCGGAGCTTCCTCCACAGCACTGCGCTTGTGTCCACGCGCAGATTTTTCACGTTCCACGGGCTTCGGGGCTTCCTCCGCAGCGTCTGCGCGCTTGCGTCCCCGCGCGGGCTTCTCGCTTCGGGCCTTTTCGCCCTGCGCGGCCTTTGGCCTGCCTCGCTTCGGCTTGACCTCCGCCGGAGCCTCCTGCGCAGCCTCCTTTGCCGGTTCCGGCTGCGCGGGTGCAGCTTCCCTGGCCGGATTGGGCTGTGCGGGCGCAGCCTTTGCCTGCTCCGCCGCCTTTGCGGCCTGGCGCTCCAGGATCATCTCCACCAGCACGGCCTTGCTCGTCCGCGCCGGAATTTTCAATTCGATGTCCTTCGCGATCTGTCTGAGATCCGCAACCGTCTTCATATGAAGCGAACGATAATCCATGCGAAACCTCCCGTCTTACTTCACGCGGCGCGCCACCGCGACATCGCGGGTGACCGCCTGTTCGACCCAGTGACTGAAGTCCTCGTACGCGCCGCCGCGCTTGGGCTCCAGCCCCGCCTCCTCCATCAGATGCAGCACCTTTTCCCGCTTGAGCGTCTGCGCGTTGAAGGAGACGGCCACCGTGCCGCCCTTCTTCAGCGCCGCGCACCAGCCGGGCAGTGCCCGCGCCAGCAGCTTCTCCGGACTGCCGCCCAGGGACGCGTGCTGCACGCCGTAGGGCAGGTCGCAGGCGATGATGTGAAATTTCTCCCGGCCGAAGATCTCCCGCGTGCGCGTCGCGTCGGCGTTGGCCAGCCGCAGCGTGCTTATCTCCCCCGCCTTGAAGCGCTCCGGCGCATCGGCAAAGCTGAAGCAGCTCACCGGCACGCTCTTTCCGCCGGGAACCGTGCGCGCCTCGCGCTTGAAATCGTGCTTCATGCGATGATATTCAAAATAGCGCTTCAGGAATTTTTCCGCCTCGGAGAGATCGTTCTTGTCCAGATCCGTGCCGGTAGTGTTCCAGCCACGGTTCGCGCCCACGAACAGCGTGGTGCCGCGTCCGCACATGGGATCCAGCAGCTCCAGCCGCCCGTCGCCCTTGTGCGCGTAGCCGCCGGAGTACAGCGCCGCATTCACCAGCAGCTGCAAAAAAAGCTCGTTTGTCTTGCCCTTGTACTTCAGAATGCCCGGCAGGTCGCCGCCCACATAGGCCTCCTCCCGCCCGCAGACGGGCAGCAGCGCGCCTTCGCCGCGCACCTCCATCAGCGCATACAGCAGCGAATGCCCGCGCACGGCCCGCAGCAGCTGCGCGTCCATTTCGCAGGGCACGTCGATCTCCAGTGCCGGAAGATTCAGCGCGTCGTAGGGCGAAATCTGCGCGTCCGGCGCAAACACGTCCAGCATCAGCCGCAGCTCGCTCTGAGCCAGCTTCAGCGTCTCATTTTGGTACCGCACATTCGCATGCGGCCACAAAAGCATGCAATATTTCATTATTCACCCACAATATTCTATGTCACAGATTCAAAAACATGCGCGCAGCCCTGCCGCACGGCAGAAATTCTCCGCACATTGCAGCAAGGCCTGCGAAACCAGGCCAAAATAATCGGTCGATGGGAACAGAAACAGCTTCAAAAACCTATGCGATTGGCAGTTCGACAAATAATCTACCCCAGGAAAAACGCGACAATTCAATTGAATGGTTTTGATAGATATGCGCTGTGAAAGACAACGAATCAAACCCCCAACGAATCAAGCCCCCTTTGGCGTTCAAAGGGGGCTTCATTGGGATCAATATTTACGCTTGCGTGCGGCCTCAGCCTTCTTTTTACGCTTCACGCTGGGCTTCTCGTAATGCTCACGCTTGCGGGCTTCCGCCAGGATGCCATCACGAGCGGTCTTACGCTTGAAACGACGCAGTGCGCTTTCCAATGATTCATTTTCGCGAATCCGTACCTCGGACATGTGTTTTCCCTCCCCTCGCGTTTAGACTGGCATACGCCAATGTAGCATGGGGTGCGCCACAAAGAATATTATAGCGCATAATGTATGTACCGTCAAGCGATTCCGCCGTAAGTTTCAAGAATTTCACAATTCTTAAGACTTTGGAAACGCCTTTCCCCCATTAGCCCATTTTTTCCGAAAGCTGGGCGCCGCCCAGCAGGTGCACATGCAGGTGCTCCACCGACTGGCAGCCGTTCTTTCCACAGTTGGACAGGATGCGGAAGCCGCTTGCGTCCACGCCCTCCTGACGGGCGATCCTGCCCACAGCCTCGGTCAGCGCCGCGGCGGTCTCCGCGTCGCACTCCAGGATGTTCTTCATGTGCTTCTTCGGAACGATCAGCACGTGCACCGGAGCCTGCGGATTGATGTCCCGGAAGGCAAACACCTTCTCGTCCTCATATACCTTCGTGCAGGGAATTTCCCCCGCGATGATTTTGCAAAACAGGCAGTCCATTTTCTCATTTCACCTCCCGTTTGTTATTCCACAACTTCGCCGAACGCCAGCGCGCCCTCCGTGCGGACGATGCGCACAGAATGGATGCTGTTCGGCTGCGCCTGCGCGCGCACGCGCACATACTGGCCCGTGTAGCCCTCGGCGAGGCCATCCCCCGCCGCCTGCTCAAAGAGCACGGACTGCACGCTGCCAATCAATGCTTTGACGAAATTTTCCTCCAGTTTGTTGCCAAGTTCGATCAATTGATTTGTTCGAACGTGTTTTTTTCCCTCGTCCACCTGATCCGGCATGCGGTCGGCCAGGGTGCCCGACCTCCGGGAGTAGGGAAAGGCGTGGATGCGCGCGAAGCCCACCTTCTCCACGAAGGCCAAGGTCTCGGCGAATTCCGCCTCCGTCTCACCGGGGAAGCCCGCGATCACGTCCGTGGTGATGGCGCAGTCCGGCATGAATCGGCGTAACGTTTCGCAGGCGGCGTAGTACTCCGCAGAAGTGTAGCGCCGGTGCATGCGCTTGAGCACCGCATCGCTGCCCGACTGCATGGACAGGTGGAACTGGCGCATCAGGCCCGGCATCTCCGACAGGCTCCGGGCGAAGTCCTCCGTCACCACCTTGGGCTCCAGCGAACCCATCCGCACCCGCGCCACGCCGGGCGTGTCGTGCACCGCGCGGATGGCGTCCAGCAGCGTGTCCTCGCTGCCACGGCCGTAGCTGGCCAGGTGGATGCCCGTGACCACGATCTCCCGATAGCCTGCGTCCGCAAGCCTCTGCGCCTCCTTCTGCACCTCGCATAGCGGCATGGAGCGCACCGGGCCGCGCACACTGGGGATGATGCAGTAGGTGCAGTAGCGGTCGCAGCCCTCCTGTATCTTCATCGTGGCGCGGGTCTTGCCCTCGTGCCGGGAGACGAACAGCGCTTCAAACTCCGCGCCCTTCAGCGGCAGCACGGCGTTGATGCGTCTGTCCTGAGAAACGGCCTGCTCCGTCAGCTCCACCACGCGGGCGCGCTGCTGCACGCCGATCACCACGCGCACGCCGTCCATCTGCAAAAGCTCCTCCGCGTTGCGCTGGGCCAGACAGCCCGCCACAACGATGGCGCTGCCCGGATGCAGCCGCGCGATGCGCCGGATCAGCTTCTCCGACTTCTGGTCGCCGGTTCCGGTGACGGTGCAGGTGTTGACGAGGTACACGTCCGCCTCGTCCTTCATCGACACGGCGGCATAGCCCGCGCGCTCGAAGGACTCCAGCATGGCCTCGGTGTCGCTGCTTCGCGCCCAGCTCCTCCAGCGCGCGCACCTCATTTTCGCTCATGCCGCCCTCCGGGCCAATGACGATGCCGATGTCCTTCGCCTCCGGGAAGGCCTCACGGGCGGCCTTCATGCCAAAGCCCTGCGCGTCCTCCCAGGGAACCAGCAACAGATCGTGTTCGTATTGCAGCGCATTCTGCAACTGCTTCCAGGTCTGCGGCGCGGCAACCTCCAGACAGCCGCCGCGCTTGCACTGCTTGGACGCCTCCCGGGCGATCTTCTGCAAGCGCTCCTGCTTCTTCTGCCCGTCCTTGTCGTTGAGCTTGACCACGCAGCGTTCCATCTTCACCGGAACCAGCCTTGCCGCACCCAGCTCGGTCAGCTTCTGCGTAACCAGCTCCAGCTTGTCCGCCTTGGGCAGACCCTGATAGACGGTAACGCGCAGCGGAGATTCGTTGTCGGAGAGCTCCTCCCGCAGCAGCGCGGTGCAGCTCTCCTTCGAGACCTCGCACAGCTCCGCAAGGAAGCGACCTCCGCCCTCGCCGACGGCGTAGAATTCCTCTCCGGACTGCATGCGCAGCACCTGCGCACAGTGACGCGCGTCCTCGGGCATCAGACTTACGGTCTGACCGGCCTCGCCGCGGCCCTCAATATAGAACGAATTCATTTGTCGCAGGCGATGGCGCACCAGCCGCCGCGCTCAAGCACATCCAGCACCGTGTAGCCCGCCGCGTTCAGCGCGTCCAGCACGTCCTGCTTGCGCTCGGAGGAGATGCCGGAGCAGATGAACCTGCCGCCGTCCACGATGTGCGCGCGCACAGGCTTCGCCATCAGGATGATCACGTCGGCGATGATGTTGGCGATGACCACGTCCGCCTGCTCCTCCACGTTCTCCAGCAGATCGCCCGCCACGCAGCGGATTGTGCCCTCGAAGCCGTTGATGCGCACGTTCTCGGCGGCGACGCGCACGGCCACGCGGTCGATGTCGATGGCCAGCACGTCCTTTGCGCCCATGTGGGCCGCCGCGATGGCCAGGATGCCGGTGCCGGTGCCCACGTCGATGGCGGTGCTGCCCGGCTGCACGTACTTCTCCACCAGCTCCACGCACATGCCAGTGGTCTCGTGGGTGCCGGTGCCGAAGGCCATGCCGGGATCGATCTCGATCAGCTTGTCGCCCGGTTCAACGGCGCAGTCGCACCAGCCGGGCTTGATGCGCATGTGCTTGCCCAGGCGCAGGGGCTTGAAGGACTTCTTCCAGTTCTCCGCCCAGTCCTCCTCGGCAAAGGTCTGCTGGAGGATCTCCAGCTTGCCCGCGTCGAAGCCCAGCTCCAGGCCCTTCACGCGGCGGATCTCACCCTCGATCATGCGCACGCGGTCGTTCAGCGTTGCGTCCACCTCGTAGTAGCCGGTGACCTTCACGTCGTCGCCGATGCGCTTTGCGATGGCCTCGTCGATGATGTCCCACTGGCCCTCGGGGCGCTGGTTCGCCGCCACGTCGTTCTTATCCTCGATCATGGTGCCGCTGCTGCCCGCGTCCATCAGGATCTGGGAGACCAGATCCGCGCCCGCAGTGGTGGTGAGCACCGTAATTTCCATCCAATCCATCTGTTTCGTACCTCATCACACACAAATGCAGCGAAAGAAATCCTCCGCTGCACCCATTATAATATTTTGTCCGAATAAAATCAAGGCGATCATGCCCCGCGATCAGGAAAAGGCGTCCTTCACGCGGTCGAAGAAGCTCTTCTTCTTTTCGTACTGGTTGCCGGACACCGTGCCGTCGAACTGGCGCAGCAGCTCCTTCTGCTTCTCCGTCAGCTTGCGCGGAATCTCCACCACCGCCGTGACATACAGGTCGCCGCGACCGTTGCCGCGCAGGTGGTTCGTGCCCTCGCCCTTGATGCAGAACACCTGTCCGGGCTGCGTGCCCTCCGGGAAGCTATACTTCACCGGCTTCCGCAGCGTGGGCACATCCAGCTCCGCGCCCAGCGCCGCCTGGGTGAAGGTGAGGGGCAGCTCGATGTAGAGGTTGTCGCCCTCGCGCCGGAACAGCTTGTGCTTCTTGACGCTGATGACGATCATCAGATCGCCCGCCGGGCCGCCGCGCTCGCCCAGACCGCCCTGACCGCGGATGGTCAGCACCTGTCCGTCTGCGATGCCCGCCGGCACCTTCACGGTCTTGCGCTTGCTCACGCGCACCTTGCCGCGCCCGTGGCACTTCTGGCAGGGCTCGGTGATGATCTTGCCGCTGCCCCGGCACTTGGAGCAGGTGCGCACGTTCTGGATGCGCCCGAAGGGGGTGTTCTGCACCACGCGCTCCTGGCCCGTGCCGTTGCAGGTGGAGCAGGTCTCCACCTTGCTGCCAGGCTTCGCGCCGCTGCCGTGGCACTCGGGGCACTCCTCGTCCCGCACCAGGTTGATCTCCTTCTCGCAGCCGAAGGCCGCCTCCTCCAGGGTGATGGTCAGGTCATAGCGCAGATCGTCGCCCGGAACCGGGCCGTTGCGCTGGGAACCGCCCATGCCACCGCCGAAGAAGCTGGAGAAGATGTCCTCGAAGCCGCCAAATCCGCCGCCGCTGAAGCCGCTGAAGTCGCTGTAACCGCCGCCGCCAAAGCCCTGAGGGCCGTCGTGGCCGAACTGGTCGTACTGCGCGCGCTTCTGCGGGTTGGACAGCACCTGATAGGCCTCGTTGATCTCCTTGAAGCGTTCCTCCGCTTCCTTGTCGCCCGGGTTGACATCGGGATGGTTCTTCTTGGCGAGGGTGCGGTACGCCTTCTTGATCGCGGCGTCGTCCGCATTTTTGTCTACGCCCAGAACCTCATAATAGTCTCTTTTAGCCATATGTCACCCTTCTTCTCGTTTACAATTTGCCGATCGATGGCCCGTTACGGCCGAAGGGCAGGGTCGCACCCTGCCCCATCGGTTTACAGGCGAAAGCTTTATTCGGTGAACTCCGCGTCCACGGTGCCGTCGTCGTTGACGTTTGCGCCGCCGTTGGCATTGGGATCGCCGGCCTGCTGCTGGGCAGCCTGGGCCTGGTAGATCTTGCCGAACACGTCGTAGGTCTTCTTGGAGAACTCCTCCATGGCGGGCTTGATCTGATCCGCGTCGCCAGTCTCGCGCACCTTCTTGAAGGCCTCGATCTCGCTCTCCAGCATGGCCTTGTCGGCGGGGTCCATCTTGTCGGAGAGATCCTTGATGGTCTTCTCGGTCTGATAGATCAGGCTGTCGGCCTGGTTCAGGGTCTCGATCTTCTCCTTGTTGGCCTTGTCCTCGGCGGCGTACTTCTCAGCCTCGTCCACGGCCTTCTTGATCTCCTCCTCGCTCATGTTGGAGGAAGCGGTGATGGCGATGGACTGCTCCTTGCCGGTGCCCAGATCCTTGGCGGAAACGTGCACGATGCCGTTTGCGTCGATGTCGAAGGTGACCTCGATCTGCGGCACGCCGCGCGGCGCCGGAGCGATGCCGGTCAGCTGGAAGCGGCCCAGGGTCTTGTTGTAGGCAGCCATCTCGCGCTCGCCCTGCAGCACGTGCACGTCCACGCTGGTCTGGCCGTCGGCTGCGGTGGAGAATACCTGCGTCTGCTTGACCGGGATGGTGGTATTGCGCTCGATCAGGCGGGTGAACACACCGCCCAGGGTCTCAATGCCCAGGGACAGGGGAGTCACGTCCAGCAGCACGATGTCCTTCACGTCGCCGCCGAGCACGCCGCCCTGAATGGCTGCGCCCACTGCCACGCACTCATCGGGGTTGATTCCCTTGTAGGGCTCCTTGCCGGTGATGCGCTGCACGGCCTCCTGCACCGCCGGGATGCGGGTGGAGCCGCCGACCAGGATGACCTTGTCGATCTCGCTGGCGGAAACGCCTGCGTCGCGCATGGCCTGGTTCATCGGGCCAATGGTCTTTTCCACCAGATCCGCAGTCAGCTCGTTGAACTTCGCGCGGGTGATGGTCACGTCCAGGTGCTTCGGGCCGGTTGCGTCGGCAGTGATGAAGGGCAGGTTGACGTTGACGCTCATCAGACCGGACAGCTCGATCTTGGCCTTCTCAGCGGCCTCCTTCAGGCGCTGCAGGGCCATGCGGTCCTGACGCAGGTCGATGTTGTTCTCCTTCTTGAACTCGTCCGCGATGTAGTCGATCAGGCGCTGGTCGAAGTCGTCGCCGCCCAGATGGGTGTCGCCGCCGGTGGCCAGAACCTCGAAAATGCCGTCGCCGACCTCCATCAGGGAGACGTCGAAGGTGCCGCCGCCCAGGTCGTAGACCAGGATCTTGTGGGCGTCGCCCTTGTCCAGGCCGTAGGCCAGCGCCGCCGCGGTGGGCTCGTTGATGATGCGCTTGACTTCCAGACCAGCGATGCGGCCCGCGTCCTTGGTGGCCTGGCGCTGGGAGTCGGAGAAGTAAGCCGGGACGGTGATGACGGCCTCGGTCACGGTCTCGCCCAGGTAGCTCTCCGCATCCGCCTTCAGCTTCTGCAGGATCATTGCGCTGATCTCGGGGGCGGTGTACGCCTTATCGTCGATCTTCACTTTATAATCGGTGCCCATGTGGCGCTTGATGGAGATGATGGTGCGCTCCGGGTTGGTGACGGCCTGACGCTTTGCGACCTGGCCGACCAGGCGCTCGCCGTTCTTGGCGAAGGCCACGACGGAGGGCGTGGTGCGTCCGCCTTCAGCGTTTGCGATAACAACGGGTTCGCCGCCTTCCATGACAGCGACGCAGGAATTGGTGGTACCAAGGTCAATGCCGATAATCTTGCTCATAACTATATCCTCCTGAATGTTCTGGTTGATTTCCGATTAGAATTGGATTTCCATTTATATGAAACTTCTCTGTGAGAAGAAGTTTGCTCATGCGCCTTACTCGGCGCAAACCTTGACCATCGCGTAGCGGATGATCTTGTCCTTCACCCGGTAGCCCTTCTGGAACACCTCCAGAATCTTGCCGGGCTCGTCGCCGGCCTCGCGCATCACCGCGTTGTGCAGTTCAGGATCGAACTGCTCACCCAGGGAGGGAACCTCCTCGAAGCCGAAGCGCTTCAGGCCGTCCAGCAGCGAACCCAGCGTCATGCGCACGCCGTCGGTCAGACCATCGTTCACACCGGCCTTGTCGGCGGCGTCCAGCGCGCGCTCCAGGTTGTCGATGCTGGGCAGCATCGCCGCGATGGCCTCGCGCACGCCGTCCTCGTAGCCATCCGCGCGGGCGGTCTGGTTGCGGCGCTTGAAGTTCTGGAAGTCCGCCTGGGTTCTGCGCAGGGAATCGAGGTACTCGTCCCGCTGGGCCACGGCGGTCTCCAGCGCAGCCTGCCACTGCTCGATGGTGGCCTCGCCCTGGTTCTCCGCGCCCTGCTGGGCCTCCTCGGTCACGGACTCCGCCGCATTTACGGTTTCCGTCGCCTGATCCTCGGCGGCCGTCGGGTTCTGATTGTCCTTTTTCTTCATTTCTCTGTCCTTTCGCCGGGAAGCATCCTCCGGCCCGATATTTTATGCCTTGCGGTTGGTGAGCAGCTCGGTCATCGCGCGCCCCATGAACTCCAGCACCGGGATCACCCGGTTGTAGTTCATGCGCGTGGGACCGATGATGCCCAGCGTGCCGCTGGCCTGATCGCCAACGCGGTACTCTGCGGTGACGATGGAGCAGTCGCTCATCTCCGGAACGTCGTTCTCCGCGCCGATGCGGATGGTCACCTCCATGCCGCCGGAGCGGTTCATCAACCTTCGCAGCTTGTCCTTGGATTCCAGCACGGCCAGGAAGCTCTTGGCCTTCTCCACGTCGCTGTACTCGGGGTAGTTCAGCAGCATGGAGCTGCCGCCCACCACCACGTCGGAGGAATCCTCCTCCTCGATCTTCTTTTCGATCACCCGCAGGGCCTCGCCCATCAGCTTGCGGTTGTTGTCCGCGTCGCGCAGGAGTTCGGAGAAGGTCTGGCGCACCGCGTCCAGCGACTTGTTCGCCAGCCGCTCGGTGAGCATCCGGGAGATGGAGTAGAGGTCGTCCGCGTCCAGTCCCTCGGGAACCCGGATCACCACATCCTTTACGATGCCCAGATTCGTCACAATGATCATCAGCGCCGTGCATTCCGCCACGGGAACCAGCTGGATGTGCCGGATGCGCAGCCTGCCCAGCTGGGGAGCCACGATCACCGAGGTGTACCGCGTCGCATCCGCCAGCACCTGGGCCGCGGATCGGATCACGCCGTCCACCTGCGCGCTGCGCGCCTGCATGTAGTCGTGCATGCGCTCCCGCTCGTCGTTGGAGAGCTTGCCGACCTTCATCAGCCGGTCCACGTACAGGCGGTAGGCTTTGTTCGAGGGAACGCGCCCCGCAGAGGTGTGCGGCTGATCCAGATAGCCCAGCTCCTCCAGATCGGACATCTCATTGCGAATCGTCGCCGGCGAAAAGCCAACGCCGGATTTGCGGGAGATGGTTCTGGATCCGACGGGCATCGCCGTGGTGATGTAGTCGTCGATGATGGCCTGCAGGATCAGAAACTTTCGTTCGTCCATTTGCATCGGATTGTCCTCCTCTCCGCACATAGAATCGCAAACCCGCTTGCGGCGTTCGCCGCTCCCTGGAGGCTGTTAGCACTCAATAGGCTCGAGTGCTAACGTCTGGGTATAGTTTATCGCCGCCACGGAATTTTGTCAACCGTCTGCCCCTCAATTTCGATGTTAATTTTCTGTTTTTGTCCGCAGGGCCGAAAAATGCATGCTCCGCGTACAGCTTTTCATGCGGAAGCAGCTTTCATGCGTCCAACCATTCGCAAATCATATGTAAAAACATGCAAAAGTGGTTGAATTGGGGGGCGATTTATGCTATAATTTCAGTTGCGTGATTAATCGGATGCCAGATACGCCGGAGATCTGACAGTCCGGTTAGAGTGAGGTGAAAATCCATGAAAGAGAAAATCCATCCGAATTACGGCAAGGCAATCGTTCGCTGCGTTTGCGGCGAGACTTTTGAAACGGGTTCCGTGAAGAAGGAGCTGCGCGTAGATATCTGCTCTAAGTGCCATCCCTTCTACACCGGCAAGCAGAAGCTGGTTGATACCGGCGGACGCGTCGACCGCTTCAAGAAGCGCTACGGCATGTAGTCAGATCAAAAGCACCGGGGCGGCCTGCCGTCCGGTGCTTTGCCTGTCTATGCGCGCGCATGCGACATTTCAGCAGACCGGCAAATGCGCGCGGTCTGCTTTTCTTTTTCCTATTTTATAGCAAATCTTTTGTTCCAGGGAGGCGATGGCATGGCGAAGCTCAGGCGCTTTGGCGGAACGCCCGTCGCGGAGGGCGTGCGGCTGGAGGTGGGCAAGTACACCGTGTTCGCGGTGCGCAACGCAAACAAGGACATCTCCGTGCGCATGCGCAGGGAGCCCCGTGTGCTGCTGCGCACGCTGATGCGCATCCCGCTGCTGCGGGGCGCGGTTCGCATGCTGCGGGATATCCACCGCTTCTTCGACGGCCTCAGCGAGTCCTCGGAGCTGGAGCCGCAGCAGGTGGTTCGGGGCACGGGCGTTGAGCGCAGCATCGCAAAGCTGCTGGGCGTGCATCCCCAGCGCATCGCCGCCTGGATCGACGCGATTCTTCTGCTCCTGATCGCGGCCGTGTGCATGTACGCCGCGCCCCTGGGTGCGGAGGCCTTCCTGCTGAACTACGCCAATCTCACCCGCGCCGCCGTCAACGGCGTCGTGTGCGCCGTGCGCATCTTCGGCTTTCTGCTGGCGATCGGCTTCGGCTGCCATCTGCGCATATTCCGGCGCATGCTGATGTACCGCTGCGCCATCAACCGGGCGACGAACTGCTACGAGCGCCGCGGCGCGCTGACGCTGGAAAACGCCATGGAGTATCCCAACTGCACCCGCCGCAGCGAAGCTGCGTTTCTAATCTGCGTGATGATCGTTTCGATGATCCTGTTCTCCTGGATCCGCACCGACGGCGTGCTGCTCACGCTGGCCGCGCGGCTGGCGATCCTGCTGGGCGTGGCGGCGGTGCTGAACGAGCCCTTCTCCGCGCTGGAGGCTGCGGAGCTGAACTGGGCCACCCGCATCCTGCGCGCACCCATCGACCTGATCCAGCATATGACGACGCTGGAGCCCCATTCGCAGGTCATGGAGGTTGCACTGTGCGCATTCCGTGCGGCGCTGGGTGAAATCGATGAAGAGGTGACGGACAATTGACCATCGCTGAATGGCTTCGGAGCGCGACGGAGGAGCTTGCGGAGTCCGGCTGTCCGGACCCGGGCGTGGATGCGCGCTGGATTGCCGAGGATGCGCTGCGCATGTCGCCCACGGAGCTGCGCTTTGAGGGGCACAACGCCCTGAATCCGAAGCAGCTGGACGTAATGAACGCATATCTCAGCCGCCGCATGCAGGGCGAGCCGGTGCAGTACATCCTACAGCGGGCGGACTTCATGGGACTCAAGCTATACGTGGACAAGCGCGTGCTGATCCCCCGCCAGGACACCGAAACCTTGGTGGAGGCCGTGATCGTGGATTTGCAGACGAAGAAGCGTCCCCGGGTACTGGACCTGTGCGCGGGCAGCGGCGCCATCGGGCTGTCCATCAAGAGCTTGGTGCCCGGCGCGGAGGTCACGCTGAGCGATCTGAGCACCGGCGCGCTGGAGGTCGTGAAGAAGAACGCCCACGCGCTGGAGGTGGAGGTCAGCATCCGCCACGGCGACCTGTTCGAGGCCGTCGGCAGGGAGAAATTCGACCTCATCGTCTCGAACCCGCCCTACATTCGCGCCAGCGAGATGGCCTCGCTCCAGCGGGAAGTCCAGTTTGAGCCCGCCATGGCGCTGGACGGCGGCCTGGACGGCCTGGACTTCTACCGCAGAATCGCCGCCGGGGCCGCCGACCACCTGAATCCGCTCGGCAGCCTCTATCTGGAGGTGGGCGAGGGCGAAGCGCCGGACGTGCTGCGCATGGTGCGCGCGGGTCTGGATTGCAAGGCCTCGGGCGTGCTGAAGGACCTGAACGGAATCGAGCGCATCGTCTGGGCGCGCTGCAATTGACATCAACCATCAGAAGGGATTTGGAACCGATGCCGGAACTTTCTTACAACGCGCAGGAGCGCATCGCCCGCCAACTGGAGAGCATCGAGGGCCGCTTTGAGGAGCTGTCCATCCGCATCACGCTGCCCGAGGTCATCTCGGACAGCGCGCTGTTTACGCGGCTGATCCGTGAGCACGCGGATCTCGAGGAGCTGAACGCCATCGCGGTGGAACACCGCCGCCTGCGGGAGGAGATCGCCGCCGCGGAGGAGCTGCTTGCCGACCCCGACATGCGGGAAATGGCGGAGGAGGAGCTTGTGGAGCTGCGCGCGCGCCTGGAGGACAAGACCCAGCAGGCGCGCATCGCACTGCTGCCCAAGGACCCGGACGACCACAAGAACGCCGTGCTGGAGGTGCGCGCGGGTGCGGGCGGCGACGAGGCCGGGCTGTTTGCGGCGGAGCTGCTGCGCATGTACCTGCACTACGCCGACGCCCACGGCTGGAAGACCGAGCTCATCGAGGACGGCTCCACGGAGCTGGGCGGCGTGAAGGAGAGCGTGGCGCTGATCTCCGGCAAGAATGTGTTTCAGAAGCTGAAGTACGAATCCGGCGTGCATCGCGTGCAGCGCGTGCCTGTGACCGAATCCTCCGGCCGCATCCACACCTCCACCGCCACGGTGGCGGTGCTGCCCGAGGCGGGCGACGTGGAGATCGAGATCAACATGGGCGACCTGCGCATCGACACCTACCGCGCGTCGGGCGCGGGCGGACAGCACGTCAACCGCACCGACTCCGCCGTGCGCATCACCCACATCCCCACCGGGCTGGTGGTCACCAGCCAGGACCAGCGCAGCCAGATTCAGAACCGCGAGCGCGCCATGCAGGTGCTCAAGACGCGCCTGTACGACATGCAGCGGCAGAAGCAGCAGAGCGAATACGCCGACCAGCGCAAGGGCCAGATCGGCACCGGCGACCGCTCCGAGCGCATCCGCACCTACAACTTCCCCCAGGGCCGCGTGACCGATCACCGCATCGGACTTACGCTGTACAAGATTGACAGCATCATCAATGGCGATCTGGACGAGATCATCGACGCGCTGACCCTCGCCGAGCAGACCGCCCTGCTGAAAAACGAAAACTGACGCATAAAGAAGGCGATTTCCTTGAACACCCGCGTATTGAAGCCGGATGAATCCGCCCTACAGGAAGCAGCAAGCCTGATCCGCGAGGGCAAGCTGGTGGGCATCCCCACCGAGACGGTGTACGGGCTGGGCGCGGACGCGCTGAACCCGGAGGCCGTGGCCTCCATCTTTGAGGCGAAGGGCCGCCCCGGCGACAATCCGCTGATCGTGCACATCGACGATGTGGAGGAACTGCGGCCGCTGATCGCCGTGGAGCCCTCCCCCGCCGCCCGCGCGCTGATGGCCGCGTACTGGCCGGGGCCGCTGACGCTGATCTTCCCGAAGTCCGACCGCGTGCCCCTGCGCACCACCGGCGGACTGAACACCGTGGCCGTGCGCATGCCGTCCCATCCGATTGCGCGGGCGCTGATCCGCGCGGCAGGCTGTCCCATCGCCGCGCCCAGCGGCAACCGCTCCGGTCGACCCAGCCCCACCACTGCCGCCCACATGTTCGAGGACATGGACGGCCGCATCCCGCTGATTCTGGACGGCGGGGCCTGCGACGTGGGCGTGGAGTCCACCGTGGTGGACATGACCGGCGACGTGCCGCGCATCCTGCGCCCCGGCGGAGTCACCCGGGAGCAGATCGCGCAGGTCTGCGGCGACTGCGTCGTGGATTCCGCCGTGATGCGGCCCCTTCGTGAGGACGAGCGCCCCCGCTCCCCGGGCATGAAGTACCGCCACTACGCCCCGGCGGGCCAGCTGACCATCTTCCACGGCGAACCCGAGCGCGTAATCGAGGCCATCTGCGAGACCTACGACCAGGCGGAGCGCGACGGCCACCGCCCGCTGATTCTGGCGCTGGAGGGCAGCCTTTCGCGCTACGGCGACCGCCGCCGAGAGTCCCTGGGACAGGACGCCGCCGGCATGGCCCACGTGGTCTTCGGGGCGCTGCGGGACGCGGATGCGCTGGGCGCGGACGTGATCCTCTCCGAAGCCGTGGAGGCCGAGGGTATCGGCCTGGCGGTGATGAACCGTCTGGGAAGGGCGGCGGCGTTTCACATTGTGGAGGTCTGAACAAATGACGATCATCGAGCGAGACGGCTACCGCTTCCGTGTGGATCTTCCGGCAACGCGGGCATACTATGAGAGTCACAGCCTCTGCGACTGCTCCTGCTGCCGGAACCTCTATGCCGGAATTCAGAAGCACTTCCCGAAGCTGGACGCCTTCCTGCGCGACTTTGGCGTGGACGTCGCGCGACCCGACGAAGCGTCGAGTTCGGAGGAGGGCGCCAGCATCGAATACTTCGAGCTGGATTACACCGTCTGCGGGCGTGTGGAAGCGATGGGCGAATGTGAATTTGATCTCGCGGAGGCCATTCCTGTGAGCGTCGCCGTTCACGACGGCTTCCTTGCGCCGAACGAGCAGACCGGCGACTACTTCACGCTCAGCGTGTACGGAATCCGCCTGCCCTGGCTGCTGGACGAACCCGTCCCGCAGCCGCAGTCCGTGCGTCGATTTGCGGGGGTGCGGAAAATTCTGAACCGCAAGCACAGCGATTGACACTGTGCAACAGAACCTAGCATACCAAAAATCAGGGTTGCCCCGACGAACTTTTCTGTTCTGTCGGGGCAACCCTTTTTCATCCATTCCGAAGGATCAGATTCCCTCGTCGGGTTCCGCAGGCGCTTCTTCAACATTCATGTCGAGGTCGCTGCCGGTCTCCGTTTCTTCGGTGGCTTCAATCTCCACGTCGTTATCTGGCTCCTCCTCGGGTTCCGGCTCGGCGCGGGCCACGCAGACGACCTTGCTGTCCTCCCCCACTCGCATCAGGCGCACGCCCTGGGTGTTGCGGCCCAGCACGGAGATGCTGTTCACCGGTGTGCGAATCACGGTGCCGTCGCTGGTGATCAGCAGCAGATCCTCACCGTCGTGCACCAGCAGCTGCGCCGCCAGGTTGCCCGTCTTCTCGGTGAGGTTCATGGCCTTGATGCCCTTGCCGCCGCGCTGCTGCAGGCGGTATTCGTCGATGTCGGTGCGCTTGCCGTAGCCGTTCTCGGTGATGGAGAGCACCTGCGCGCCCTCCTCCACGAAGGCCACGTCGATGACCTCGTCGCCCTCGTCCAGATCGATGGAGCGCACGCCCATGGCGCTGCGGCCCATGGGGCGCATGTCGCTCTCGTGGAAGCGGATGGACATGCCGTCGCGGGTGCCCACCAGAATGTCGCTGTCGCCCTCGGTGCGGCGCACGCCGATCAGCTCGTCGTCGTCCCGCAGCACGATGGCGATCAGGCCCGCGCGGCGCAGGTTCATGAACTCGCTCAGCTCGGTGCGCTTGATCGTGCCCTTGCGGGTGGCCATGACCAGATAGGTGCCCTCCGACTTCTCCGCCGGGAAGGGCAGCATGGTGGTGACCTTCTCGCCCGGAGACAGCTGCAGGAGGTTTACGATGGCGGTGCCGCGGGCGGTGCGCCCGGCCTCGGGAATCTCGTAGCAGTTCATCTGGTACACGCGGCCCCTGTTCGTGAAGAACAGGATGGGATCGTGGGTGGAGGTGACGTACATCTGCTCCACGAAGTCCTCCTCGCGGGTGGTGGTGGCGATCACGCCCTTGCCGCCGCGGCGCTGGGCGCGGTAGGTGGTCTTGGGCAGGCGCTTGACGTAGCCGTAGTGGGTCATGGTGACCACCATGTCCTCCTCCTCGATCAGATCGAGCATGTCGATCTCGCCGTCGAGGGCGGAGATTTCGGTGCGGCGCTCGTCGGCAAACTTGTCGCGAATCTCCAGAATCTCATCGCGGATGATGCCCAGCACCAGCTTCTCGTCCGCCAGAACCGCCCGGTAGTAGGCGATCAGCTTCTGCAGCTCGGCGTACTCGGCCTCGATCTTGTCGCGCTCCAAGCCGGTCAGGCGCTGCAGGCGCATGTCCAGAATGGCCTGTGCCTGACGGTCAGACAATCCGAAGCGCTCCATCAGGCCCGTCTTGGCCTCCTGCGCGGTGCGGGAGGCGCGGATCATGCGCACGACCTCGTCGATGTTGTCCAGGGCGATGATCAGGCCCTCCAGAATGTGGCTGCGGGCCTCGGCCTTGTTCAGGTCGTACTGCGTGCGCCGGCGGATTACGTCCTCTTGGTGCTCGATGTAGTGGTGGATGATCTGCCTGAGCGACAGAATCTTCGGCTCGCCGTCCACCAGTGCCAGCATGATTGCTCCGAAGGTGTCCTGCAGCTGGGTGTGCTTGTAGAGGTAATTGAGCACGATGTTGGCGTTGACGTCGCGCTTGAGGTCGATGACGATGCGCATGCCGTCGCGGTCGGACTCGTCGCGGATGTCGGAGATGCCGTCCACGGTCTTTTCGTGCACCAGCTCAGCGATCTTCTCGATCAGGCGCGCCTTGTTGACCATGTAGGGGATCTCGGTCACGACGATGCGCTGGCGGTTGCCGCTAATTTCCTCGATCTCGCTCTTGGCGCGCACGATGATGCGGCCGCGGCCCTCGTGGTACGCGTCGTAGATGCCGCGCTTGCCCAGAATCACGCCGCCGGTGGGGAAATCCGGGCCCTTGACGAACTGCATCAGGTCGTCCACCGAGCAATCCGGGTGGTCGATCATGTACACCACCGCATCCACCACCTCGCCAAGGTTGTGGGGCGGAATGTTGGTGGCCATGCCGACAGCGATACCGGAGGAGCCGTTGACCAGCAGGTTCGGGTAGCGGCTGGGCATCACGGCGGGCTGCATCAGCGTCTCGTCGAAGTTCGGGTAGAAGTCGACGGTCTCCTTGTCGATGTCGCGCACCATCTCCAGCGAGAGCTTGGACATGCGGGCCTCGGTGTAACGCATCGCAGCCGCGCCGTCGCCGTCCACGGAGCCGAAGTTGCCCTGGCCATCCACCAGCATGTAGCGGATGGAGAAGTCCTGCGCCAGGCGCACCATCGCGTCGTAGACGGAGCTGTCGCCGTGGGGGTGGTACTTGCCGAGCACGTCGCCCACGATGCGCGCGGACTTGCGGTAGGGCTTGTCCGGGGTGTAGCCCAGCTCGGACATGGAGTACAGGATGCGGCGATGCACCGGCTTCAGACCGTCGCGCACGTCGGGCAGCGCGCGGGTCACGATGACCGCCATCGCATAGGAGATAAAGGATTTTTTCAGTTCTTCCTCGACGTCCAGAGGAAGCAGGGTACCGATATTCTTTTCATCAGCCACGATGTCTCTTCCTCCCTTGCCTTAAATGTCGAGGTCTGCGACCAGCTTGGCGTTCTGCTCGATGAACTCCTTGCGGGGCTCCACCTGATCGCCCATCAGCAACGTGAACAGCTCGTCGGCAGCGATGGCGTCCTTGAGCTCCACGCGGTACATGATGCGGGTCTCCGGGTTCATGGTGGTCTCCCAGAGCTGCTCCGCGCTCATCTCGCCCAGGCCCTTGTAGCGCTGAATCTCGGCCTTGGTGTCGCGGCCAAGCTCGTCCAGCACCTTCTGGAGCTGCGCGTCGGAGTACACGTACTGCATGAACTTGCCCTTAGTGACCTTGTACAGCGGCGGCTGTGCGATGTACACGTAGCCGTTTTCGATCAGCTTGGGCATGAAGCGGTAGAAGAAGGTGAGCATCAGGATGCGGATGTGGCTGCCGTCCACATCGGCGTCCGTCATGCACACGATGCGGTGGTAGCGCAGCTTGCTCTCGTCGAAGTCCGCACCGAAGCCGCCGCCGAAGGCCGTAATCATGGCCTTGATCTCCTGGTTGCCCAGCGCCTTGTCCATGCGGGTCTTTTCCACGTTCAGGATCTTGCCGCGCAGGGGCAGGATCGCCTGGAAGTGGCGGTCGCGGCCGGACTTGGCGCTGCCGCCTGCGGAGTCGCCCTCGACGAGGAAGATCTCGCACTTGCTGGGATCGCGCTCGGAGCAGTCCGCCAGCTTGCCCGGCAGGGAGGCGGACTCCAGCGCCGTCTTTCTGCGGGTCAGGTCGCGGGCCTTGCGGGCGGCCTCGCGTGCGCGCGCCGCAGCCAGACATTTGTCCAGCACCGCGCGCGCGGCGGCGGGGTTCTCCTCGAAGTAGGTGGCCAGCTTGTCAGACACCAGGCCGTCCACCAGCGGACGCACCTCGGAATTGCCCAGCTTGGTCTTGGTCTGGCCCTCGAACTGTGGCTCCACCAGCTTGACCGACACGATGGCAGCCAGGCCCTCGCGCACGTCCTCGCCGGAGAGGTTCTGGTCGTTGCTCTTGAGCATGCCGGTCTTGCGGCCGTAGTCGTTGATCACGCGGGTCAGGGCGTTGCGGAAGCCCGCCAGATGGGTGCCGCCCTCGGGCGTGTGAATGTTGTTTGCGAAGGTGAACACGCTCTCGTTGAAGCTGTCGTTCCACTGGAGTGCGACCTCCACGGTGGTGCCGTTCTTCACGCCCTCAATGTAGATCGGCGGCTTGAACAGCGGCTCCTTGTGCTTGTTCAGATATTCCACGAAGGACACGATGCCGCCCTCGTAGTGCCAGGACTGGGTGTGGGTGGGCTCCACGCGCAGGTCGGTCAGCGTGATGCGCACGCCCTTGTTTAGGAAGGCCATCTCCCGGAAGCGGGTCTTGAGCGTCTCAAACTGGAACTCGCCGGTCTCGAAGATGCCGGGCTCCGGGTTCTCGCCGGTCTTGACGTCGGGCTTGAAGCGGATGGTGGTGCCGGTGCGCTCGCCGGCCTCCCCCACGATCTTCAGGTCGTAGAGGATCTTGCCGCGCTCGTACTCCTGCTGGTAGACCTTGCCGTCCTGATAGACCTTGACCTGCAGGTGGCTGGAGAGGGCGTTGACCACAGATGCGCCCACGCCGTGCAGGCCGCCGGAGACCTTGTATCCCCCGCCGCCGAACTTGCCGCCCGCGTGCAGCACCGTCAGGCACACCTCCACCGCCGGGCGGCCCATCTTGGGATGGATGCCCACGGGGAAGCCGCGGCCGTTGTCCTGCACCGTCACGCTGCCGTCCTTCTCCAGCGTCACCTCGATGTGGTCGCAGAAGCCGGCCAGCGCCTCATCGATGGCGTTGTCCACAATTTCATATACCAGATGGTGAAGTCCCCGCTCGTCCGTGGAGCCGATGTACATTCCCGGGCGGCGGCGAACCGCTTCCAGGCCTTCCAGAACCTGGATTTGGCTCTCGTCATAATGATTTTCGTTATGCATGATTTCAACCTCTGTCCAAGCGCACGTCCGGCGCGTTCAAAATATTTTTCCTACTATATTATTATACCACTTTTTTGCACCCACATCCATAGTCTTTTTGTGGCTTATAAAAGTTTAACGCATTATGCAGTTTTCCCCGGCAGAATTTCCCTCCGGAACGCGCGAAACGCAACAATCCCCGGCTTGACAAGCGGCTCCATTCGTGGCATAATAAATGCGCATGCTGGTGCATGCGCCTGTCTCCGTAGCTCAGCCGGATAGAGCGTCCGCCTCCTAAGCGGAAGGCCGCGCGTTCGAATCGCGCCGGGGACGCCAGAAGCCGCACTCAATTTCGAGTGCGGCGTTTTGTATAGACTGCGTGGTTGACACGCGTATGGATTGTGATATACAATGTTCCCAGCAAAACATTCGGACGGAGGGTTCGACAACATGGAATTGCTTCACAAAAGACAGCTCGCAACGCCCATTCGCGCGGCGCTGTTCGACTTTGACGGCACGGTCTCCACGCTGCGCTACGGCTGGGAGGCGGTGATGCGGCCGCTGATGCTGGAGATGATCTCCGGCCACGGCGAACCCTACGACGCGGCGCTTGAGGCCGAGGTGGACGCCTACATCGACGAATCCACCGGCATCCAGACCATCCTTCAGATGAAGTGGCTTGCCCAGCGCGTCCAGCAGGAGCGCCCGAACGACGGCATGAGCGACGATCCCTGGTGGTACAAGGCCGAGTACAACCGCCGCCTGATGGAGACAGTCAACGACCGCCTGAAGCGGCTGGAATCCGGCGCAGTTGATCGGGAGAACTACCTGATCGCGGGCAGCGAGGCCTTTCTGAAGGCGCTGAAGGCGCACGGCGTGCGCATCTTCGTGGCCAGCGGCACCGATGACCCCGACGTGCACCGCGAGGCGGCTGCGCTGGGCGTGGACGGCTACTTCGACCGCATCGCGGGCGCGCCGCTGGGCGTGGAGAGCTGCTCCAAGGAGAAGGTACTGCGCGACCTGGTGGAGAAGGAGGGCCTCTCCGGCGCGGACGTGGCGGTGTTCGGCGACGGCAAGGTGGAGATTGCACTGGGCGCGTCCATCGGCGCGCGCACGGTGGGTACGGCCACGGACGAGGAGCATCGCTGCGGCGTGAACGAGGTCAAGCGCGGACGGCTGGTCAAGGCAGGCGCGGACGTGCTGGTGGGCGACTTCACGGAGCTGAATGCGCTGCTGGCCTTCCTGGGCCTGTGAGCGGGTTCAATGAGGTGAACACCATGTCCGAACGCGAGGAACGCTTCGAGTGCATGCTTCAGGAGATTCAGGCGGAATATACGGCCATCGAGCAGAAAATGGCTGTCCTCCGCGCGGAGGGCAAAACCAAGACCGTGACCTTCCGCCAGCTCATGGGCAACAAGCTGATGTACCAGAGCATGCTCTCCATGTACCGCGAGCACGGCCTGATCGAATAAGCCATTCTGCAAAAGCGGCTGTCTCAAACGACTCAAGCTTGATGCAACCCCCAATAGTCGTAGGGCGGGATGCCCCCATCCCGCCCTAAAATCAAGGAGCTGTCTCAAACCAACCATAGTTTGAAACAGCTCCATTTTCATGTAAATCAGTCGTCGTAGGTGATGGAAACCTTGCCGCACTTGCCGGACGCCATGAGGGCGTAGGCCTCGTCGGCGCGCTCCAGCGGGAAGCGGTGGGTGATGAGCTTGTCCGGGTGGATGCCCCAGCGCACCAGGTGCTCCACCAGCTCCTCCATGCGCCACAGCGAGCCGTGCATGATGTCCGGGGAGGGGTTGAAGGTGACGTCGTTGCCCTCGCCGACCATGGCCATCTTGCCCCACTCGCGGGTGCAGCGGATCGCCATGGCGCGGGCGGCGTTGTTGGCGGAGCAGTCAATGGCGCGCTCGCAGCCGTAGCCGTCGGTGACCTCCATGATCTTTTTCTGGCACTCCTCGGGGTCCATGGAGTTGAACACGTAGTCGGCAAGGCCCAGATCCTTGGCCAGCTGCATGCGCTCCTCGTTCACGTCGCAGCCGATGGTCTTGTCGCAGCCCATGGCCTTGGCCAGCATCAGCGTAGCCAGACCCACCGGGCCCAGGCCGGTGACCAGCACGCGGTCGTTGCCGGAGATGCCGATCTTCATCAGCGCCTCGTAGCAGGTGCCGAAGCCGCAGGCGACCTGCGCGCC
>SFNY01000044.1 GCA_004554085.1 Clostridiales bacterium | reverse complement strand
CTCCGCCGCCAGCACCCAGTCGCCGCCCTCGGGCAGCGCATCGTAGACCTGATCGGCCTGGGGCTCGGAGAACACGGTGGGGATGCTCTTGCGGAACAGATTCTCGTCCAGGCCCTCCACGTCGTAGCGGTTTAGCAGGCGCAGGCCGGTGAGCTGGGGGATGCGCAGGAAGGAGCGGATGTCCTTCAGGGTCGCGTGGGCCTCGTGGTCGAAGCCGGGGCGCTTTTCAACAAATACTCTGTAAACCATGCGTACTGCTCCTTTAGTCGTTGTTGCATGCCTGCATGGCGCGCGCACCGATGTCGCTGCGCATGAACATGCCTTCAAAGCGGATCTTCTTCGCCGCGGCGTAGGCGTCCTGAATGGCGCTGCCGAGGTCATCTGCGGTGGCCGTAACGCCCAGCACGCGGCCGCCGTTGGTGACCAGTGCGCCGTCCTTCAGGGCCGTGCCGCTGTGGAACACCTGCACGTTGGCTGCGGATTCCGCGTCATTCAGGGTGATCTCCTTGCCCTTCTCGTACTTCTCCGGATAGCCGCCGGAGGCCAGAATCACGCAGCAGGCTGCGCCGTCGGAGAACGCAACCTCGGTCTGATCCAGCGTGCCGTTTTCGCAGGCATGCATGATGGTCAAGAGGTCGCTCTTCAGCAGCGGCAGCACCACCTGGGTTTCCGGATCGCCGAAGCGGCAGTTGTACTCGATCACCTTCGGGCCGTCCTTGGTGATCATCAGGCCGAAGTACAGGCAGCCGCGGAAGGTGCGTCCCTCGGCGTTCATGGCGGCGATGGTGGGCAGGAAGATCTCCTGCATGCAGCGCTCCGCCACCGCGGGGGTGTAGTAGGGGTTGGGGGCGATGGTACCCATGCCGCCGGTGTTCAGGCCGGTGTCGTGGTCGCCGGCGCGCTTGTGGTCCATGGAGGACACCATGGGCTTGACCACCTTGCCGTCGGTGAAGGCCAGCACGGAGACCTCCGGGCCTTCGAGGAACTCCTCCACGACGATGTGGTTGCCGCTGTCGCCGAAGCGCTTGTCCAGCATGATGGCGCGCACGCCGTCCACGGCCGCCTGCTCGTCCTCGCAGATCAGCACGCCCTTGCCCAGCGCCAGACCGTCGGCCTTGATGACGATGGGGAAGCTGCCCTGCCGGATGTAGGCGATGGCCGCGTCCGCATCGGAGAAGGTCTCGTAGCGCGCGGTGGGAATGCCGTACTTCTTCATCAGGTTCTTGGAGAACACTTTGCTGGCCTCGATCTGCGCGGCCTTGGCCTCCGGGCCGAAGCAGGGGATGCCGATGGCGTGCAGACGGTCCACGCAGCCCATGGCCAGCGGATCGTCCGGGGCCACCACGGCGAAGTCGATGGCGTTCTCCGAGGCGAATTTTACGATGTCGTCGATCGCCGTGGCGGAAATGGGCACGCAGGTCGCGTCCTGGGCGATGCCGCCGTTTCCGGGCAGGGCGTAGATGGTATTGACCTCCGGGTTTTCACGCAGCTTGCGGATGATCGTGTGCTCGCGTCCGCCGCCGCCGACAACCAGTATGTTCATATTGATTCTCCTCATTCAAAGATGCGTTTTTGCGCAGCAAGCCGGAAGCGCAGCGGATGCGCGCCTCCGGGCTGGGAATGCGATCAGTGGTGGAACAGGCGGATGCCGGTGAAGGCCATCGCGATGCCGTACTTGTCGCAGGTTTCGATCACGTTGTCGTCGCGAATGGAGCCGCCGGGCTGGGCGATGCAGGTCACGCCGCTCTTGCGGGCGCGCTCGATGTTGTCGCCGAAGGGGAAGAAGGCGTCGCTGCCCAGCGCCACGTCGGTGACGGTGGCGAGGAATTCCTTCTTCTCCTCACGGGTCAGCGGCTCGGGGCGCACGGCGAAGAACTGCTGCCATACGTCGTTGCCCAGCACGTCCTCCCACTCGTCGGAGATGTAGACATCGATGGTGTTGTCGCGCACGGGGCGGCTGATGCCCTCCACAAACTGAAGATTCAGCACCTTCGGATGGCGGCGCAGGTGCCAGTTGTCGGCCTTGTTGCCCGCCAGACGGGTGCAGTGGATGCGGCTCTGCTGACCCGCGCCCACGCCGATGGCCTGACCATCCTTGGCGTAGCAGACGGAGTTGGACTGGGTGTACTTCAGGGTGATGAGCGCCACCAGCAAATCGCGCTTCTGCTCGGCGGTCAGGTTCTTGTTCGCGGTGGGCAGGTTATTGAGCATGTTTTCGTCGATCACCAGCGCGTTGCGGCCCTGCTCGAAGGTCACGCCGTAGCACATCTTGCGCTCGATCTCGGCGGGGACATAGGCGGGATCCATCTGGAGCACGTTGTAGTTGCCCTTGCGCTTGGACTTGAGGATTTCGAGCGCCTCGTCGGTGTAGCCGGGGGCGATCACGCCGTCGGACACCTCGCAGGCGAGCAGCTTCGCGGTGGCCGCGTCGCACACGTCGCTCAGGGCGGCGAAATCGCCATAGGAGGACATGCGGTCGGCGCCGCGCGCACGGGCGTAGGCGCAGGCGATGGGGGACAGCTCCGCATCGGGATCGACGAAGTAGATGCGGCGCAGGGTCTCGTCCAGCGGAAGTCCCAGCGCAGCGCCTGCGGGGCTGACGTGCTTGAAGGACGCGGCGGCGGGCAGACCCGTTGCGGCCTTCAGCTCGGTTACCAGCTGGTAGCTGTTCAGCGCGTCCAGAAAGTTGATGTAGCCGGGGCGGCCGTTCAATACTTGCACCGGCAGTTCGCCATTCTCCATGAAGATGCGGGCGGGCTTTTGATTGGGATTGCAACCGTATTTGAGTTCCAGCTCCTGCATGATACTGCGCCTCCTTATGCGTTCTTGTTGTAGATGCGGCTCTCGCACGCGCCGGTGGCGAGATCGATGCTGCGGGTCCACAGGGACACCTTGTTGTCCGGGTTCAGGGAAGCCCAGATTTCATCGGAGAAGGCGGCAAAGTCGCTCTCGATGATGACGGACTCCGGCTCACCGGTGAAGGAGGGGATGGGGTTGCCATCCTGGGCATAGGTGTGGATGAAGTGCGCGCAGCCGGGCTTCACTCGGTCGTACTCGAAGAAGGAGCGCAGCGCAGCGCCGGTCTCGGGATCGCAGCAGCGCAGCACGCTCATCTCCAGGCGGAAGTCGCCGTCCGCGCGCTCCACCATGGCGCTGATGCGGGGGGTGAAGTTGGGCGCGTCGGGCTCGAAGGTTCGGGTGGTGCAGGCGCGGTGGAAGTCGCTGCCGGCGCGGATGTGGTCGCGGATGGTATCGGTCTGGTCGCCGTTGGTGACGATGGTCTTGTCGCCGATCACGCGCACGGGATGATAGATGATCAGGCTCGGATCCTCCATCCTGGAGGGATCGAAGGCCTCGGTGCGGATGCCGTCCGGCTCCTCGACGAACACGCGGTTGCGGGAATTGACGCTGCGGCCCATGATGAAGTAGGCCAGAAAGGCGCGCGTCGCGTCGGCGCTCTTGCCGATCAGAATGCCGCGTCCCGGATAGCTGGTCGCGCCCACGGCGCTGCTGAGATTCTTCATGTTAACACTCCTTTGTGTCTGCAATCTGCTTTGCGATCATTTCGGCGGCCTGGGGGAGCAGCACCCACTCGGCCTGCTCCATCACCCGCCGCTGGAGAAGCTCCGGCGTGTCGCCGAGGAGCACCTCCACGGCCTTCTGAAGCAGGATCGGGCCCTCGTCCACGCCAGCGTTCACCAGGTGCACCGTTGCACCCGTGACCTTCACGCCCCGCTTGAGCGCCGCCTCGTGCACGTGCAGGCCGTAGTAGCCCATGCCGCAGAAGGAGGGGATCAGCGAGGGATGGATGTTGATGATGCGGCCCTCGTACAGCTCCACGGTCTCGCGCTGCACGATGCCCAGATAGCCCGCCAGCACGATCATGTCGATCCGATGGTTTTTCAGCTCCGCATGCAGGGCTTCGGTGCGTTCGTGCAGGTCGGGGTAATTGCGCTTTCCGATCACGGCGGAGGGGATATTGGCCTTTGCGGCGCGCTCCAGCGCGTACACGCCCTCGTGGTCGGAGACCACCAGCGCGATCTCACCGGAGGGCAGCTTGCCCGCCACCTGCGCGTCGATCAGCGCCTGCAGGTTTGTGCCGCCGCCGGATACGAATACTGCGATTCTTGCCTTGCTCACAGGATCACCTTGTCTTCCGATTCGACGATCTCACCGATGACGTAGGCGTCCTCGCCGTTTGCCCTCAGGATCTCCAGCGCCAGTTCCACCTGCGCGGCGGGCACGACCACGCTCATGCCCACGCCCATGTTGAAGGTGTTGAACATGTCGCGCTCGGGGATGTTGCCGGTCTTTGCGATCAGGTCGAAGATGGGCAGCACGCGCACGGCGCGCTTGTCGATCTTCGCACCCAGGCCGTCGGGGATGGAGCGCGGGATGTTCTCGTAGAAGCCGCCGCCGGTGATGTGGCTCACGCCCTTCACGTCCACCTGCTCCATCAGCGCGAGGATGCTCTTGACGTAGATCTTCGTGGGGGTCAGCAGGGTCTCGGCGATGGTCCTGCCGCCAAGATCATCGCAGGGAACGTAGAGCGCGGGATTGTTGTTGTCGATGTCGAACACCTTGCGGCAGAGGGAGAAGCCGTTGGAGTGGATGCCGGAGGATGCGAGGGCGATCACCACGTCGCCGGCCTGCATGCGGCCGTTGTCAATGATCTTCTCCTTGTCCACCACGCCGACGGCGAAGCCCGCCAGATCGTAGTCCTCCACGGGCATCATGCCGGGATGCTCCGCGGTCTCGCCGCCGATCAGCGCGCAGCCGGACTGCACGCAGCCCTCGGCCACACCGGCCACGATAGAAGCGATCTTCTCCGGCACGTTCTTGCCGCAGGCGATGTAATCCAGGAAGAACAGGGGCTTTGCGCCGCAGCAGATGATGTCGTTGACGCACATGGCGACGGCGTCGACGCCGATGGTGTCGTGCTTGTCCATCAGGATGGCCATCTTCACCTTGGTGCCGCAGCCGTCGGTGCCGGAGACCAGCACGGGCTCCTTCATGCCCGTCAGGTTGGGCGCAAAGAGGCCGCCGAAGCCGCCGATGCCGGAGACCACGCCGGGCACGTTGGTGCGGGCGATGTGGGATTTCATCAGCTCGACGGACTTGTAGCCTGCGGTGATGTCCACACCGGCGTTGCGGTAGCTTTCGCTGAAGCTCTTCATGATTCTTTTCCCTCCGAAATCTTTCGTTCAAATTTGGATTTTCCGGGGTTCTTCGGCGGCTCGCAGGGGTAGTCGCCGGTGAAGCACGCGGCGCAGAAGCCGCTGGAATTTTCGGGAATCTTGGTCACGCCCTCGCGGCTTAAGAAGCCCAGGGAGTCCACGCCGATGATCTGCGCGATCTCCTCCACCGTGTGGTTGCAGGCGATCAGGTTCTCGCGGCTGTCGATGTCGGTGCCGAAGTAGCAGGGGTTCAGAAACTCCGGTGCGGAGGAGCGCAGGTGTACCTCTTTCGCACCGGCCTCCCGCAGCAGGCGCACGATGCGGGCGCTGGTGGTGCCGCGAACGATGGAATCGTCCACCATCACCACGCGCTTGCCCCGCACCACCTCGGCCACGGGGTTCAGCTTGATGCGCACCTTGTTCTCGCGGTCGGACTGGGTGGGCTGGATGAAGGTGCGGCCGATGTACTTGTTCTTGATCAGGCCGATGCCGTAGGGGATGCCGCTCTGCCGGGCGTAGCCGATGGCCGCGTCGATGCCGCTGTCCGGCACGCCGATCACCACGTCCGCCTGCACCGGGTGCTCCAGGGCCAGCAGCGCGCCTGCACGCAGGCGGGCGTTGTGCACGCTGGAGCCGTCGATCACGGAGTCCGGGCGGGCGAAGTAGAGGTACTCGAAGATGCAGGTGGTCTTGGGGGCGATGCCTACGTGGCTGCGGTCGGAGCGCATGCCATTCTTGTCCACGATCACGATCTCGCCTGGCTCCACGTCCCGTACGAAGTGCGCGCCCACGCTGTCCAGCGCGCAGGTCTCCGAGGCGAACACCGTGTTTTCGCCCAGTTTTCCGATGCACAGCGGGCGGAAGCCGTGGGGATCGCGCACGGCGATCAGCTTGGTGGGGGACATGATCACCAGCGAGTACGCGCCCTTCAGGCGGTCCATCGCCCGGGATACGGCCTCCTCGATGGAGCCGCTGGTGAGGCGCTCCTTGGTGATGATGTAGGAGATGACCTCGGTGTCGCTGGTCATGTGGAAGATGGAGCCCTGGAGCTCCAGCTCCTCGCGCAGCTCGGCGGCGTTGGTCAGCGCGCCGTTGTGGGCCAGCGCCATGCAGCCCTTGACGTGGTTGACCACCAGCGGCTGGGCGTTGGTGCGGCCGGAGCCGCCCATGGTGCCATAGCGGGTGTGGCCGATGGCCATCTGTCCGGCGGACAGGCGCGCGATCTCCTCTGCGGTGAACACGTCGTTGATCAGGCCCACATCCTTGTGACAGGCGATCAGGCCGTCGTCGTTGACTGCGATGCCGCAGCTCTCCTGACCCCGGTGCTGCAATGCGTACAGGCCGTAGTAGCAGGCGGAGGCGACGTTCATGCCGTCCTTTGCGTAGATTCCGAATATGCCGCACTCTTCGTGGAGCTTTCCTTGCTCATAGTTCTCCATATGAACCCCCAATATTTGGTTTCCAGAAATGAAAACGGGAGAAATGAAAACGGGGGAGAGTTGGTATACAGCTCTCCCCGGTGCGTTTATTCGCCCAGGATGCGGCGCATCATCTCCTGATATGCGCCCTCCACGTTGCCCAGATCGCGGCGGAAGCGATCCTTGTCCAGCTTCTCGTGGGTGCGGGAATCCCAGAAGCGGCAGGTGTCGGGGGAGATCTCGTCGGCCAGCACGATGGTGCCGTCGCTCAGGCGGCCGAACTCCAGCTTGAAGTCCACCAGATCCACGTTGATCTTCTTGAAGAAGTCCTTCATCAGCTCGTTGGTTTTGAAGGCCAGGGCCTTGATGGTGTCGATTTCCTCGCGGGTGGCCAGCTTCAGGGCCAGAGCGTGATACTCGTTGATCAGCGGATCGCCCAGGTCGTCGTTCTTGTAGGAGAACTCGATGGTGGGCTGCTCGAACACGATGCCCTCGTCCACGCCGTAGCGCTTGGAGAAGGAACCGGCGGAAATGTTGCGGATGATGACCTCCAGCGGCACGATCTGCACCTTCTTGACCACGGTCTCGCTGGCGGAGATTTCCTCTACGAAGTGGGTGGGCACGCCGTTCTTTTCCAGCATCTGCATCATGTAGTTGGTCACGCGGTTGTTGATCACGCCCTTGCCGGCGATGGTGCCCTTCTTCAGGCCGTTGAACGCGGTGGCGTCGTCCTTGTAGGACACGATGTACAGCTCGGGGTTCTCGGTGGCGTAAACCTTCTTGGCCTTGCCCTCGTAGAGCATTTCCGTCTTCTGCATGAGAATGAAACCTTCTTTCTTTATGATCGGGGAAACCTGCGTCGGATTGGCTCAGGCGAACTGGGCCTGAATCTCCGCATCCTTCTTTTCGACCTTCTCGGTCAGGCCGCGGCGGTAGGAAGTAAGCTTTGCGGCGAGATTCTCGTCGCTCAGGGCCAGCATCTGCACCGCCAGCAGCGCTGCGTTGGCAGCGCCGTCGATGGCGACGGTGGCCACCGGCATGCCCGAGGGCATCTGCACGGTAGAGAGCAGCGCGTCCAGCCCGTCCAGCGTGGAGGACTTGATCGGAATGCCAATGACCGGCAGCGTGGTGTTGGCGGCGAACGCACCCGCCAGGTGCGCGGCCTTGCCCGCGCCGCAGATGATCGCGCCGAAGCCGTTTTCGATGGCCGAGGCTGCGAAGTCGCGTGCGGCCTCCGGCGTGCGGTGCGCGGAAATCACGCGCACGGCAAAGGGTACCTCGAACTGCCGGAGCATGTCGATGGCGCCCTGCATCACCTTCAGGTCGCTGTCGCTGCCCATGATGACGGCAACTTTCTTCATGAAATGTTCCTCCTGCTTCCTAAAAAATCCGAACATTAGCATGGGGTCAACGCTTACATCATACCAAAAAAACGAAATACGGTCAAGGAAACTGAGGTAATCGTTCGTTGAATACGGCTGTGCGGAAGTGGAAAAACAGCCCGGATTCTTTGGTGCATTGCGACAAAAAGGTACAGAAATTGGTGCAATGCGCATCATGAATTAACATGTACATGGTATGATGTGCAACAGCGCGGCCGAATATGCGATGTCGCGCAACGGAAGATAAGGGTGAAAGTGCTATGTGGAAATACTTTGGAACGTTCGTAAATGCGCTGGCGGTGATCTGCGGCGGCAGCATCGGCCTGGCGCTGCGCAGGCGCGGCAAGCGGGCAGGCTCCGCCTCGAAGCGGGATCCTCTGCCGGACACGATGATGGCCTGCCTGGGCCTGTGCACGATCTTTGCCGCCGCGTCGGGGCTATTGAGCCCGGAGTCCGGCAAGCAGGCGATCGTGGTGGTGGCCTCGATGGTGCTGGGCCTGCTGATCGGCTACGCGCTGCGGCTGGACGACCGCATCAGCGCGCTGGGCGATCATCTGGTCAAGAAGGTGGGCGGCGACGCGAATCAGGCGAACCCCGCCGCGGGCTTCGTGACGGCCTGCCTGCTGTTCTGCATCGGCTCGATGACGATTCTGGGCGCGTTCGAGGGCGCGCGCAATCCGGCGGGGGCGCTGGATCTGAACTGCCACACCACGCTGCTGATCAAGTCGCTGCTGGACTTCGTGTCCTCCACCTGCCTTGCCGTGACCTACGGCGCGTCGGTGCTGGCCTCGGCGGCGTTCGTGGTGCTGTTTCAGGGTGGGCTCACGCTGCTGGCCAGCTTCATTCAGCCCTTCTTGGAGCAGATCAACGCCCTGCCGATGGTGAACTGCGTGGGTTCGCTGATCCTGCTGGCCATCGCCATGAACCTGCTGGGCATCCGCAGGACCAAGACGGCAGACTATCTGCCCGCACTGTTTCTGCCGATTCTGATCTGCTGGATGCTGGGACTGATCGGTGTGCGACTGTGACGGGATATAAAAAAGACGGATGTGCGTCCGTCTTTTTTCATGCCCTGTATTTCAGGGCGATGGATTCCAGGAAGTCTGCGCCGGTCTCCAGTGCAGTCTCGTCGAAGTTGAAGTCCTCGGCCTGAAGCGCGGGGCAGGGGCCGATGCCCAGCAGGAAGAACAGTCCGGGAAGGTGGCGCTGGTACCAGGAGAAGTCCTCCGTGACCATCACCGGCTGTTCCAGATCAACAAATTGCACGCCCGCTTCCCGTACCCGCGCGCAGAGCTCCGGCGGATTGACCAGCGCGGGATAGCCCATGCTGGTCTCCAGCTCGATTTTGCAGCCGGTCTGGGCGTTCACCGCAGCGGCGATGCGCTCCAGCGCATCCAGCGTGCCGAGGAAGCTCTCGTCGTCAAAGGCGCGCAGCGTGCCCTCCAGGCGGGCGGAATCGCTGACCACATTGCACGGGCCGAGGCTCTCCATGTGCCCGAAGTGCAAGAGTCGCGGCGGATCCGAGGGCCCTGCGGCGATCATTTCCGTCGCGCGGCGATAGAACTCCACGGCGGCGCGCAGCGCATCCACGCCCTCGTCGCTGCATGCGGCGCTGCACGACCTGCCCGTGAAGCGCAGGGTAACCTCGCAGGAGCGGCTCATCATCGCGCCCGCGCGGCTGGCGATGGTTCCCAGTGGCAGATCGGGCCAGAGGTGCATGCCGAATACGGCCTCCACATTGTATTTTTCAAACACGCCGCTCTTGCAGATGTCCCGCGCACCGCCGGTGGTCTCCTCGGCGGGCTGGAAGATCAGCAGCACGTTGCGGCTCACGCGCACATTTTCCATCCGCCGCGCCAGCTCCAGCAGCATGGCCATGTGGCCGTCGTGGCCGCAGGCGTGCATCTGGCCCGGGTGCTGGGAGGCGTAGGGCAGGAAGCTGCGTTCGTGCACGGGCAGGCCGTCGCAGCCGCAGCGAAAAGCAATGGCGCTGTTGCAGCCATTGTCAAAGAAGGCGCACAGCGAATTCGGGATCGGCGCAAACACCCGGCAGCGCAGGCCCTTCAGCGCGCCGAGCAGGTAGGCCATGGTGCGGTCGAGCTCCCGATCCAGCTCCGGAATCCGGTGTAGCGCGCGCCGGTCGGTAATGATCTGTTTCATGGAAAAGATGCTCCCCATCGAGATTTTCCACCCTCATTGTAAGTCCGAATGTGGAAAAAGTCAATGCGGAGCAGAGGAAAGCAGTCCATTTTCAGCGCACGCCGTGGCTCCTGTACAGACGGGTGGAGAAGGGCACGGAGATCGCATTGGCCACCACTGCCAGCGCGGGTGTGAGGAGTACGAGGAAGCTGGAAGCATGCTCGTTCAGATCGAAGGCTGCGGCATTGGTGAACAGCGTTACGCCCACCACGCCCAGCACGATGGCCACGATGAAGGTCATGCGCCCGCGCTCCACGCCGAAGCGGTACAGGAAGGGCAGCGACAGCGCCAGCAGGATCAGCGAAGCCGACGCGCTGACCACCAGCGTCAGCAGCATCGCGGCAAGCTCCGCCTGTGCGCCGCGGATCAGCAGCACGGCGAACTGGGCGACGGCGGCGACCAGCATCGCACCGAGCACGCTCAGCCAGCCGAGGATGTACTTGCACAGCACCAGCTGCACGTCGCTGTAGGGCAGCATGGCGGCCAGGCGGTTCCACTTGGAGCGCTCGTCGTAGGCCATGGCGCTGAAGGGCAGCATGGCGCAGTAGACCAGCGCGAAGGTGATCAGGTTGTAGCCCGGAATCACCGCGAAGATCAGGATCATCATCAGAAACAGCTTCAGCTGCTTCATCAGCGTCACAGCGTCCTTGTACAGCAGTCCCTTCATCTCGCATCCGCTCCCTTCACGAAGAACAGTATGATCTCCTCCAGCGTGGCGCGCTCCGGGGTCAGCGCCTCATTCACCATTGCCCGGCGCACCAGCACCTCCACGCCGTAGGGATTCTCCCGCAGGCTCACCACGGCCTCCGGCGGCACCGCCTCAAAGTCCGATCTGGACAGCTTCAGCAGCGCGTACTCCTCCATCAGCTTATCCTTCTCCTCGCAGAACAGCATGCGCCCCTTGTGCACGAAGGCGATGCTGTCGCAGATCTTCTCCAGGTCGCTGACGATGTGGGAGGAGATCAGGATGGAGTGGTTCTCCTCGCGGGTGAAGTCGTTCAGGATGTCCAGCATCTCGTCCCGGGCCATAGGGTCAAGTCCCCCGGTGGCCTCGTCCAGAATCAGCAGCTTTGCCCCGTGGGACAGCGCCACCGCGATGGCAAGCTTCATCCGCATGCCACGGGAGTAATCCTTGAAGGATTTCCTCTCCGGCAGCTCAAAGCGCGCGAGGTACTCCCGGTACAGCGAAGCGTCCCAGTTCGCGTAGCAGCTCTGCATCATCCTGCCCACGTCCGTCGCCGTCAGCAGCTCCGGGAAGTGGGCCTCGTCCAGCACCACGCCGATCTCCTGCTTCGTCCGGATGAAGCCCGGGTTCGTGGGATCCGTCCCCAGCACCCGCACCTCGCCGCCGTCGCGGCGGATCGCGTTCATCAGCAGGTTGATGATTGTGCTCTTGCCCGCACCGTTTTCGCCCACCAGGCCCAGCACGCAGCCGCTGGGCAGCGCAAAACTTACGTCCTCCAGCGCAAAGCCCGGGTAACGCTTGCACAGATTGCGCACCTCAATCGCATTTTCCATCTTCTCTTTCTTCCTCCTCAATTGTGCGCAGCATTTCCACCAATTCTTCGGTGGAAACGCCGCAGGAATGCGCCAGCTCCAGCGCCTGTTTCAGCTGCTCCTCAATGCGCCGCAGGCCGTCCTCGCGCACGAGAGCGCTGTCCAGCGGAGCCACGTAGCAGCCCTTGCCCGCCACCGTGTGAATGTAGCCGTCGCGCTCCAGCTCGTCGTAGGCGCGCTTGGTGGTGATCACGCTGATGCGCAGGTCCTTCGCCAGCGCCCGGATCGAGGGCAGCGCTTCGCCCTCCTTCAATTCGCCGCTGAGGATCGATTTGCGAATCTGCTGGCGCAACTGCTCGTAAATCGGCCGCGCATCCGCGTTGCTGATGCGTATGTCCATGGAGATCTCCCTTCGGAATAATTGTATATATACGATATGAACAGTATAGACACTTGTATGCGGCTTGTCAAGGGGTTCAGAGGAAAAAAGATGGATTGTTTTCCGGTGGAACAGAATTTCCGGAAAAAGATGCCATGCGAAACTTTGTTGGAGCGCTTGACATTCGCAGCGGCAGTGCATATAATTGAAATGTCGGCGGCGGTGGCCGCCTGAATGGGAAAGCATCCTGGGGTGTGCGCCGATCTGTGCTTTTACCCACAGATTCATAAAAGGATTCCGGGTCGATATGCAGATGCCAAGCCCCCGATTTTGCCAGGGGAAGGCAGCAAGCAGTCGCAGGTCTCCGCCCTGCCGGAGCGGCGGGTGAAAAAGCAGAGATTGACGGCACTCTTGGGATCTTATGAGCATCTACGGATGCTCATTTTTTGTTGCGCACCTTCGGATATTTCTCTGAAAACTGAATATATAAAGCGTAGCTTCGATAAGGAGGAACGCGCATGCCTGCATTTTCCCTTCGTCCGGGCGGGGCCGACCGTCGCATTGCCCGCATTGAGCTCAGCCGCATCGCGGCCAGTCCCTATCAGCCGCGCCGCAGCATCGATGACGCATCGATTCAGGAGCTGGCGGAGTCCATCAAGCGCTTCGGATTGCTCACGCCGATGCTGGTGCGGCGCTGCACCGCAGGCGAGTACGAGCTGATCGCAGGCGAGCGCAGGCTGCGGGCGCTGAAAGTGCTGGGCTGGACCCACGCGGACGCCATCGTGCTCAGCGCCTACGACCGGGACTGCGCGCTCATCGGCCTGATCGAAAACCTGGAGCGGGAGGATCTGCACTATCTGGACGAGGCCGAGGCTTGCCGCCGCATACTGCACGAGCACGGCCTGACCCAGGAGGAGCTGGCCTCCATCCTCTCCATGAGCCCCTCCGCACTGGCGAACCGGCTTCGCTTGCTGCGGCTTAGCGTGGAGACCCGTGCCTTTTTGCGGGAGAGCGGCCTGTCCGAGCGCCACGCGCGGGCGCTGCTGAAGCTGGAGGACGGCGGGGAACAATTGCAGTTCGCCAAACTTGCCGCGCAGTCCAGGTGGAGCGTGCGCCAGCTGGAGGCGCAGATCGCCCACAGCCTGAACGCCGCGCGCGCCGCACGACCCGAGCTGCGGCTGATCCGGGACAATCGGCTCGTCATTAACGCCCTCAACGACACCGTGCGCCAGCTCAAGCGCATCGGCGTGCTCGCCAGCAGCCGCGTGGAGGCCCACGGTGATTCCTACGACGTAATCATCACCGTGCGCCGTCCCTACGATGCGGAAAATTGAAGCCTTTGTCGCCGGTCAATATCGACCGGCGATATATTATTTTTGAATTACGGATAATATTTATTGACAAACGATAAATGCTGTGCTATACTGGCAGCAACAAACCGAAAAGGAGAGATTGTTTATGTGGAACGCCCGGAAGTCGATCCAGCTCTCGCTGGCTCTGGTGGATTTATGCGCATTGATCGCGCTGGTCTGCGCCCTTGCGATGCCGACCGTTGCCGCGCGGCATGCGGAAGTCTTTGGCCGCGCGGAGGCCACGCGTCTGACCATCGCATTTTACTGCTGCCTGCCCTTTGCGCTGCTTGCGCTGGGTGCGCTGCACCGGCTGCTGCGGAACCTTTTGAAGGAGCTCTTGTTCATCGCCCAGAACGTGACCCTGCTGCGCGCGCTGTCCTGGTGCTGCTTCGCCGTGGCGCTGGTGACGCTGGTCGCGGGCTGCTTCTACCAGCCCTTCCTGCTGATTTGCGCCGCCGCAGCGTTCATGGGACTGATCCTGCGGGTCGTCAAGAACGTGTTCTGCTCCGCCATTGAGCTCAAGGCCGAGAACGACATGACGATTTGAGGTGCGCGCCATGGCAATCATCATCAACATCGACGTCATGATGGCGAAGCGCAAGATGTCCGCGGGGGAGCTGGCCGAGCGCGTGGGCATCACCCCGGCGAACCTGTCCATTCTGAAGAACAACAAGGCCCGTGCTGTGCGCTTCACTACGCTGGAGGCCCTGTGCCGTGCGCTGGACTGCCAGCCCGGCGACCTGATGGAGTACCGTCCCGACGAAAGAGACTGAGCCATTTTTCCTTCAAGAATATTAAAAAACAATGGATGCGGCCCATCGCGTAACGCACCTCTGGAATCCACAGGATTTGCTGTGGCTAGTCGTGCCTGTATTTCATGCAGTGGCGTGACTGCTGTTTGAAAACGGTATTCAATGCATGGTAGCAGGTGGAGTACGCTTCACTTGCTTCCATGAAAAATCCTCCCCCTTCCGAATGGAAAAGGGAGGATGCACATTTTTGGGAACTTACAGGCGGCACTCCAGCTTCGCAAGCTCGTCCACCACGTAGTTGTACACGAAGTCCACGGCCTCGTCCACGGGCTTCTTCTCCTGCATGGACTTGTCGCGGGCGGAGATTTCGATGGTGCCGTTCTTCAGGCCCTTGGGGCTGACGACCATGCGCACCGGCACGCCGAACAGGTCGGCGTCGGAGAACATCACGCCTGCGCTGACGGAGCGGTCGTCCCAGAGCACCTCCACGCCGCGCTTGGTGAGCTCGTCGTAGATGCGCTTCGAGGTGGCGGCGACCTCCTCGTTGTCGCTGCGCAGGGAGCAGATCTGCACGTGCCAGGGGGCGATGGAGATGGGCCAGATCGGGCCGTAGTCGTCGCGGTGCGCCTCGCACACGGAGGCCGCCAGACGGCCCACGCCGATGCCGTAGCAGCCCATGATGGGGTTCTTCATCGTGCCGTCGGCGTCCACATAGGTCATGCCCATGCTCTCGGTGTACTTGGTGCCCAGCTGGAAGATGTTGCCCACCTCGATGCCGCGGGAGGTGTAGATGCTCTTCTTGCCGCAGATGGGGCAGATGCCGCCGTCGTAGGCCTTGGCCACGTCCACGTACTCCACCTCGCCCATCTCGCGGGGGATGTTGAAGCCAACGTAGTGCATGTCCACTTCATTTGCGCCGGTGGCGACCCAGTTGAGCTCCTTCAGGGATGCATCGTAGACCACGCGCACGCCCTCCGGCAGACCCTTGGGGCCGATGAAGCCGGCGGTCAGGCCGCACTCGGCGGTGATCTCGGCGGGGTGAATCTCCGCCTTCAGGTAGTTGCGCAGCTTGGTCTCGTTGATGTCCAGATCGCCGCGCAGGAAGGCCACGACGTACCTGTCGGTCAGGTTCTCCTGATACACCACGGCCTTGCAGGTGGCGGTGGCGGGGATCTTCAAAAAGGCGCACAGATCCTCGATGGTCTTGACGCCCGGGGTGGCGACCTTCTAGTCGCACTCGCGGCAGAGCACGATGGTGTCCTCGCCGACGGGGGTCAGCAGCATGTACTCGTGGGAGACCTTGCCGCCCATCATGCCGCTGTCGGAGGCCACGGCCACGACCTCGGGCACGCCCGCGCGGGCGTAGATGCGGTTGTAGGCCTCGTAGCACTCCATGTAGTACTTCTCCAGGTCCTCCTGAGAGGTGTGGAAGGAGTAGGCGTCCTTCATGGTGAACTCGCGCACGCGGATCAGGCCGCCGCGGCAGCGGGGTTCATCGCGGAACTTGGTCTGAATCTGGTAGATCATGAAGGGATACTGGGTGTAGGAATCCGCCACGTCGCGCACGAAGTGCACGGAGGCCTCCTCGTGGGTCATGCCCAGCACCATGTCGGAGCCGGAGCGATCCTGGAAGCGCAGCAGCTCGCTGCCGATGGAGTCGAAGCGGCCGGACTCCTTCCACAGGCTCGCGGGCATGGCCACCGGGAACATCACTTCCTGACCGCCGATGCGATCCATTTCCTCGCGGATGATCTTCTCGATCTTGGTGGTGATGCGCTTGGTGATGGGGAACAGGGTGAAGATGCCGTTGCCCACGGGCTTGATGTAGCCGCCGCGCATCATCAGCGCCTGGCTGGCGATCTGGCAGTCTGCGGGGGTTTCCTTGTAGCGCTTGGAGACGAGATTTCTGACCAGCATGCTTGTGTTTCCTCCTCAAAATTCTATGGGCAATCCCGCACAACTCGCCGGCGACGCTGGCGGCGTCTTTTCCGCCATCTGCTGCTTGCAGATTTCTTGATTTACATCCAGTAAATCTTCAAAATTTGCAATTGCATCTGACGAAAAATTCACTCGCCATCGTACCAACTCGTTTGTGTGGTCTTGCCTATGCTCTGGTGGACGACCAAAAGAAAATGCCCCTGCTATTTCGCAGGGGCGAAGCATTCTTCGCGGTACCACCTTGCTTGGTGCTCTTGCGCCCTGTAACGGGAGCGCCCGGCGGAGTTTCACAGGTCGCGCCTGCGGGTTCCTCCGCGAACTTGGGAGTCCGGAGCCGACCCTTACCCGCCGCGCGGCTTGCAGCCGTGTCCGCACTCTCTTTGGACGGTTTCAGGGGGCTTTCTCCTTCAATGTTCCCCTTCATTATAGCAGAACCCCGCGCAAATGCAAGTGAAATTTCGGTTGAGAAGGGGAATCCTGCAAAGCTTGACGGCGGGGCGGCGGTGTGGTATAATGACGGCAGGAAGGGATGACGCTTGTGGTGAGCTTTTCCCCTCTGTTTCGGGAGAAGCCGCCTACCAGTTCGCGTTGGATGGCGGCTTTGCTTTACTTACTTCTTGTCATTTGAGTTGCGACCGAACTGGATCGCTTTCAACACAAGAGAGGCAATCATAATGACTACGGAGATGATCTCGAAGTCAGACATGATCTCACCTCCTCTGCTTTTGTTGTGCGTCAGAGGTGAAAAGCCAAGCGCCATCTTTTTCCTTCCTGCCGGGAAGCCTTGCGGCTCAGGGGACATTATAGCACGATGATGGATCGCCTGTCAATTTTGTGTTATGTGTGCAAATGCTGACAACAGAAATCCTGCCGTGCCGGGTTTGATTTTTCAAAGAATGGTGTATAATTGAATCAAATCGGGTTTTCAGAAAGGCGGAGTGTAGTATGAAAGAATATGAAGTTCTGGTACAGACGATCAACCCCTGCGGCGGCGAGGCCCACGAAAAGAAGGAGTTTCTCGAGGTCGAGGCGGAGAGCCCGGAGGCCTACGTGAAGGCGAACGCGGCCTATCCCATCATGGACAGCGTGGTCAAGCCTGACGGCGACGTGGTGATCACCACCGGCGACGGCAAGGGCAACTTCGTGAAGTACATTTTCACGGAGTGAGAGGCGGCTTTGTTGCTGCATTACGCTTCGGGAGCGACCGCCTTGACCTTCTTCAGGTTGACGAAGCGGGGCAGACCATTGACCTTGGTCAGCTGGGTTTCGCCCTGGATCAGCGGCAGGCAGTAGTCGATGAAGCCCTGGTTCAGGCCGTCGCCGGTCTCGTTGATCCACTCGAGGGGAACCTTCTTCTCGGTGTTGGCAACGATGGTGAGGTCGAACAGCTTGGTGTTGCAGGTGTACTTACCGTTCTCGCGGGTGCACTCGAAGCCGACCATCTTGTCGGTGACGCCTGCGACCGCATTGTCAACGGCGGCCTTGCCGGAGGCGAAGGACTCGTCGATGTCGGTCTGGGAGGCGCAGTGTGCCGCGCAGCGCTGCAGCAGGGAAAGCTCGATGCCGCGAACCTTCGCGCCGGTCTGCTCCTTGATGTAGTTGGCCAGATAGGCTGCCAGGCCGCCCAGCTGGGTGTGGCCGAAGGCGTCCTTCGCGGCGTTCTTGTTGGCGTACTCGGCGATGAAGGTGCCGTCCTTGTCATGGATGCCCTCGGACACCACGATCAGGCACTTCTTCTTCGCAGCGTAGATCTCCTTGACCTTGGCGGTGAACTTGTCCATGTCGAAGTCGATCTCCGGCAGGTAGATCAGGTCAGCGCCCTGGCCGCAGGCGTTGGCCAGCGCTGCAGCGGCGGTCAGCCAGCCGGCGTGACGGCCCATGCACTCGATGATGGTGATCATGCCGGTGTCGTACACGGTGGAATCGCGGTACACTTCCATGACGGAGGTGGCGATGAACTTGGCAGCGGACGCGAAGCCGGGGCAGTGGTCGGTGCCGGCCAGGTCGTTGTCGATGGTCTTGGGGATGCCCATGCAGCGGACTTCATAGCCGTTGCGCAGCATGAACTTGGAGATCTTGTTGCAGGTGTCCATGGAGTCGTTGCCGCCGTTGTAGAAGAAGTAGCGGATGTTGTACTTCTTGAACATCTCCAGGATCTTGATGTAGTCGGTCTCGTCCACATCGGGGTCGGCCAGCTTGTAGCGGCAGGAGCCCAGCGCGGAGGAGGGAGTGTACTTCATCAGGGCCAGCTCGTCCGGATCTTCCTTGCCCATGTCGATGAGGTTGTCGTTCAGCAGGCCGACGATGCCGTTGCACATGCCGTAGACGTTGGTGATTTCTTCGCACTCCAGGGCGGTCTTGATCGCGCCGTAGGCGGAGGCATTGATGACAGAGCTGGGGCCGCCGGACTGGCCGATGACCGCTGCGCCGATGAGCTTGCTCATTGGTATCATTCCTTTCAAATAATCAGCTGGATCGGCATAGGAAACAAACCCTATGCACTCACGATCAATCTAGCACAAATCGCGACCTTTGTCAACGCAAGTGGGTTAATTCTGTGCTCACAGCCTGCGCAGGCCGTCGCGCTGCTCTGCGGTCAGAATTGCATCCCCGGCCTCGCGCAGGGCCTCGATGTGCTCCATCTTGCTCACGCCCGCGATGGGGAAGGTGGGGAAGGGCTGGCTGGTGAGCCAGGCCAGGGCGATGGCGTTGACCGAGTAGCCGGTCTGTGCGGACAGCGCGCGGCAGCGCTCGAACACAGCAAGGTTCTCCTCGCAGAGATAGCGCCTGCGGGCCTTGTCGGGCAGGATCGCCTCGCCGCCCTGTGCAAGCTTCGACAGAAAGCCCTTTGCCTGGGAGGAGAAGCACACGCAGGGCAGGTTCTCCTTGACGTGCATGGCGTAGGTCTGACTGTCCATCTGGCAGAGGGTGTCGTCCTCCACCACCACCTGCCGGGCCAGGCTGAACTGGGGCTGGTTGGCGCTGAGCTTCACCAGGCCGTGCTGCGCGGCGCTGGCGTTGGCCTCGACGATGCGCTCCGTGCGCCAGTTGGACACGCCCACATAGCGGGTCATGCCCTGCTCCACAAGCTCGGTCAGGCTCTCCAGGATGTCCTCCACCGGGCGCGTGGAATCGTCGCGGTGCAGCCAGTAGATGTCCACACAGTCCGTGCGCAGGTTGTCCAGACTGCGGCGCATGTCGTCCAGAATTTCGCTCCGGCTCAGGCGACCCGTGTGCATGGTGGCGGGGTCGGGATGTCCGCCCTTCGTGCCCAGTACGATGCTGTCCCGGCAGCGCCTGTCCTCCATCCAGCGGCCGATCACCTGTTCGCTGCCGCCCTGAATCTTTCGGGCAAAGTCGCCGTAGATGCGGGCGGTGTCGATGAAGTTGCCGCCGATCTCCACGTAGGCGTCCATGAACTCCCGGGCGCGGCCCTCCTCAATCTTTCCACCGAAATCCATCGTTCCCAGCGCGATGACGGCGGTCTCTCGACCACAAAATTCCGCGTAACGCATGCCAATTCTCCCCTCGGATTTTTTCTTTCATTATAGCAGGCCCTGTGCGAAAATACAACGATCGCCGTCGAATCTTGGCGAAATTGTGCGTCGAATGCGCCCGAAAAAACGCGCAATGCATAAATTGTGCGAAAATACAGGCGAATATACCATGTATATATACATTTATTTCAAAAGTTTCATGCAGGAATTGCGCATAAATTGTCGTATATTCTGATGTATATACAGCCAATATTCTGCATATACATTTATGTATTCAACCAAAGAGGGGGGTTTCAGCTTGAATTCCATGAAGGGGAAGCTGGCAGAATGGTGGAAAAAACTGCGCCGGATACCGATCAAATACGTGTTGCTCGGCGCGGTAATCGCGCTGGCCGTCGCCCTGTGCATAAGCATCTATATGCGCACGAATATTCAAAAGCGGTATTCAGGCGCGCGGGCGCAGATTCAGGAGCAGACGTTCCAGCACATGATCGTCATGACGGATCTGTTCGCCCGCGTGGACGATCCCTCGGTGGACGTGCGCAACAAGCTGATTCCCAGCCTGAAGGCGGAGTACGCCGCCGTGGACGCGCTCAACACCGCCCTCGTCGATGGCTTCGGCGCCTCCAGCGCGGTGCTCAGCAGTGAACAGACCGAGGCCTTTGAGGCGGCCTTTGAGGAATACGCCAGCGCCTATCGCGAGGGCAAGGCCACCGGCCTCGCACGGGACGACATGGCCGCCTGCATCGTCGGCATCCAGCAGATGATCGACGAGCGCTATGCGCCGGAGACGGAGGAAGAACCGGTGCTGGTCATCGGCGCGACGGCTGCGCCCCAGAGTTAAGCGGCAGCAGCGCCGGCGGCTTTCGTAAAGAACGGTTGTAGATTCGTGCCGGCGCCTATATCAAGCCCACCCGAAGGCGGGATGGGCGGCTTTGGAATCGGCAAATGCGACCCATGCGGGATTCTGCTGCGGCCGGAAAGCGTGCTTTCCGGCCGCATTTTTGATGCGGATCAGCTGACGCTGGTCATGGTGCAGCCGCAGCGCGGGCACAGCGAGCCCTGCCCGGAGAGACAGGTGGTGCCGCAGTGGGAGCAGGTGGAGGCCGTCGCGGCCTTGCCGCTTGCGCAGGTGCCGCAGGCGTAGCTGCCGCCGGTGGCAGCGGTGGCCGTCGCGCCGTTGGATCCGCCGTGGGTTGCGCCGCCCACCTCCTCAAAGGCGCAGGAGGACTGGGGGAACAGGGGCAATGAGAAGAACTCGTCGCAGACGTTCTCCGCGAATTCCTCGCAGGGGGGCGCCTCGCAGAAGCCGTATGTGGGAACCATGATGTCCACCTCTGCGAGCACCTTCAGGACGATGGTGACGCAGATGGTGATCTCGAAGGTGCAGTTGCCGATGTAAGTGCCGGACACGCAAATCGCGCTCACGAGGCTCTCGAGGGTGAAGGGGATGATGGAGTCCTCCGGGATGCACAGCAGCACGTCGCGGTCGACGCAGATGCTGGTCTGGCCCATCCACTCCTGGCAGCGCTGGTCGACGAAGAGTACGTCCACGGGGACCTCCACGCTGCAGCGCACCCGGGCGAACTGGGGACGGTCGCACATGCGCTCGATGTTCAGGTTGGAGATGGTGCCCTTGGTGGTGGAGCTGCGGCAGCTCTCGAAGGTCCACGCGCCGCAGGGCTGGGGCAGCGGGCAGGGGCTGTTTTCGGCGTTCTCCACGGCCTCCGCGTGGCTGATTCCGGCGTTGCAGCTGGAGCAGGAGCAGGTGCACACATTCTCATGGCAGCTGCAGCGGCAGCCGCTGGTGTTGACGTTGCAGTTGCAGCCGCAGCTGTTGGGAAGCACGGGCACGATGTTCTCGATGACCACGCGCTGGTTATCCAGCTGCTGCTGGCTCAGACAGGAATCGTAGACGTTCTTGACCTGAATGCAGACCTTCTTGTTCAGGCCGGTGAGTATGTTGCCGCTCACGTTGCCGGGACAGGCTTCCGAATTGCAGTTCTTGTAGCTGTAAAACGACATGTTCATACCTCCTCGGGTCAGAGTGTGGGCTCCGTGCCCACGCTGCATACTATGACCCCGGGGAAAAAGGGTGCGGGCTGAAATGGAAGGGCGGCTGTCTTGAAACATGGAGCCTGCTTTGAAACATCCTCCGCACAAGCGTAGGGCGGGATGCCCTCATCCCGCCGGTGGCGTGGCGCCACATCCACATCGCTGGCGCGGTTTGAGCGAACGAATCCATGCCCCGGAAAGAATGGGGCATGGATTCTATGTTTCTTTCCGGATGCATCTGTAGCTGTTGGCACGAAATTCAGCTCGGCGGCTATGAGCTGAATTTCTTACGTCCGGTTGGGGGGGTTCTTTCGGCATCACACTTTTTCACCATCGGATTCGAGAGAACTCTCCTATGACCGTAGGGCGGGATGTCCTCATCCCGACGAATGGATACCATCTAATTCACGCTATCGGAATCCGTCTCTGCGACTGCGCCGTCCTGCGCTCGCAGTGAACTGTACTTCCGGCGGGTCGCCTCGCCGCCGCGCAGGTGCCGCTCCTGAAGGTTCCTCTGAAGCACCGCGTCCACGCGCCTGCTCAGATCACTGTCCATCTTCGGCAGGCGCTCGCGCATGTCCTTGTGGATGGTGGTCTTGCTCACGCCGAAGCTGCCCGCGCAGGCGCGCACCGTGGCCCCGGTCTCCAGGATGTGTTCCGCCGCCTGCATCACCCGCAGGCGAACATCTTCCCTCACATGCCCTCCCCCCTCGCTCGGTTCAGGCTATGCGCGTTCGTTTTCCACCATGCGGGTGCTAATTCCCGGCGGGAGGACATAGAATCGCAGGCAGGAAGGATGTGAGGGTATGGCCAAATCATTGCCACCCAGGGGAGAGATCCTCTTTGAGGGCGTGACCGTGAACGAATTCGCCACCGCCGCTAACTTTGCGGCCTACAAGAATCAGGGAATCGGCGCGGCGGTGCTGCGGGCCACCGCCGGGGACGACTACACCGACGCGCGGCTTTCCCAACTGGTAGAGAACGCCCGGGAAAACAATCTGCGCATCGGCTTCTACCACTACCTCACCGCAGAGGACGAGGCCGGGGCGCGAGAACAGGCCCAGCGCTTCGTGCAGGCGATCTCCGGCTACGACTATGCGCTGCGCCCGGCGATGCTGTTCGAGACGCTGAACGGCCTGAGCATCGACGCAGCCAACCGCATCGCCCTGGCGTTTCTTCAGGCGGTGGAGAGCGCCACGGGGGTCGCTCCGGCGGTCTACACCGACGCGCAGAGCGCCAACCTGCTGTGGAACCGCAGCATCGCCGAGCGCTATCCGCTGTGGGTGATCGACGAGAGCGACGCGGAGAATCCTCAGGCGGGCAATTCTCCCTGGAAGGGCTGGGTGGGCTGGCAGTACAGAACCGATCTGGAGGACCCCAACTGCCCCTGCGCCAGCGTGCCGGTGAGCCGCTTCACCTCGGGCATGCTGAAGGCGGAGATCGTGCTGCCCACGCCGCCGGAGGAGGAACCTGCGCGCACCAAGCTGATCTGCATCAACGTGGCCTACGGCGATACCTTGAGCGGCATCGCGCGGCTGTTTCGCACCAGTGTGGATTCCATCGTAAAGATCAACGACATCCAGAACCCCGATCTGATCCTGCCCGGACAGCGGCTGTACCTCCGGGTGGACGCTTCAGTGCCCTACCCCTGCTGCGACAGCTACACCGTGCGCAAGGGCGACAGCCTGTCCGCCATCGCCCAGCGCTTCGATCTGAACTGGCGGCGCATCGCCTCCATCAACCAGATTTCCAATCCGAACCTGATCTTCCCGGGCCAGGTCATCAAGCTGGGCGTGTGCGATTGAGCGGTTTACAGGGATGGAAAATTCTGCTACAATGGAAAAGCCGGAGCGGATTGGAAAAACACGGTCCGGTAGGTAGTCCGGACGTGGCGGCTTGCCGCCATCAGTAACCCTCCCTCCTGTGGGGTCGTCCGCCGATCCGAATCAAAACCGCCGGCACACAGGAGGAATGCAGTATGTCGGTCACCATTCTGGTCTATTTCGACGATCCCTTTTACGCGATACTGGTGGAGCGCCGCGAGAACGGCCGGCTCAGCGTCGCCCGGCAGGTGGTCGGGCCGGAGCCCAGCGAGATCGAGGTGCTTCAGTGGGTGCAGAGGGAGTTCCCTCATTTGCGCTACTCGCCCGCCGTGGAGGATGCGACCCGCAGCCCCATGGCAGTCAACCCCAAGCGTCGCCAGCGCCAGGCCGCCCGGGAGACCGGCGGCGGCGTGGGCACGCGCTCCCAGCAGGCCCTGCAGCTGGATCGGGAGCTGCGCGCCGCGCAGCGCAAGTCCGACCGCAGGGAGCGCGCGGAGGAGGAAGCGGAGCGCAGGTTCCAGCTTCGTCAGGAGAAGAGGAAGGCCAGACGCTGCGGCCACTGACCGCAAAAGCCGACCCCGGAGCATGCTTTGCTCCGGGGCATTCCTTTTTGGAAAAACAGAAAGGGTTGTCTCCAAACAAAAATGTAGGGCGGGTTGCCCACACCCCGCCGTTCACGTATTCATTTCTGATGCTCCAATCGCAGGTGCAGCACCATGGCGGGAACGGTGATCAGGCAGATGCCCACGCCGGAGATCAGGAACCAGCGGTGCACGCCGATCTGTTCGGCGATGGGGGTGCAGACGGCCAGGCCCAGCGGCAGCGCGATGGAGGACATCAGAGCGGTGAGGGCGAAGGCGCGGCCCATCTTTTCGCCGGGAATGGTGGCCTGCATGTAGGCGACCAGCGGCACGTTGTGCACATTGCAGAACGCGCCCAGCAGCGCGCAGGCGAGGGTGAACACGTACCAGGCCCACATCTGCGGCGGCAGAATTCCGCAGACCGCGCAGGCTGCACCCATGCCCAGCATGCCCAGATAGGCGGCCCACAGCGGACGGCGGGGCTTGATCACGCTGCCCATCAGGAAGGCGGCGACCATCATGCCCAGGGCGTAGGCGATCTCCACGGCGCTGCCGTGCCAGGCGGAGGCGTGGAAGTAGTCGCTGGTCATCAGCGGGTAGAAGGAGGCCATGGGCAGGATGAAGATCATACTCAGCGTCTCCGCGGCAATCATCAGCCCCAGCCTTCGATCCTCCCGGAACACCGTCAGGCCCTCGCGCAGCTCGTGCAGGGAGCCGCGCTTTTCATGCGGAACGCGCCGCATCGGTGGGATGGACACCGCCGCCAACAGGGAGCTGGCCAGCACCGCGCCGATGAGGTCGGTCAGCAGCACTACCGGCAGCGGGAACGCTGCGTACAGCACCGCGCCCAGAGCAGGCCCCAGCAGGAAGGAGCCGGAGCTCATCATCTGGTTCCAGCCGCCCACCCGCATCAGCTCGTCCTCGGGCACGAACTGGGGAATGAGGGCCTGAATGGCGGGCTGCTGAAAGGTGTTGCCCACGCTGCGCAGAAACAGGATCAGCAGCGCCGTCCACACCGGCAGCTCGAAGCGCCACAGCAGCAGCGCGAATGCCGCCGCCACCGCGCCGATGAACAGGTCGGAAAATATGCAAATGGCCTTGCGGGAGTAGTGGTCGGCCGCGATGCCCGCCGCCGGGCTCAAGACCGCCGCAGGCAGGAAGGCCACGATGCCGGACAGGCCCATCAGCGTCACCGAGGCCGTCTCGCTTGCGATCCACCAGATCAGCGCGAACTGCACCGCAGAGCTACCGATCAGCGAGGCCATCTGCCCCGCGGCGATGGTGAAGAACTTCCGTTTCCAGTTTTGTTTCATATCAGATATACTCCGGATTTTGATGTTCGGCTCAGTTGCCAAATTCCAGCAGATAGATGCGCGGCGATGCGCCGACGCGCAGGGGCAGGCGGCTCACGCCGATGCCGTTGCCCACCAGCAGCTGCATGCCGCCCATGCGGTGCAGGCCGCGTATGGCCAGGTGATGGAAGCTGCGCTCGAAGCCGATGGAGTAGGGGGTCAGGCCCAGCAGGTTGAACTGTCCCGCGTGGGTGTGGCCGCTGAGCATCAGCTCGCAGGCGCAGTCCGTTTTTGCGGGGAAGTGGGACAGCAGGATGCGATAGCCCGCGCGGTCACCGAACAGGCCCTTCGTGCGGGGCAAGCCGTACTTGTGGTCGTCGCAGCCGGCGATCTCCAGACGATTCCCCTTCATCTGAATCTGTGCGCAGCGGTTCTTGAGCAGAACCACCCTTGCCGGAGCCATCATCCCGGCGAGAACCTCTGTCTCCCGGGGATCGTTGTTGCCGGGAACGGCGTACGCGCCCAGCGGGAAGTCGCAGGCGGACAGGGCCTGAAAGAAGCGTGCGCACTGCTCCGGAGTCTCGGCATAGTCGCCGCCCAGCAGCAGAAGGTCGGCATGCGTACTGCGAATCCGTTCGATCAGCGCGTGCAGCTTCGCGTCGGAGACGCTGTCGCGCAGGTGCACGTCGCTGACGAACAGCGCACGAACGCCGCGCATCCATGCCGGTGCGCCGCCGATGCGAACATGCTCCGTCTCCGGCAGACAAAACGCGCCGGGATGCAGCGTGCAGTCCGGCAGCGTGAGGATATGATACTTTGGGCGGAGGTCAGGCTTCATCCGTGATCAGGAGCGCCGCACCGTACATGCCGGCCTGGTTGCCGAACTTGGCGGGCACGAACTGCGCGGGATGGCGCGCATCGTTGATGGAGTAGCGCCGGTAGGCCGCCACCACGCGGTCGATGAAGGGGCTGCCCAGCTTGGCCACGCCGCCGCCGTAGACGAAGTAGTCGATGTCGAAGATCTGGTTCAGGGAATGGAACATGCGGCCCAGGTACTCCGCACCCCGGGAGACGACCTCCAGCGCCAGCGGATCGCCGCCGCGCAGGGCCTTGCCCACGGCCTCCATGTCGACGCCGGCCAGGGTGCCCGCGTAGTTCAGAATGGAGCTGTCCTCGCCCTCCTTGATGCGGTCGGTGGCGTACTGGGCCATGTATGCGCCGGAGGCGATGGACTGCACGCAGCCGGTCACGCCGCAGGGACAGGGATAGCCGGTGGAATCGGAGATGAACATGTGGCCGATCTCACCCGCCATGCCGTGCACGCCGCGGTAGAGCCTGCCGTTGAGGATCAGGCCGCCGCCGATGCCGGTGGCCAGCGCCGCGTAGATCATGTTGTCCTGACCGATGCCCGCGCCCAGACGGTGCTCCGCCAGCGCGGCCAGGTTCGCGTCGTTGTCCAGCACGATGCGTACGCCCAGGCGCTCCTGAAGCAGATCGCGCACCGGGGCGTTGGTCAGGGCGATGATGTTGCCCGTCTCCACCACGATGCCGGCCTTGTAGTCGATGTAGGAAGGAAATGCGGTGCCCACGCCCAGCAGGTGGTCGATGCTGATGTCGTTGCGCTTGAGCATGCGCCGCACCAGGGCTTCGATGAAGTCCATCAGCATCGGCAGATCCGCTTCCTGATCCGTGAGCGTGCTTGCAGCGTCCAGAAGGTTCATTTCACGGTCAAACAGGCCGATTTTGGTATTGGTTGCCCCAACATCAATGCCGATTCTGAATTTTCTCATTCATTTCCCCTCCGTATGCAAGATCGAATGGATATATTATAGCCCTATGCAGGCGATTATTCAATGCAATTGATGAAAAAACCCGCACAAAAATATGCGGGAGAAAGTTAAATGTTCAGGAAACCTTCGATCAGCGCCGAGGCCTCCGCCACGGGATCGCCGCCCATGTCCAGCCAGCGGATCTCCTTGTCCCGACGGAACCAGGTCATCTGCCGCTTGGCAAAGCGCTTGATGGCCAGGCTCAGCTGCTGGCACATCTCGTCCTCGGTTTCAAATTCGCCATGGATGTACTGGCTGATGAAGCGGTACTCCAGGCCCAGCTTGTACAGAAATTCCGTGGTCGCGCCGTTCTCCATGAGCGAACGCACCTCGTCCACCATGCCCTGCTGCATGCGCCTTTCGAGGCGCTCGTCGATGCGCGCCTTCAGCGTCTCCCGGTCCCAGGTCACGCCCAGCTTCAGACAGTCGTAGCGGGGTTCGTTGTGAGGGCGGTGGTCGTCGCCGTCGTGAATCTTCTCCAGCATGCGCATCACGCGGTTGCGGTTCTTCGCGTCCACCTCCACGTCCGGCACCAGAGAAACGAGCATGGCGTACAGCTCCGGCGTGGACTTCTGCTCCAGCTCGTCGCGGTAAGCGAGGTCGGGCATGCGGTCGCTCATGACGTAGCCCTCGGTGACGGAGGCGATGTACAGCCCCGTGCCGCCCACCAGAAAGGGAACCTTGCCGCGCGCGAGGATGCCGTCGATGGCCTCGTAGGCCAGGCGCTGGAAGTCGTGCATGGAGAAGAAGTCGTTGGATTTGCAGACGTCGATCAGGTGATGGGGAACACCCTTCATCTCCTCGGGCGTGATCTTGCCGCTGCCCAGGTCGTAGCCCTGAAACACCTGACGGGAGTCGGCGGAGACGATCTCGCCGCCGTACCTGCGCGCCAGCTCCACGCCCAGACCACTCTTGCCGGAGGCGTTGGTGCCCGCGATGACGATCAGCTTCGGTTTTTGACTCATGATTCTGTCTCTCCTTCGGATGTGCAGTCGTTCGGGAAGAACAGTTCCATTATAACAGAGCCGGAATTAAACATCAAGGTGCTTGAAGATTCCTTTTTGTCGTGTTAAACTCTGCTCTGGAAACGGAAGGAAGGAAAAACCATGTTTACCAAAGACCGGAAATTTTACAAGACCTTTCTGCGGCTGTGCGTGGCGCTGATGCTGGAGCAGGCCGTGATTCTGAGCGTGAACCTGGCGGACAACCTGATGCTTGGCACCTATTCCCAGGCGGCGCTGTCCGGCGTAGCGGCGGTGAATCAGATTCAGTTCGTCTATCAGCAGCTGGTGTACGCCATCGGCAACGCGCTGATCGTGCTGGGCAGCCAGTACTGGGGTCAGCGCAGGCTGGGGGAGATCCGCTCCATTGCGGCCATCGGCGTGCGGCTGGAGATCGCGCTGGCGCTGATCCTGTTTGCGCTGGTGAGCGTCTTCCCCGAGGGTGCGCTGCGCATCTTCACGGATCAGGCTGAATATGTGGCCGAGGGCGTGGCCTATCTGAAGATCATCCGCTTCAGCTACCTGTTCTTTGCCCTGACCGCGGTGCTGCTGAGCACGATGCGCGTGGTGGAGTCGGTCAAGATTGCGCTGCGGGTGTCGGTGCTGTCGCTGATCATCAACGTGGGCATCAACTACCTGCTCATTGGCGGCCATCTGGGCGCGCCGGAAATGGGTGCGCGGGGCGCGGCCATCGGCACGCTGACTGCCCGCGTGGTGGAATTTCTTGTGGTGGGAACCTACGTGCTGCGGGACAAAAAGCTGGGCCTGCGGCTGCGGGATCTGCTGGGCAGGAACGCCGGCCTGGCGCGCGACTTCATCCTGGTGTCGCTGCCCACGCTGGGCGCGGCCTTTTTGTGGGGCATCGCCAACGCCATGCAGACGGTGATCCTGGGGCACATGGACGAATACGCCATCGCCGCGCAGTCGATCTCCAACACGGTGTTTCTGCTGTTGAAGGTCACGTCGGTGGGTGCAGCATCGGCGGCCTCGGTGCTCATCGGCAAGACGGTGGGCGAGGGCGACATGGATCGCCTGAAGCAGTACACCCGCACGCTGCAATTGGTCTTCATCGGCATCGGAATTGCGCTGGGCGCGATCATGCTGGTCATCCGCATTCCGCTGCTGGGCGTGTACGCGGGGACGATCGCACAGGAGACCTACGATCTGGCCAACGCCTACATGCTGATCCAGGCGGCAGTGCTGGTGGTGATGTCCTACCAGATGCCGGTGAACACGGGCATCATCCGCGGCGGCGGCGACACCCGCTTCGTGCTGATTCTGGACACGGTGGCGATCTGCACCTTCATTCCGCTGGCATGGCTGGGCGGACTGGTGTGGCACTGGCCGGCCATCGCGGTGATCGTCTGCGTGAACATCGACCAGTTCCTCAAGTGCTTCCCTGCGGCCATCCGCGTCAACTGCTACCGCTGGGTGCACAAGCTTACCCGCGAGGCATGAGAAAAAATACCCCGGAGAGAACGCGCGTCTCTCCGGGGTACTTTTACGTGGACTCATTCGTGATACATGATGATGCCGAAGGTGTTCTCACCGCAGTGGCTGGTGATGGAGCAGCCTGCGCGCACCTCGTAGACCTCGGCGAAGGGAACCTCCTGAAGCACCATCTGCCGCACCGTCTCCACCGCCTGTGCGGCCACGCCGGTGTGGGTGAGGAAGATGCGCCGGGGCTTCACGTCGTCCTTTGTGCGCATGCGGTCGGCGATGTACTGGCGCAGGCAGCGCTCGTAGGTGCCGCGGTACTTCCTGCACACGCCCATCTTGCCGTCCTTGACCTCGATGCAGGGGCGGATGTGCAGCACGTTCGCGCCCAGCATGGCCAGCGCGGAGCAGCGGCCGCCCTTGTACAGGTAGTCCAGGCGGTCCACAATGAAGGACACGTCCACCTTGTCCACGCGCTCACGCAGCTCCTTAGCGATCTGCTCGGGCTCCATGCCGGCCTCGGCGCGGTCGCAGCCCTCGGCCAGCAGCATGGTGATGCCGGTGGAGAGGTTGCGGGAATCGATGCACCACACGTTCAGTCCCTCCGCCGCGATGCAGGCGTTCTGATGGCAGGAGGAGAAGTCCGAGCTGATGTTGAAGTGGATCACTGCGTCGCTGGTCTCCAGCGCGCGGGTGAAGGCCTCGCGGTACTCCTCCACATTGATTGCGGAGGTCTTGGGAAGCGCCGCGCCCGCATTCACGCGGGTGATGATCTCGTCGGGGGTCAGATCCACGCCGTCGCGGTAGAATTTGCCCTCCAGCTCTACGCTCAGCGGAAGGATCTCCACCGGGTAGCGCGCGAGGAATTCGGGGCTGACGTCGCAGGTGCTGTCGGCAGAAAAATGAATCTTCATAGGATCCTCCTTGCGTCTATTCGAGGGCAGCCAGGCGCACCTTTTCCACGCCGCCGGTCTGCTCCAGGGTACGGGTCAAATCCTCCAGGGAGGCGCTCATGCCGGAGACGTCCACCGAGAGCATCAGGCTGGCCTGATCATGCACGGGCAGGCTCTGGGTCAGGGTGAGGATGTTTGCACCGAAGCCGGATACCCGGTTGAGCACCCTGGACAGCACGCCGGCCTCGTGGGAAAGGGTCAGCATCAGCGTGGCGGTGCGGCCCACCGCCACCTGCGAGGGCTCCATCACCTTGTCCTTGTACTTGTAGTAGGTGCTCCGGGAGATGCCTGCGGCCCGGGCAGCGTCGCTCACCTGGGTGTAGGTTCCGTTCTCCAGCAGCTTGCGGGCCTCGATCACCTTGAGGAAGTAATCGGGCAGCACGGATTGATCGACGATCAGGTAGTGATTCAGCACGCTCGGCCTCCTGAAATGCGGTTTTGTCAATATTGCCACATTTATTATATCTCCGGAACGCTGTTCGCGTCAAGCGTACTTTTTCAGGAAGGCGTCCACCGCCGCCCAGTAGCGCGCGGGATCAACAAGGGCGCTCTCCGCATGCCCCGCGCCCGGAACGATAAGTCGCTCCTTCGGCCCCGGAAGGGCATTCCAGGCGCGCTGAAGCATCTCCGGGGGCACGAAGTCGTCCGAGCCGCCGTGAATCAGCAGCACGGGCCGCTTGCAGCGCCGCAATTGGGCGCAGCCGTCGCCGTCGCGCAGCGGGGAGTAGCCCGCAAGCAGGCGGCAGAGGGGGTCGGCAAGGTACAGAAACAGCCCCGGGAGGTGGTAAAATCTGCGCAGCTGGTGGAGAAATTCATCCTTCAGGGAGACGTAGGCGCAGTCGGAGACGATGCACCTCACGTTCTCCGGAAGGGCCTCGCCTGCGGCGTTGAGCACCGTGGCCCCACCCATGGACACGCCAAAGAGGGCGATCCGGGGGTTGTCGTAGCGCCGGTTCAGCTCCGCGATCCAGTCCACAACGTCCAGGCGCTCCGGCCAGCCCATGCCGATGCGCTTGCCCCCGCTCTCGCCATGGGCGCGCGCGTCGATCAGCAGCAGGGATGCACCCGCTTCATAGAAGTGGCGGGCGTAGTGGGCGGTTGAGGCCGCGTGGGCGCGGTAACCGTGGCAGACGACCACGAAGCTTTTGCAGTCTCCCTGGGGAAGAAGGTATGCATGCAGCCTCAGTCCATCCCGGGATGTGAGATACATGTCCTGCTTCGTAGTTTCCCGCAGCCAGTCCCGATCCATGCGGAAGGTTTTCGGGCCGGAGGAGAACGTTTGCTTGCGCTTTGCGGATGCCTTGCGCCTTCTGCGCGGCCTGCGCCGCAGCGCTACCAGATAGAAAAAGCTGCCCGGCAGCAGAAGCAGCAGGGCAAGCAGTACAATCAGAATCCACATTGGACGTTTTTCTCCAGAACCTTTTCGTAGGCCACGCGGATGGGGTCGCCGGCGGTCACGTCGTAGCGCACCTCGCCGCAGAGGGCGTAGCCGCACTTCCGCATCAGCCCGCGCATGGCGAGGTTGCCCCGGTGGGTGTCCGCGCGCACGGAGAGCAGGCCCTGTTTGCGGGCCTGTTCCTCGGCGAAGGCGATCATCTTCCGGCTCAGTCCGGTTCCGCGGTAGCCGTCATCGATGGCCATGCGGTGGATGGTCACATAGCGGTCGCCGGAGGTCAACCACGCGCCGTCCAGCTCGTCATAGATTGGCTCGCGGCCGAACAGCAGCACGGCGTATCCCGCGATGCGCTCGCCGTCGGCAAAGACCCAGCCGATCTGCTTTTCAATGTCCGATGCTATCAGTTCCGGCTCCGGGTAGCCGTCCTGCCACTGGTCGATGCCCAGCGCGCGTATGGCCGCCTGGGCGTGGGACATCAGCAGCATGATTGCGTCGAAGTCGCCGGTCTGTGCTTTTCGGGGTTGGAGATGGGTAATGTCCATAGGAATATCGTCCTTTCAGCCCTGAAGGTAGGCGATCAGCAGCTTCAGCGTGTTCTCCACGCCGTCGCGGTGGCTGCGCTCGTAGCCGTGGGAGGCGTACACGCCCGCGCCGATCAGGCCGTGCTTCACGTCGCTGCCGGCGCGCAGGGTGGTGGCCACGTCGGAGCTGTAATGGGGGTACACGTCCACGGCGTACTTTGCACCGGCGCGTTCCGCCGCGTCGATCAGCTTCAGCACGATCTCCCGGCAGAAGGGGCCGCTGGAATCCTTCGCGCAGATGGACACCATGCGCTCGGTGCAGTCCAGGCCCTCGCCCACGCAGCCCATGTCCACCACCAGGGCCTCGGTCACGCCCGCAGGCACGGAGGCGCAGCCGCCGTGGCCCACCTCCTCGTACACGGTGATGTGGGCGTAGGTGCGCCGGGGCAGGGTGATGCTTTCGTCCTTCAGATACTTCGCCAGCGCCAGCAGCATGCCCACGGAGAGCTTGTCGTCCAGATAGCGGCTCTTGATGTAGCCGCTTGCGGTCACGCGGGTGCGGGGGTCGAAGCAGACGTAGTCGCCCACGCCGATGCCCAGCGCGCGCACGTCCTCCGGGGAGGTCACGTCCTCGTCCAGCACGAACTCCACGCTGTCCCAGCTGCGCTTGGTGTCATTGTAGTCGCCGTTTACGTGGATGGACGCGTCGATGAGCTGGAGCGTGCCCTCGTATTTCCTGCCGTTGCGAGAGAGTAGCACGGCGTTCTCCGCCTCGGCGTTGTTGGCGTTCATGCCGCCGATGTTGGTAAGTTTCAGGCGGCCGTTCGGCTTGATCTGGGCGACCATGCCGCCCAGGGTGTCGCAGTGGGATTCCAGCAGCAGGGCGTTTGCATCGTCCCTGCCGCCGAAGTCCACGATCAGCCCGCCCTTCACGCTGCGCCAGTGATCGCAGCCGAGGGCGGTGAATTCCGCTTCCAGCCAGGAGATCGCGCGCTCGGTGCAGCCGCTGGGGCTGGGAATCGCCAGCAGCGCGCAGGTCTTTTCCACGGCGAAGTCGGTGTATTGCTTCATATCCTTCATGCCTCGTAGGCCGCCTTGATCATGCCGAACAGCGGCTCCTCCTTTGCAAGGCCCATGTACTTCTCGATCACATACTCAATGCCCTGTTCCTTCAGCGCCTTCTGAATCTCCGGCGCGGTGGGATCGCCCTCGCGGTCGAACTTCAGGCCCGCCACGATGCCCTTGATCACCGGCGCGGGATCGATGCCCTGCTCCATGGCGAACAGCGCCGCGCCCACGATGCGGTCGTTGCGGCGCAGCTTGCGCACCGGATCCGCACCCACGCGGGACACGGTGTCCTTCAGCGCGCGGTTCTGGAAGCGGAACAGCAGATCCACCACGTTGTTTTCCACATTTTCGCGCACGCCCTCGCCGAACTTGCGGATCAGGGCCTGGGCGCTGACGTTCATGGCCGCCTTGGCCGCCTCGTAGATCTCGGGATCGCCGATGGCCTCCCAGATGTAGTTGTAGCCCTTCAGGTTGCCCAGGTACGCGCACACCGCGTGGCCGCCGTTGTGGAGGAAGAGCTTGCGCTTGATGTAGAACTCGAAGGGGGAGTAGGGGATCAGACCAGCGAGATCGGGAATCTCACCCTTAAAAGCGTCCTTATCCACCGGCAGCTCGCAGTAGGGCTCCACGCAGATCAGCAGCGGATCCTGCGCGCGCATCTCGGGGGTCAGCGGGGGCACCATGCGGCCGATGGAGGCCTCGATCAGGCCGAGGTTCTTGTCCGCCCAGGCTTTCTGTTCGTCGGTCAGGTATTCGTAGATCCAGCCGCGCATCAGAATGTCGGCCTCCAGCTGGTTCTCGCAGAGGATGATGTCCAGCGGCTTTCCACTCTTTTCCATGCGGGCCACCACGCCCTTTGCGATGACGGGTGCAATTTTCGGCAGGATATTTACGCCGACGGCGGTGGCCATGATGTCGCAGGTGACGATTTCGTCGATGGCCTGCTCGGTGCTTGCGTTCACCGCGCGCACAGGCCTGACGGTGGTGTCCACAGTCTCCGCGTTGGACACGATTCTTACATTATATTCGCCCCGACGGTTCATTTCGTCGATCAGGGACTGCATGATGTCCAGGAAAACGACCTCGTAGCCGGAGTCCGCGAATACCTTGCCGATGAAGCCGCGGCCGATGTTGCCGCCGCCGTACATAATTGCCTTTTTCATGGGTAGAACCCCTTCTTTCATAATATTCCATGAAAATTATAGCACAGTCATCCGGGGAAGAAAAGCACAAAAATGCGAACGCGGGAAAAACTGCGGGGAAGGCCCTTCCTTGTGCAGAATTGCTTGCACAGAGAGATGGAGAATGGTACAATTCTACCAGAATGAGGGGAGGGGTCGGAGATGCAGCTGGAACGGATTGCACGGATTTACCTGCCGCTGTCGAGCTACGGCCTGAGCTTCGACGCTGAATACACGGAAATCTCACCCTGTCCGGCCCTCGCGCCCTACATACGCTGCTTCTGGGGGAGCCTGCACGCCCGCAGGAGCTGCGGCGGCAATCGGGTGATCCCGGACAGCTGCATGGACCTGATATTTGAGGTGAATTATACGAAAAACCGCGTCACCGGACGCTTATGCGCCCTGGACGATGCGGCCTACGTCACGCCCGAGCGGAGCTCGGAGGATCTGGTGGCCAGCTTCGGCATCCGCTTTTATGCCTGGACGGCGGCGTGCTTTGCGGAGGCGGACTTCCGAGACGCGCTGGGGCGGGTCTTTGACCCGGAAGCCCACTTTTCTTCGCTGTTTCGTGGACTTGCGCCGCAGCTGTTCGAGCCGGACGATCTCGCCGTGCGGGCGCGGCTTGCCGAAAATGAGCTGCTGCGCGGGCTGCGACCCGACCGGCTTGGAAATGAGCTTTTAAACGTGGTTTTTGCCATGATTTCCGGCTGCGGACGGGAGAAGGTGGGGGAAATCGCGGCCCGTGCGGGGATCAGCGGGCGTAAAATGGAGCGCAAATTGCTGGAATTGACCGGCGCGGGGCCGAAGCTGCTGACCCAGCTGATCCGGCACCAGCTCATCTATCGGGAGGTGCTGGAGGGGCGCTACCGGGCGCTGGACGCGGTGGAGAAGTACGGTTATGCGGATCAGTCCCACCTGCTGCGGGACTTCCGGCGCTTTCAGGGTGTGCTGCCCGGGGAGCTTCTATGGAAAAATGATGAGAACTGTCGGATTTCTTCTATACATGAGGAGTAGATTTGGCGTATATTTGACGCAGGAGGGATGCATATGAACCAGATATTTGAACGCGCGCGGGGATTTATGTACCGCAACGCGCGGCCCATCGACCTTGCCCGCTGGAAGCTGCACTTCGAGGGTGGCAGACCGGAGGAGATTCTCACCTGCCTTGCAGCCTATCAGAACCCGGACGGCGGCTTCGGCCACGGCCTGGAGTGCGACGCACTGAACCCCGCGTCCTCGCCGATGCAGAGCTGGTCGGCCACGACCTACCTGCGGCTCATCGACATGTACGACCCGGCGAACCCCATCGTGGCGGGTCTGCTGCGCTATCTGACCAGCGGCGCGGATTTCGACGGCCACCGCTGGGCGTACTCGGTCGCGAGCAACAACGACCATCCCCACGCTCCCTGGTGGCACTACACCGAGCCGAGGTTCGACTACAACCCCACGGCGGCGCTGGCGGGCTACATGCTGCGCGCCTCGGAGCCGGGGAGCGAAGCAAACGTTCTGGCGCGCAGGATCGCCCGGGAGGCCTTCGACTGGGCCATGGAGCGGGAGCTGCCCGGGGAGATGCACCTGCTGCCCGGACTGCGCACGCTGTGCTGGGATGTGATGGCGGTCTGCCCGGAGCTGTTCGACGCGGGCGCGCTGCTGGAGAGGATCGAGAAGCGCATGGTGGAGCTGGTGGTGGAGGATGCGGACAAGTGGGACAGCGAATACTGCGCCATGCCGTCCAACTTCATCATGGGCCCGCAGGATGCGCTGCTGGTTCCCCTTGGCGCGCTGGCGATGCGCGAGGCCGACTGGCTGATCGACAAGCAGGAGGCCGACGGCGCATGGCCCATCACCTGGAGCTGGGGCGAGGAATCCGCCGCCTTCCACCTCAGCGCAAGCTACTGGCGCGGCGGACTGATCTTCAAGAACATCTTCACCCTGCTGGGCGCGGGGAAGATTTCGATTTGAGGCATATACAAAATGAACCCGACCGTTTCAAGGATGAAGCGGTCGGGGTTCTTTGTGCGCCGAACAGGCAAGATGACCCCCCAGTTCAACTGGGGGTGAAGAAAAAGACTTAGAGAAAAAGGCCTCCAATGCTATACTGAAAGCGGTGTGGCAACCACGAGAATAAAGCAAGGAGG
>SFNY01000043.1 GCA_004554085.1 Clostridiales bacterium | reverse complement strand
TCCCTACAAGCCCACCGGCGTGGTGCTGGACAGGGAGGGCACGGTGACGCTGGAGATGGGGAGCACGCTGACGCTGCATGCGACGATGCAGCCCGCGACGGCGACGCGGAAACTGAGCTGGACTTCCTCCAGCACCAAGGTTGCCACGGTCGATCCGAACGGCGTGGTCACCCCCGTCAAGGAGGGCACTGTCACCATCACCGTCAGGACCCACAACGGGAAGTACGACAAGGTGAAGGTCAAGGTCGTGAAATAAGCATGCGAAGCGACTGTTTTGCCGGTCGCATGGATGAAGATCGAGCGTACCTCCCGGATCGATGAGCCTGGACGCTGGGACGGTTTGAAATGAATAAACGACGCCCCGTTGCATTGTGAACCATCGGTGCAACGGGGTGTTTTCAATGGATTCGGGTCGCAGCTTATTCAGATACAGGAGAGGCAGGCCGTTTTCATTCAGGCCGAGGTCGTAGTCGATGGCGACGATGTTCACGTTGGGGTTGCGGTCCTTGATGGGCTTCATCATGCCCTTGCCGCAGATGTGGTTCGGCAGGCAGCCGAAGGGCTGGGTGCACACGATGTTCTCCGCGCCGGACTCCGCCAGTTCCAGCATCTCCGAGGTTAGCAGCCAGCCCTCGCCCATCTTCGCGCCGATGCCCAGGCAGTCCCGGGCCAGGGTGATGGTGTGCTCGAAGGGCGTGGGCGCGCGGAAGACGCCCTGCTCGTTGATGCAGTTGATCATCACGTGCTTGCAGTGCAGCAGGTACTTCCATGCGATGCTCGCGCCCAGGTAGGCGGCGAAGCTGATGCGCCTGTAGAGCTTGTAGTCCAGCACATTGTTGTACACGCAGTAGAGCAGGAAGTCCAGCAGTCCGGGAACCTCCACCTCCGCGCCCTCGCGCACGAGGAAGTCCTCCAGGTTGTTGTTGCCCAGCGGGGAGTATTTGACGAAGATCTCGCCCACCACGCCCACGCGCACGGTGTCGCGCGCCTCGCGCTCGATGGCGGCGAAGTCCTTCAGGATCGCGCGGTAGTTCTTCTTGAGCTTCGACAGTGCGGTGCGGGAGTTCGTGCCCAGTTCGTGGCCCAGACGTTGCGTCCATTTGTCCGCACAGGCCTGGGCAGCGCCCGCCTGTTTTTCGTAGGGCTTGGTCTGGTTCACCAGTGTCATCAGCAAATCGCCGTAGAGCACCGCGCAGGCCACCGCCATCAGCTCCTTCACGCCGATGTCGAAGCCCGGGTGCTTCTCGATGCCCTGGAAGCTGAAGGAGATCACCGGAACCTGGGGATAGCCCGCCTTGGCGAGGGCCTTGCGCAGGAGAGACACGTAATTCGACGCGCGACAGCCGCCGCCGGTCTGGAAGTAGATCAGCGCCACCTTGTTCGGGTCGTGCCCGCCGGTCTGGAGTGCGTGGATGAACTGGCCGATCACCAGAATCGCCGGGTAGCAGGTGTCGTTGTGCACGTACTTCAGTCCCGTGGCCGCGATCTCCGGGCCGGACTTGTCCAGCAGCTCCATCTTGTAGCCGTAGGTGCTCAGCACGCTCATGATCATCCTGAAGTGCATGGGCAGCATCGTGGGCACAAGTATGGTGTAGTCCTTTTTCATTTCCTTTGTGAAAGGAATGTAATCTGCATTCATATCACTTGCCCCTTTCCTCCAATGCGCCCAGCAGGCTGCGCAAGCGGATGCGCACCGCGCCGAGGTTGGTGATTTCGTCAATCTTGATCTGGGTGTAGAGCTTGCCCGCGCCCTCCAGAATGGCGCGCACCTCGTCGGTGGTGATGGCGTCCAGGCCGCAGCCGAAGGATACCAGCTGCACAAGCTCGGTGTCGTCGTGCTCCGTGGCGTAGCGCGCGGCGCGGTACAGCCGGGAGTGGTAGGTCCACTGGTTCAGCACGTGCACGTCCTGCTTGGGCTCCAGATGGCACACGCTGTCCTCGCTGACCACCACGAAGCCCAGCGAGGTCGCCAGCTTGTCGATGCCGTGGCCGATCTCCGGATCTGCGTGGTAGGGACGGCCCGCAAGGATCATGATGCGCCTGCCATGCTTCCGGGCAAATTCGATGGCGGCTTCGCCGGCCTCATGCACCCGCTGCATGTGGGCGTGGTAGGCGGCAAAGCCCGCGCGCACGGCCTCGCGCACCTCGCCCTTTCGGAAGGAGAAGCCGTGCTCCGTCAGCGCCCGGTGCAGCGTGGCCGTCAGCTTCTTCGGGTCCTCCACGCTGAGGTAGGGGTACATGAAGTCCACTTCCTGAAGGCGCTCCATGTTGCCGTGGAGCAGCTCCGCGTAGTAGGCCACCACCGGGCAGTTGTAGTGGTTGTCGCCGGCGTGTTCGTCCACGTTGTAGCTCAGGCAGGGGTAGAAGATGCGCTCCACGCCCGCGTCGATCAGCTCCTCGATGTGGCCGTGCATGATCTTCGCCGGATAGCAGGCGGTGTCCGAGGGAATGGAGAACTGGCCGCGCTCGTAGGTCTGTCTCGTGGAGAGCTTGCTCAGCACCACCTCGAAGCCCAGCTGGGTGAAGATGGCGTGCCACAGCGGAGCCAGCTCGTACATGCCCAGCGCCAGCGGAAGTCCCAGCTTGCCGTGCTTGCCCGGCATGCCCTTCAGCGCGGACAGCGCCTCGCGCTTGATGGCGTGCAGGTTGGGCAGCTCCAGATCCGCCTTCGCCGCACCCGCGCCCCTCTGGCACTGGTTGCCGGAGATGAACTTCCGCCCGCCGGGGAAGAGGTTCACCGTCAGGTGGCAGTGGTTGGTGCAGCCGTTGCACACGGCGGACTTCGCGTCGTGGCGGAAGTCCTTCAATTCTTCAGCGGAGATCAGGCTGCTCTTTTCAAAGCGCATGGCGTGCAGCGCCGCGCCGTAGGCCCCCATCAGCCCCGCAATGGAGGGACGGATCACGTTTGCGCCCATCTCCATCTCGAAGGCGCGCAGCACCGCGTCGTTCAGGAAGGTGCCGCCCTGCACCACGATGTTGCGCCCAAGCTCCTCCGGGGAGTTGGCGCGGATGACCTTGTACAGCGCGTTCTTGACCACGCTCACCGACAGGCCCGCCGAAATGTCCTCGATGGTCGCACCGTCCTTCTGGCTCTGCTTGACCGAGGAGTTCATGAACACCGTGCAGCGGGTGCCCAGATCCACCGGGGCCTTTGCGCGCAGGCCGCACTCGGCGAACTCCGCAACGCTCTTGCCCATCGACCGGGCGAAGGTCTCGATGAAGGAGCCGCAGCCCGAGGAGCAGGCCTCGTTGAGCATGATGGAGTCGATGGCCCCGCCGCGAATCTTGAAGCACTTGATGTCCTGACCGCCGATGTCCAGAATGAAGTCCACGTCCGGGCGGAAGTGGCGCGCGGCGGTGTAGTGGGCGATGGTCTCGACCAGGCCCTCGTCCACGCGGAAGGCGCTGCGGATCAGATCCTCGCCGTAGCCGGTGGCGGCGCTGCCGCAGATCGTGATGCGGTCGCCGCAGAGGGCGTAGATCTTTTCAAGCTCCGCGCGTACCCGCTCCACGGGGTTGCCCTGGTTGGAGGCGTAGTAGGAGTAGAGGATGCGCTTGTCCTCGGAGATCAGCACCAGCTTGGTGGTGGTGCTGCCGCAGTCCACGCCCAGCCACGCCCGACCGCTGTAACGGTTGGAGTAGCGCGCGATGTCCTCCACCGCCACGGTCGCCTGACTGTGGCGCAGGCGGAAGGCCTCGTAGTCGGCCTCCGTCTCGAACAGCGGTTTGAGCCGGTTCGTCTGGGTCGCGCCCTTGCCGATGCTGGATCGGATGGCGGCAGTAATGCTGTCGATGGTGTAGCTCTCGCCGGAGTGCGCCGCGTACAGGCACGCGCCCAGCGCCACCGCAAAGCGCGCGTACTCGGGGAAGATCGCGTGCGCGTCGTCCAGCTTCAGCGTCTGCTGAAAGCGCTGGCGCAGCCCCTTACAATAGTACAGCGGCCCGCCGAGGAACATGACCTTGCCCTCGATCTTCCGGCCCTGGGCAAGTCCCGCGATGGTCTGGTTCACCACCGCCTGGTAGATGCTGGCCGCTACGTCCGCCTTGCTTGCGCCCTGGTTCAGCAGCGGCTGGATGTCGCTCTTGGCGAATACGCCGCAGCGGGACGCGATGGGGTAGAGGCGCTGGTGGGTCAGGCTCGCCGCGTCCATCTCCTCCACGCTCATGTTCAGCAGCACCGCCATCTGGTCGATGAACGCGCCGGTGCCGCCCGCACAGCTGCCGTTCATGCGCTCGTCCAGGCCATGGTCGAAGAAGATCACCTTCGCGTCCTCGCCGCCCAGCTCGATCACCACGCTGGCGTCCGGCTCGTAGCGCCGCACGGCCTCGCCGGTTGCGTAGACCTCCTGCACGAAGGAGATGCCTGCGGCCTCGGCCATGCCAAGGCCCGCCGAACCGCTGATCGCGGCGGTGAAGCGCTTACCCGTCAGCTGCGGCCGCAGCTCCTCCAGCAGCTCTAGCGTCTTCTGGCGCACCTGGGAGAAGTGGCGCTCGTACTTTTCATATAGAATCCGGTCGCCTTCCATCAGGACGACCTTCGCTGTGGTGGAACCGATGTCGATTCCCAGCGAGAGCATTATTTCGTTTGCCATCTGTAAAACCTGTGCAATTCCCTTTCGGATCCTGCAATTTCAGAGTATATATAAGAAGCTATATAACCTTCCATATTGTATAATCTCAATGTTAATTGCACATCAACAGCCGCGACCGGACTGAAAAAACAAAATTGAAATTCAATTAACTGATGAAAATTGGCGGAAAATTAGCGTGGATTTGGGAAAAATACCCTCGGAGGAGGGGCTTGGATTTGCAGCTTGCACAAAAGAGCCGCCGGCACATTTGTGCGGCGGCAGTAAGGCGCGGCCTAGGCCATCTTGCGAAGCTCGTTCTTCAGCTTCTCGATGATGCGCTTCTCCAGGCGGGATATGTAGCTCTGGGAGATGCCCATCATGTCCGCGACCTCCTTCTGGGTGTGCTCCTTCTCCTTCCCCAGGCCGTAGCGCAGGCGTACGATGTCCTTCTCCCGGGGGTTGAGGGTCTTGATGGCGTTGTAGAGCATCTCCTTCTCGATGGAGGAGTCCAGATCCCGGGAGACCAGATCCGCGTCGGTGCCGAGGATGTCGGAGAGCAGCAGCTCGTTGCCGTCCCAATCGGTGTTCAGCGGCTCGTCGAAGGACACCTCCAGCTTCAGACGGCTGGTCTTGCGCAGCACCATCAGGATCTCGTTCTCAATGCAGCGCGAGGCGTAGGTCGCCAGCTTGATGTTCTTGTCCGGGTTGAAGGAATTGACCGCCTTGATCAGTCCGATGGTGCCGATGGAGATCAGATCCTCGATGCTGATGCCGGTGTTCTCAAATTTGCGGGCGATGTACACCACCAGGCGCAGATTCCGCTCGATCATCGTGGAGCGCGCCGCGCTGTCGCCCGCATGTACCTTGCGCACGAGGCTGTTCTCCTCCTCGCGCGTCAGCGGCGGCGGAAGCAGATCGCTGCCGCCGATGTAACACACCGAGCCCTTCCGGATTTGCACGACCAGACCGTAGATGGATTGTCTCACGTTTGAGAAAGGCATAACAGAACCTCCTTACAGAATGATGTATGAAATTCTTGCCTGCGCTGCGATCCGCTGCCTCGGCAAACTCCGGCGGCGCCAGCGCGCGCACGCGCCCGGGGATGCGCCCTGGATAGACGGCCACCCAGCAGGGCGGCGCCTCCACCGGCGTGCCCGCACCGCTGCGGAAGAGAACGCGGTCGGGCCTGAAGCATGTCAGCTCCCCTGTGCCGCCCAGCGCGCCGTAGGGCAGATGGCGCAGCTCGTCCGGCTCCAGCGCCTGCACAAGCTGGGTAAGGCCCGGCATCGCCCGCGCCTCCACGATCAGCACCGGCAGGCCGCTGCGATGCTCCCGCAACCGGTTGCCGGTGTCGATCAGGGCGGGGAAGTCCGCGCAAAGCCCGTCCCGCTCCAGGGTCAGCTCTATGTCCCAGCGGAAGCGGATATGCTTCCTTCGCCGGAGCACGCAGGCCAGGGCCACCAGTCCCAGCGCAGCCGCGGGCAGAAAGCGTCCAGGCCCGCCGCCGCTGGCGGCGGCGCAGCCCCCGCACACCAGCGCGGCCACGCCCATGCAGGCGGCGGCCTCCAGCACGCGCCGGGGCCGCAGGCTGCCGGTGAGCAGCGCGGCGGCGATCAGACAGGCCGCAGTCAGCCCGGGCCAGCTGCGCAGCCAGCGGAAGCGGTTTCCAAGAAGGGCGGAGAGGATCGAATAGAGGCAGAGCGCCAGCAGCGCCCGGAGCAGCCTGCGCGCATGCAGCCGTCCCAGCGCGAGCTGCACCGCGGTGAGTATGCACGCGTCCATGAGCAGATCGATGGGCAGAAGGGCTTCGATGGACATCCCGCGCACCTCGCTTTCCATGTCCTATCATATGGAAAAAGCTTCCTGCTTCCAAGGAGAGATTGTCGTTAATTTCAAGCTTTTTATGCGCGTTTTTCGCCAATCCGTTTTTTGTCCGGCGATGCGCGCGGCGGATGCGGAATGCGTCCGGCATGCTATAAGCCTCCGAAGCGCCCCGGTTCGCGGCGATTCTACAAGCTTCGACAGGATTCTGCCCGACCCGAAGGGGGTCGGAAATAATTGACGAGGCGATTTTGAAAGTCGAATTTTTGATACGAAAGTTTTGTCGAAACTTGTCCGTTCTGTTTTGAAACTGCGACGGCGCAAATTTCCCGGTAAAAATGCATACAATGGGGCGGAGGCGATGGCGATGACATTCACGGAATTGAAGCAGAAGGACGTCGTGAACATCTGCGACGGCCGCCGTCTGGGCAAGCCCATCGATCTGGTGCTCAATGAATCCGCCTGCGTGGACGCGCTGGTGGTGCCGGTGCCCGGCGGCATCTTCACCTTTCTCAAGCAGGACAAGGAGGGCTGCATGGTTCCCTGGAACCGCATCCTGCGCATCGGCGACGACGTGATTCTGGTGGAGCTGCACGAGGATGTGACCGCACAGTGCGACTGAGGTAAAGCCTGTCGCACGATTGAGATGGAAAAATAACATTCTTCAAAAAAAGACTAGACGAAACGTTATTTTTTGTGTATAATAGGGGTATATGAGGTGAGAGCTAGATGAGGTGTGTCTTTTGCAACTGCCTGCAAAGTCGCGTGATCGACTCCCGGCAGAGTGAAGATGGAACCAGCATCCGCCGCCGCAGGGAATGCGAAAAGTGCGGGCGCAGGTTTACAACCTATGAGCGCATCGATCTGGTTCCGCTGATTGTGGTGAAGAAAGATCAGACCCGCGAGCAGTTCGACATCAACAAGCTGCGCTCCGGCATCATCAAGGCATGCGAAAAGCGGCCCGTGCCCCTGAGCAGCATCGATCGCCTCGCGCGCGACATCGAGCAGAAGCTCTACGCGCAGTCCGATTCGGAAATCACCAGCATCATGATTGGGGAGCTCGTGATGGATGGCCTGAAGGCGCTGGATGAGGTCGCCTTCCGGGATGAACTCAACAAGCTGCTCTCCGATTTTGAACCGGGTACCGCTGACGGCGCAGGCGCCGCCAGATGACCAATATACAAGAAGGAAAGAGGATACGCACATGGCAAACGAACTGATTCTGGCCGTTGACGACGAGGCTCATATTCTCGAACTGCTTTCGTTCAATCTCGAAGCAGGCGGCTACCGGGTTGTAACTGCCGCTACTGGTGAGGATGCGCTCGTAGTCTGTGCGCATGAGCGTCCTGCGATGGTCCTGCTGGACATTATGCTCCCCGGCATTGACGGCATGGAGGTGTGCCGCCGCCTGAAGAGCGCTCCGACGACCGCAGACATTCCGATCATTATGCTGACCGCAAAGGGCGACGAGGTGGACAAGATTCTGGGCCTGGAGTTGGGCGCGGACGACTATATCACCAAGCCGTTCTCCGTTCGCGAACTGATCGCGCGCGTGAAGGCGCTTCTGCGCCGCGCCGCGCCGCAGAACGAGGAAGAGGGCATTCTGCACGTGGGTAGCCTGACCATCGACGTCGGAAATTATGAGGCCTTCCGCAATGGCGAAAAGCTCTCGCTGACGTTGAAGGAGTTTGAACTGCTCAAGCTGCTCGTGCTCAGCCGCGGCAAGGTTCTCACCCGCGACTTCCTGCTCGATCGCATCTGGGGCTACGAGTTCTACGGCGAGACCCGCACGGTGGACGTTCACATTCGTCACATTCGTCAGAAGCTCGGCGATGATGCGCACTATATCGAAACCATCCGTGGCGTAGGCTATAAGTTCAACGACCGTCAGGAGAATCGCCTATGAAAACAAGGGTTGCATCCATTGTAACCCTGTTGTCACTGGTTTTGCTCGTCATTTTGCTGACCCAAAGCTGTTCGGTTCTGGCGATAAAAGAGAACAAGGATTATCAGGATGGAATCCGCCTGACCTGTCAGACGAGCGGAGCGACGCTGGAAAATGAAACCGCTGAGGAGCGTATAAGCGTCCTCAAGTCGCTCTCGCACGAGGACAGGGACATTTCCTTCGGCCTGTACAATGCCGATGGAAGCGTTGCGTATGCCTCAAACGGCAGCAAACTGCCCTTGGCGGAGGAGGATCTTGAGATCGCAGGCACCGGAACCGTGCACGTCTATTCCCGCAAAAATGCCGAGGGCAAAGAAGCTATCTACGCCATCTATCAGTTTGAGGATGGCGCTTTTTTGCTTCTTTCCAGAGCCAGAACGACGGGGTTTGCCGTCTTCCTTGGCAACAGGTATCTCATCATCTTTGCGGCGCTGCTGCTGGTGCTGCTGCTCTATGTGCTGACTGTGCTGCGCAAGCTGCATCGCAAGGAGCTGCTGCTCGGCCAGATGACGGCCACGCTGGACGCCTTCTCCGAGGGCAAGTACGACAGCCGCATCGAGGATCCGGGCGACGATCAGGATGCACAGGTGTTCAACGCCATCGTCGGCCGCATTCAGGATCGGGTGCTCCGGCAGGCCAGCCGCAACCACGCGCTGAGCGTGGTGATGAACCAGATGCAGAACGGCATCATCGCCGTGGACGGCAATCTGAAGGTCATCCTGGTCACGCCCATCGCCAAGAAGCTGCTGGGCATCATCGGAAATCCCGAGGGCAGGCTGGTGAGCGAGGCCTCCAAGGACGTGCGCCTGGACGACGTATTTAATGAAGCGATGCGCCAGGGCGGCGTGTACACCAACGAGGTTGCCGCGCGCACGGCCGTGGGTCGCGGGCACCGTCCGCTCAGGCTATACGTGTCGCCCATGCGCAACGACGGCCAGGTGGTGGGCGCGCTGGCCATGGTGGAGGACATCACCGAGATCCGCCGCCTGGAGCAGGTGCGCACCGACTTCGCCGCAAACGTCTCCCACGAGCTCAAGACGCCGCTGACGTCCATTCGCGGCTTTGTGGAGACGCTGGAGAACGGTGCCATCGACAATCCCGAGATGGCCCACAAGTTCCTGCGCATCATCATGCTGGAGACCGAGCGCCTGACGCGCCTGATCAACGACATTCTGTCCATCACCAAGCTGGAATCCGGCAACGACGAGGTGTCCATCGAGCGCCTGCGCCTGGACAAGATGGCCTACGACGTGGCCGACATGCTCTCCATTCACGCGGGGGAGAAGGAGGTCACCATCAACTGCCACCTGAACAAGGAGCCCGTCAACATTATGGGCAACTCCGACCGGGTGGAGCAGATGCTCATCAACCTGGTGGAGAACGCGATCAAGTACAACAAGCCCGGCGGCTCCGTCACCGTGCAGGTGTTCTCCAACGGCGTGGAGGCCAACGTGGCCATCTCCGACACCGGTATCGGCATCGCGGAGGAGAACCTGCCGAGGCTGTTCGAGCGCTTCTATCGCGTGGACAAGGGCCGCTCCCGCCAGATGGGCGGTACTGGTCTGGGTCTCGCGATCGTCAAGCACATCGTGCGGTCAATGAACGGCGAGATCGAGGTGCATTCCAAGCTGGGCGAGGGCACCGAGTTCCTGATTACCCTGCCCCTCGCGCCCAAGGACGACCCGAACAAGGATACCATTTTCAACGATGACGGCGAGTGACGCCGCATAAGTATACACAGATGGAGGATGAGAGTATGCTTCTTGGAGCACTTGAGGCGGGCGGAACCAAGATGGTTTGCGCCATCGGCGACGAGAATGGCAACGTGTTTGAGCGCGCGAGCTTTCCTACGCGCATGCCTGAGGAGACCATGCCGGACATCATCGGCTACTTCAAGGATAAGAAGATCGAGGCGCTGGGCATCAGCAGCTTCGGCCCGCTTTGTCTGGACGAGACCAGTCCGGAATACGGAAATATCACCACCACGCCCAAGCCCGGCTGGAAGGACTATCCGCTGCGCCGCACGCTGCTGGAGGCGCTGAAGGTGCCGGTGGGCATCGATACCGACGTCAACGGCGCCGCGCTGGCCGAGGCGCGCATCGGCGCGGGCAAGGGCCTGGATTCCCTCGTGTACTACACCATCGGCACCGGCATCGGCGGCGGCGCGATGGTCGGCGGCAAGCTGCTGCACGGCCTGGTGCACCCCGAGATGGGCCACATGCTGATGCGCCCTGTCAAGGAGGATCCCTCGCCGAAGGGCTTCTGCCCCTACCATGAGAGCTGCCTGGAGGGCATGGCCAAAGGCCCCGCCATCGAGAAGCGCTGGGGCGTGTCCGCCAAGGAGCTTCCCCCGGAGCACATCGCCTGGGACGTGGAGGCGGAATACCTGGCGCAGATGTGCGTCAACACCATCGTCATGCTCTCCCCGAAGAAGATCGTGCTGGGCGGCGGCGTGATGCACCAGCTGCAGCTGTTCCCCAAGATCCGCAAGCGCACGCTGGAGTTGCTCAACGGCTACGTTGCTCACAGCGCGATTCTGGAGGACATCGACAACTACATCGTACCCCCGGCGCTGGGCGACAATGCGGGCGCGGCGGGCGCGCTGCTGCTGGCGCTGGAGGCGCTGAAGGGAGCATAATCAAGCGCATAATCATTTGAACCGAAAGCGAGATTCCCATGTCAGGCAAGAGACGCGATCTGAGCATTCCCTGGCCCTTTGCGCCCTCCGAGGTGGCGCTGAACCGGGACACGAACCTGTTGAAGCTGGTGGCAATGCTGACCATGTTCTGCGACCACGCGGGCAAGATGCTGTTTCCGCAGTACAGCGTGCTGCGCATCATCGGCCGGATCGCCTTCCCAATCTACGCCTATTGCCTGGCTGTCGGCTGCGTCTACACGCGCAATCCGCTGAACTACCTCAAGCGCATTGTGCTGCTGGCGCTGATCTCGCAGCCGCTGTACGCTGTGGCCCTGAACCACAGCGTACAGCAGATGTATGCCGTCTCCTTTGCGGAGAAGCCCCTTGAGGCCTTCTGGAACTTCTACATCCACAGCTGGGACAAGACGCCCAGCATCCTGGTGACGCTGTCGATGGGCCTGCTGCTGATCTGGGCCATCCGCGAGCGGCAGCTGGTTCTCGCCGCTGGGATGTTCATTCTGTGCTGGCAGATTCAGAGCAAGCTGAACTACGGCATGCGCGGCATCGGACTTATGCTGCTGTTCTACCTGCTGTGCACGAAGCGCTGGCTGTCCCTGCCCTGCGTGCTGGCCTTCATGCTCTGGTGGGGCCTGGTGGGCAGCGGCTATAACCTGTTCGGGGTCAGCTTCGGCATACAGACCTTCGCGATTCTCGCGCTGCCGCTGATCTACATCCGCACCAATTCCGGCATCAAGCTTCCCAAGTGGCTGTTCTACGGCTTCTATCCGGCGCATCTGGTACTGATCTATCTGCTGGATCACTTTGTGCTCTGACGCAAAGATTCGACAAAATACAAAAGTTAACATCTAAACCCATTGACAAATTCCCTGTTCGGTTGTATTATATACAAGTCGACAGGACATGCACCTTTAGCTCAGTTGGTAGAGCACCTGACTCTTAATCAGGGTGTCCAGGGTTCGAGCCCCTGAAGGTGTACCACCTAATCACCCATGTTTTGATACAAGGCATGGGTGATTCTTTTTGCATTTGTGAAGGGGTTAAGCGTCAGATTACCGGGATAATTTGCTATATTCTTCCTTTTGCTTGCAATAAATCGAATATGTAGCTTCATTTGGCCGGATGGGAACCTTCCCCGTCCGGCCTTTCATCTTCAAAACCAGGGCACTGTTTCAGCAAAACGCCTGTCCTTTCAGCAAAAATGCACCCACTATGGACGATTTGGGCAAAACGTCCCGAGTAAAGAGGAAACGTCCCGAGTATGGGATTAGATCGAGGGAACCGTGCAGGTAGCCACGGTAGCCACTATTTTGCAGACACACATGAACATAGCACAGAATGTGGGAGGTGGACGGTGTACGATATAACTTGTCCACGAATCGGGGAGCACTTCAATGTTTTGGTTTGGCAGTTTGAATCAGATCAACAATATGAACGAAAAGTTCGTTCTTGAAATATCTACCAGGAGGTGGGTGAGGAAAACATCGGCCTGTGGTTCAAGCAGACGACAAAGTGACTGACGGATGCACAGAATGAGGATCTTCAAAAAAGTGGAGCAGTATTCGCCGCCGGACCTCTACGGGAGCTCGCATCATGCGCACCGCCCTGGACGTCAGCGTGTGTTTTATCGAAGGATTCAGGCATGGCGGATTCAAGGCGAAGCTTGCAACGAACCACAAGCGCGGCGCGATTCGCTATCTGGAATGCCTCGAGCGCCTCGGCGATCTGCGCTGCGCCGTCGTTGTGCGAGAGCGTTGACGATGCGGAAGAAGGTACGGACGATCTGGTTGTCTCCTGCTGGAATGGGATGATGCGACAGTATGGCGGCGCTGAGCGTTACGGGGAGGTCATGAAAGATCGGTTCTGTGATGGTGAGACTGATATTCTGATCGTGTTTGAGAGCTGCTCCTGTGAGCAGATTATCCCAGCGGTGCATAGAACTGCGCTCCGGAGACGGCGCTGGCTCAGGAATGAGTTCCATTTGTATTTTCAGACAAACTCTGCAAAAAAAAGTACACCTGCATGGGGTGGATTGGTATAAAATGGCGATTTTTAAAAGAATATGAGAACAAACAAAAGGATTTCTGATTTTAAATATATTGGTGAAGTGATATAATGCTGACACAAAATAATTGGAGAAGATATTATGAGCAACTGTTCTAAAACGTCAATTTTGCGCGTGGATCATATCAGCAAATCGTTTGGAAGTACGCGCGCATTGAAAGACGTCAGTTTCGAGGTTTTCAGTGGAGAAGTTTGCGGCCTGATTGGTGAAAATGGATCAGGAAAGTCCACGATCTCTTCCATCATTTCCGGAATTCAGAGAGCGGATGAGGGAAGCATGGTCTTTCTTGATCGCGAATACCGCCCGGACAGCATCATTGATGCAAGCAACAAGGGCGTATGTATGATTGTTCAGGAGCAGAGTACAGTAGATACAGTGAGCGTTGCAGCAAATATCTTCCTTGGCGAGGAGGATGTATTCTCCAGCTGTGGGCTGGTAAACAGCAAGCAGATGAACCTGGAGGCACAGAAGGCGTTGGATGCCGTTGGCGCGGGGCACATCCGGGCGAACGAGATGACGAAGCGCCTGAGCTTTGAGGATCGCAAGCTGGTTGAGCTGGCGCGCGCATTCTATCGCAAGCCAAAGCTGTTGATTGTCGATGAAACGACAACCGCGCTCTCCAAAAGCGGCCGCGAAATTCTCTACAAGCTGATGAACAAGCATCGGGAGGCGGGTGGCGCCGTAATTTTCATCTCTCATGAGCTGAAAGAGGTCATGGAGAAATGTGACCGCATCACGGTGCTGCGCGATGGTGAGTTGACGGCCGTGGTGGAAAAGCAGGACTATACGGAGCATCGCATCCGCAATCTGATGGTTGGCCGTGAGATTGACGATACCTATTATCGCACGGACAAGAGCTGTTCATGGGGTGATCGCATAGTGCTTCGGGGGGAGCACCTGTGCAGCGACGAGGTGCATGACGTATCCATCGAATTGCACCAGGGCGAGATTCTGGGCATCGGTGGCCTGACCGACTGCGGAATGCATGAGCTTGGACGATTGATGTTCGGAGCAAAAAAACCGGATTCAGGCAGCGTTCTCTTTGGCGATGGCTTGCGGATTGCCAATCCATCGGTCGCGATCCGCAAGCATATGGGATATATGTCCAAGAATCGCGACACGGAGGCGTTGATGACAAATGCGAGCATTCGCGACAACATCTGCATCACCGCATATCAGCTCCTCGAGAAATTCCGCTTCATAGCCGGCAGCGCGGAAAAGCGCTTCGCGACGCACTGGGCGGATGAGATGAACGTCAAGCGCTCCTCGATTGCGGCGCCGATCCGCAGCCTGAGCGGCGGCAACAAGCAAAAGGTCATCTTCGCCAAGTGGCTCTCCAACGGCACGGAGGTGTTCATCATGGATTGTCCGACGCGCGGCATCGACGTGGGCGTGAAGGCAGCGATCTATCAGATTATGGGCCGCCTCAAGCGCGAGAACAAGTCGATTCTGATGATCTCCGAGGAGCTTCCGGAGCTGTTGGGAATGTGCGACAGAATTCTGATTCTGAAGGATGGGCATCTGAACGGTGAGTATTTCCGGGATCAGGGCAATTATACGGAGCAGGACGTCATTCAATCGATGATTTAATGGAAGGCTGGCATAATATGAATCACAACAGCGAAAAGACGCATGGAATTCGGAATGTCCGATCCGTCGCAGTACAGGCGGTTCCCATCGTCATACTGGCGGTAATTGTTGTATTCTTTGAGATCATCAGCGATGGAAAGCTGTTGACTTCAAGGAACATGAAGGCGATTTTCAACAACATGTTTTCCATCGCAATCGGTGCTGCGGGTGTTTCCTTCCTGATGGCACAGGGAAATCTTGATTTCTCGCTGGGTGGGATCGCAGGACTTTCAGCGGCGGTCTCCGGAATCGTGGCAGTTCAATCTCCGATACTGTCGGTGTTTGCGGGCATTCTGGTGGGCTGCGCGTGCGGTTGGCTGAATGGATTCATTCATGCGAAGCTGCATGTGGCTTCGATCATTACGACATTATCTACGGCCTATATTTTCAGGGGAATCCAGTGCACGCTGTTGGATACGCGCGCGGTGGGCCTGCCTGCGTCGATGATGTGGCTGGAGAATCGAAATCTGAAGCTGGTGATTATGATCGTCATCCTGGCGATCTGCGGCGTAGTTTATACGAACTTCAGATTCGGAAAACAATGCAAGGCGATTGGATCCCGAGCAGAAGCCGCACATCAATCCGGCATCTTCGTGGATCGCATACGCATTGCAGCCTTTGTGGTCGCGGGCGGCTTCGCAGGCATCGTGGGCTTCTTCTTTCTGGTGCGCGCCGCGTCGGTTTCCGCAAATACCGGTTCGGGCTTTGAATTCAATGTATTGCTGGCGATGCTGCTGGGCGGCGTATCGATTTCGGGCGGAACAAGCACCAGGTATCGCGGCGTAATCATCGGAAGTCTCATTATGGCAGTGCTTTCAAACGGCATGACGCTGTGGAACCTCGACGTCACGACGCAGCAGCTGATCCGCGGATTGATTTTCCTGTTCGCGGTGACCAGCTCCTTCGATCGGAAGAACCTGGCTGTCATCAAGTGAGTTAACCCGTTCGTCGGGTTAAGGTAAATGGAAATCCGGCATGACTCGACCGGCCGGAGAGGAATGGTGGGTTTCCGCGGAAAACAAACGATCTTTACAGGAGGACGAATACATGAAAAAGATGATTGCTCTTATCCTTGCACTCGTACTGTGCTCGACGATGGTTGCGGCGGTTGCCGAAACCGAACTGAAGAGCTTCACCCTGGGCATGCGCATGCCCACGACCATCGACCAGATGCAGGGGCAGACGCAGGACAACGTTACTCTGGTTGCGACCACGGCCAACGGCGATCTGATGGTCGAGAACGCTTCACTGACCCCGGAAGGCAACATTGAGGCCTACGACAAGCTGATCGCCGCGGGCGTCGACGGACTCATCGTCATCCCCGCTGCCGACACCGTGCTGCCCCGCATCAGCCAGATGTGCGAGGAGGCCGAGATTCCGTGGGCAATCTACTTCCGCAGCATCCTGAACGAAGACATCAAGGCTGAGGTTGAGGCCTCTCCCTATTATCTCGGCAATACCTATGAGGATGAGACCCTGGCAGGCTACACGCTCGTTTCCAAGATGGGTGAGGCGGGCTGCAAGAACATCATCCTGTTCTCCACGGCCCTGGGCGATACCACTGGCGAACAGCGCGAGGCCGGCATGAACAAGGCCTGCGAAGAGTACGGCATCACGGTTGTGAGCGAGTTCCGAGCTGTCTCCCAGGCCTCCGATGCAGCACAGGCGGTTGAGAGCGTTCTGACCACCCATCCGGAGGTGGACGGCATCTTCATCTCCGCCGGCACGTTGACCTACGGCATCCTGCCCGCGCTCACCTCCCTGCTGGATCAGTACGGCCGCGATGACGTGAAGATCACCATGATCGACTTCCCTGAGGGCATGGAGGAGGCCTTTGAATCCGGCTACATGCTGGCTGCCTGCGGCGGACACAATGTTACCGACCCCATGTTCGCTGCCGCGCTGGTGGTCAATGCGATCCAGGGCACGCCCCTGTCCGACTCGCCCGTCTCCATCCGCATCAACCAGATGGTGCTTGAGAATGTCGAGGACGTGCAGAACTACTTCAAGTACTGTGAGAGCGGCGTCGCAACCTACACCTCCGAGGAGATGCAGGAGCTGTTCTTCAAGTTCGTCAACCCCGATCTGACCATCGATCAGTTCATTGAGACTGCCGGCAGCTATACGCTGGATTCCCTGATCGAGCGCCACAAGGATATTGTGGAGTAAGCATTGAAAAAAATCTGAGTTCGTTTATAATTAGAGAGGCGAGAGTGGTGTCAGCATGTTGAAGAGAATTAAAGGTATCGGATTGACTTTGTGCCTGCCATTGGCGTTATACCTGCTGTTTTACGTGCTGGCACCAAACAACCTTGGCTCGGTCGCGGTGCTGCAGGCGATTCTGACGCAATCGCTGCTGCCGATGGTGTGCGGCTTCGGAATGCTCTTTGGACGCTCCATGGGCATCCTGGATCTGAGCATCGGATCGCGCATCATCGCAGCCAGCATGATTGCCGGCGTGCTCACCACGCGATTCAACCTGGGCATCCCCGGCCTGCTGATCCTGACGGTGCTGATGAGCGTGCTGCTGGGTGCGGTGGTCGGAACGGTGTTCTGCCTGTGCAGGATTCCATCCGTGGTTGTCGCGCTGGTCGTGGCTATGGTCTTTGAGGTGATCGGAATCAAGATTACCGGCGGTGCGGGCTATCTGCAGCTGCCCGCCGAGCTGTGTGCGCTGGGTCGAACGCCGTGGAACCTGATCCTGTCGGTGGTCTCCCTTGCGGTATTCGCTCTGATCTACTACAAGACCAAGTTCTGCTACAACGTGCGCGCCATCAGCGGTGACGAGCTCATTGCCAGGAGCAACGGCATCAGCATAGACCGAACCAAATTCCTGGCCTACACGGTTGGCAGCATCTTCATCGGCATCGCTGCGGTCATTCAGATCAGCTATGCGTCGTCCATGTCTGCCAAGCAGAATCTGGAGAGTCTGTCCATGTCCTTCAAGCCCCTGATGGCCATGATCATCGGCATACAGCTTGCGGACTATGTCACGCTGCCGGGAGGAATCTTCATCGGTGCGTTCATGATTTCCACGCTGTTTTCCGGACTGGTTGCCATCGGCATGAACGCGACTGCGCAGGATATAGCGATGGGCGTGTTCCTGGTGGTCGTGATTGCAGCTTCCACCAACATGGGCAGAATCCGTGAATACTTTGAAAAGCGCAGAAATCTGAGGAACACAGCTGTATAAGCTGAACAATGCGGGAGGGCGAGAATGGAATTGCTGAAAGTGCTGCTGGTCGACGACGATATGCTTTCCATCGCGTATATGAAGGAAAACTTCGATTGGAACAGCTATGGCTTTGAAGTGGTCGGCTCTGCGTACAATGGAAAGCAGGCGCTCAGGCAATTTGTCTCGCTCTCTCCGGATTTGATTATTTCGGACATTTCCATGCCGCTGATGGATGGCGTGAGCATGGCCCATGAGATCCGGGCGATGGGTCGGAATACCCGCATCGTGCTCCTGACCGCCTACAATGAATTTGAGTATGTGCGCAGCGCGATCAAGGCGGATGTGGATGACTATCTCATCAAGGACGAGCTTTCGGAACCCGTGCTTCGGGAATGCCTTGGCAAGGTGCGCGCCCGCATCATGCGGGATCATCAGGCGGATGATCGCGCATATCAGCATGCGCTGTGCGATTACATCAACTCCGGTGCGGACTATGTGAAGCGCCATTATCCGGAGGAGGCCATTGTCAGATACATGGCCGCGGAGCATTACTTCTGGATCCTGATCGGGGGAACGCCACTGATTCGCGCGGATGCGCAGAGCCGGGAAGCAGAATCCCCATCCAGCGACATGATTCTGAGCGCTTTCCTTGAGAACCGGGAGTTGAAATCCGCTGCGGCGCGGGTTTTCTGGGTGGAGGACTGCGCTGTCATCGCCTGGGATGCGGAGGATACGGTCGGACTGGAGGCGGAGCTTGGGCGCATTGCGACTGCATATCTGGATCGCCTTCACAGTGCGCAGGGCTGCTTTTCTCTGCTCTATTCCGAGCACAGGATCTCCCTGGAGCGCGTCAGAGGACTGGTCAGGCAGAAGGGGCATCCCATTCGCTGCATGCGAATGCTGGTGGGGCCCGGAATTGCAAGACCGCTGAGCGCGATTCCGCGGGTAAAAATGTCCATGAGCGCGGTGGAGCTTTCAGACGCGGTTGACCGATTGCTGGGGTGCGACGATGCGTCCGCTGTCGAGCGCGCGCTGCGTGGCCTGATTGTGGATCCGGACGGATGCTGCATGGCGTTCGAGCGCAGCGTTGAGCTGCTCCGATCCATCGACGGCAGGTTGCGCCGATCGCTCGCCGAGAGCGATGTGCAGGGCGAGGCTCCGTGCGATCTGCGGGCATGTGCCGCCTGTTTTCATGCGTCGATCCAGAAGCTGAAGCGCGACAAGCTGATGCGGCCCGAGGTGCGCAAGGCGTTGGATTACCTGAACAGTCACTATGGAGACCCGGAATTGCGGCTCAGACAGGTGGCCAGATATGTCGGCCTGAGCGACAGCAGATTCAGTGTCGTCTTTAAGGAGGACACGGGCCGAACCATGGGCCAGTATCTGACGGACATCCGGATCAGCCGGGCAAAGCAGCTGCTCACAGAGGGAAAGCTGCGTATCTATGAGATTGCAAGCATGGTCGGGTGCAGAAACAGCCAGTACTTCAGCACACTCTTTTATAAGGAGACGGGGATGTATCCTACGGCCATCAGCACGTCCATCACGTGCTCGATGGTGATGATGGTCACGCCCCGGTTGTTGATGCTGCGGATGAACTCCACCGCCTCCTTGCGCTCGGCGTCGGTGAGCCCTGCCATGGTCTCGTCCAGCAGCAGCTCAGGCTCTGTGGCCAGCGCGCGGGCAATCTCCACGCGCTTCTTCTGAATCACGTTCATGCGCCCGACCAGCTCATTCTCATGCCGCTCCAGTCCGCAGAAGGCCACAACCTCCCGGGCGTGGGCGCGCGCCTTGCGCATCTCCCGGTGATGGAACATGCTGCCCACCAGCACGTTTTCCAACACCGTCATCTGGTTGAGCGACTGGGGAATCTGGAAGGTGCGGCCGATGCCCCGGCGGCAGACGTCGTGCGCGGAGAGGCGGGTGATGTCCTGATCGCGGAAATAGATGCGCCCGCTGGTTAGACGATGCGCGCCGGAGAGGGAGTTGAACAGCGTGGTCTTGCCCGCGCCGTTCGGCCCGACGACGCCGATGATCTCGCCCTCCCTGGCCTCAAAGCTGATGTCCTCGTTGGCGACCAGACCGCCAAAGCTCTTGGTCGCGTGTTCCACCTTCAGGATCGGTTTTGCATTTTGAATCGTCATGCCGCAGACGCCTCCTTTTTTGAAAATCGCTTCTTCAGAATGCCCGGAATGGAGAGAACTCCCTTGGGCAGGAACAGAACCACCAGAATGACCAGCGCGCCGTAGATGAGGAGATCGATGCCCGTGCCGGTACCGCCGAACCAGACGCGCGTGTTCTGGGAGATGTAGGTCAGCACCGTGGCGCCCACGATGGGCCCGAACACCGTGCCGCAGCCGCCCATGACCGTGACCAGGCAGATCATCAGCGAGATCGACAGCGTGCTGGAGGTGTAGGGATCCACGTACTGAATGTACTGCACGTACAGGCCGCCGGCCAGGCTGGTCACCATGGCGCTGAGTGCAAAGGCCTCGGCCTTTGTGCGGGCGGTGTGGATGCCCACGCTCTCGGCCGCGTTTTCGTTGCCGGAGATGGTGCGCAGGGCGTAGCCGAAGCGGGACTTGTCCAGCCACAGGGTAAAGGCGATCAGGGCGACCACCACCGCCAGCACGATGTAGTAATAGAGCACCTTGTCGTTGTTGGCGGAAAGCTGGAGGTAGAGGTACTTGTTGACCTTTTTGCTGAAGATGGAGATGCCGGAGGAGCCGCCCAGCGCCGACCAGTTGATGAAGATGTAGCGCGTGCACTCGGTCATGGCCATGGTGGCGATGGAGAACTGGGGCCCGCGAAGCCGCAGCAGCGGAATGCCCACCAGCACCGCCACCAGCGCCGCGATGAGCATGCCCAGCGGAATGGCGGCCAGCGGCGTGATCTTGTAGAGGTCGAACAGCGCCGCCGGGGTGTACATGCCGATGGCGAAGAACATGGCGTGGCCTATGGAGACCTGGCCCGCATAGCCGCCGATGAAGTTCCAGCCGATGCCCGCGATGGACCAGATGCCGATCAGGATGAACATGTTGCGCAGGAAGGTGCGCGTGAACACCAGCGGCAGGGCGATGGCCGCCACCAGCAGCGTGGAATACAGCAGCACCCGCCGGTGATCCTTCAGAAAAGCTTTCGTCGTCACAGCCCTCACCTCCCGAAAAGTCCCTTCGGCTTAAAGGAAACGATGATGATAAAGCCGATGCAGACGAACAGATACTTCAGCGCAGTGTTCAGATAGAAGCCTGCGGCGATGTCCACGACGCCCATGATGATGCCGCCCGCAAACGCGCCGATGATGCTGCCGTAGCCGCCCATCGACACGGCGATGAAGCCGAAGAGCTGGAACGTGGTGCCCACGGTGGGCGAGATGTAGTAATAATAAGTAAGAATTCCGCCCGCAGCGCCTGTGATGGCGCAGGAGAGTGCGAATGCAATCGCGTGGGCGCGATCGGCATTGACGCCCATCAGCGCCGCCGCGTCCTTGTCCTGGGACACCGCCTGAATGGATTTCCCGAAGCGCGTGCAGTTCAGGAACAGGTACAGTGCCAGCGTGAGAATAATGCATACAATCAGCGGCACCAGCTTGTTGGCGGCGATGCTGAGTCCAAAGAGCTGAATGTTGCCGTGGAACAGCAGGTCGGTATCCCGAATCGTGCGATAATCCGATTTGAAGAAGTACAGCGCGAGATTCGCCAGAACCATGCTCAGTCCGAAGGTCAGCAGTCGCTGGGACAGCTTCGGCCCCGTGAGCACCCGCCGGACCATCGTATGATAGATCACAAGCCCGATCACGAACAGCACAAGCGCGCACAGAGGCATTGAAAACAGCGGGTCCCAGCCGAACAGCTCCATCATGAAGTAGGCGACGTACATTCCGATCATCAGAAATTCGCCTTGCGCAAAGCAGAGCAGACCCATAACGCCCCAGATCAGCGCGATTCCGATGGCCACCAGCGCGATGCTGGAACCGTTGATGCACCCTTCAACGAGTATTTGTGCAAGCTGCGTACCCATCTGTTTCGCCTCCCGGTTCAGAATTGAATGGAACCGCCGCGCGCGGGATGGCGCGCGGCGGGAAATGGTTTGCCCTTAACGCTCGGACCAGGGCGTGTAGGGATAGACGACCTCGGAGGCCGCGCTCTCAAAGGGATACACGGTAACGAACGAACCGTCGATCAGCTGGGTGATGATGCCGCCCGCCAGCACGTTCTGACCGGATTCGTCGAAGCGGATGCCGGCCCAGGGCACGATCAGCTGGCCCTCGTTGGCGACGTCCAGACCCTGCAGCGCCTCCTGAATGGCGTAGTTCTCGGTGGAACCTGCCGCATCCAGCGCGTAGGCCAGGGCAAAGACCACGGTGAAGGCACGGGCGTAGGCATCGTTCATGTCCGCGCCGGAGGCCACATCGGATACGAAGCCCTTTTCAACCTGATACTCCTTGAAGAGGTCATTCACAATCTTGACGTTGGGATTGGTCACGCTCAGATCCAGCGCGAAAAGGTTGGTGGACAGCGTGTCATTTATGTCGGTCGCGCCGACGGTCTCCACGGTCTCGGTGGCGGTGAAGCCCGCGCGCTGGCCGAGCAGCAGCTTCGGCGTCCAGTTCTGTTCCTTCATGGTGCGGTACAGCAGGATCGCGTCGGAGTTGTAGCTGCCGCACATCAGCACGTCCGCATTGGCTTCCTTCAGCTTCATGACCTCGGCGGACAGGTTGGTGGCGTTCTGGCTGTAGGAGATGTTCTCGACGATGTCGAAGCCGTACGCCGGGGCCTGCTCTTCGATCTGCGCGCGCAGCTTTGCGCCGTACTCGGTGTCCTCGTGGAACAGCGCCAGCGTCTGAATGTCCAGACCCTTGTCGTCGCGCAGACTCGCCAGGAACTTGAAGCTGTCCTCGATGAAGGTGCCGTCGTGGGGCGTGGTGCGGAAGAACCACTCGTAGCCGCGCTCCGTCAGGTCAACGGGGGTGGAGCCGGCATTGATGAAGGGGATCTCGCTGCGCTCGGCGACGGTGGAGGCGGTCTTGGTCACCGCGGAGTTGTACGCGCCGATGATGACGTCAACGCCGACCTCGTCGATCAGGCGCTCCGCCTCGGACTGGCCGATCTCGGCGTTGCCCTGGGTGTCGGACACGTTCAGCACCAGCTTGCCGCCCTCCAGACCGGGGATGCCCGCCTCTGCGGCAAAGGGGAGGTCCAGCTCGGGGTGCTCGTTGTTGATGATCTCCGCCGTCAGCTCAATGGCCAGCACATCCAGCTGACCGATGGTGGCGACATTGCCGCTGAGGGGATAGAGGACGCCCACCTGACAGTTCGCCGCCAGCGCTGCGGTCGATCCGATCAGCAGCACAAGTGCCAACAGCGAGGATAACAGCTTTTTCATATCAATGCCCGCCTTTCTCTTGCCGCCCGGTGGGGACGGAGATAAAAATGAAACAGCAATGGGCGGAAAATTCATTTCGTACCCGTTGCTGTTGGTGGGCATTATAGCATCCCCAAATGGGCTTGTCAACTCAATTTACGGAATTTAAATCGTTTTATTCGCGATTTATGCGGCAATGTATGCAGGTTTCCCCGAATTTCCTGCAAAAATGTTCGTTTTAATTCGGCGGCAGGTTTTGGATTAAGATTTTGACACCACCATTGACAAGCAGATGCATCCGGAATATAATGCAGGAAAACGAGACGACGGTGTCATTTTTGACGCCGCCGCTTTTTTTGAGGAGGTTTGCATATGCGCGTGGTGGATTTGAACAGCGACCTTGGAGAGAGCTTCGGCGCATACACCATTGGCATGGACAGTGCGGTGCTGCGCCACATCAGCTCGGCAAACGTGGCCTGCGGCTGGCACGCAGGGGATCCTGAGGTCATGGAGCGAACCGTCCGCGCGGCGGTCGCATCCGGCACTGCGGTGGGTGCGCACCCGGGCTATCCCGACCTGCTGGGCTTCGGACGGCGCAACATGGCGCTGAGCCCGAACGAAGCGCGCACGGCGGTAATGTACCAGGTGGGCGCGCTGCAGGCGTTTCTGCGGGCACAGGGTCTGCCGCTGCAGCACGTCAAGCCCCACGGTGCGCTGTACAATACGGCGGCGAAGGACATGAAGCTGGCGCTGGCCATCTGCGAGGGAATTCAGGCCGTTGCGCCTGATGCAATCATCCTGGGCCTGGCGGGCAGCTGTCTGCTCAGCGCCGCGCAGCAGACCGGCCTGCGCTGGGCCAGCGAGGTCTTTGCAGACCGCGCCTATCTGTCCGACGGCAGCCTCGTGCCGCGTTCCCAACCCGGCGCGGTGATCACCAACCCAGACTGCGCCATCCGCCGCGCGGTGCGCATGGTTCGGGATGGTGTGGTCACAACTGTGGATGGGATCGACATTCCCATTCTGGCCCACTCCATCTGCGTCCACGGGGACATTCCCGAGGCCGTCGCCTTCGTCGAGGCGATTCACGCTGCGCTGGTCGCCGAAGGGATCAAGGTCGGCAAGCTGGACGAGGTGATCGCATGAGTATCACCGCACCCGAGATTCTGCCCTGCGGCGACTGTGCGCTGAACGTGCACTTCGAGGAAGCGATTCGACCGGAGATCAACGCGTGGGTCTGCGCGCTGGCTCGGGCGCTGGAGGCCCATCGCCCGGAGGGCGTGGTAGAATGGGTGAGCGCCTACTGCACGCTGACCTTGTACTATCGCCCCGAGCAGATCAGCTTTGCCCGGCTCTCCGCGCTGTTGCGTGCGATCATGCCCGCAGGGGAGGGAATTGCGGAGAGGGAGCGCATCGTCGTCGAGCTTCCGACTGTCTATGGCGGCGAATACGGCCCTGACCTCCTGTTTGTGGCGGATCATGCAGGGCTGAGCGCTGAGGAGGTGATCCGCCTGCACAGCGCGCCGTCCTACCTGGTCTACATGATGGGCTTCATGCCCGGCTTCACCTATCTGGGCGGCCTGGACGCGCGCCTGCACACGCCGCGGCTCAGCGCGCCCCGGGTGCGGATTCCCGCCGGTTCCGTGGGCATCGCGGGCAGTCAGACCGGCGCATATCCCGTGGATTCCCCCGGCGGCTGGCAGTTGATCGGGCGCACGCCCCTTCGGCTGTACGACGCCCGCCGGGATGAATCGATCCTGCTGCGCGCGGGGCAGTATGTGAAATTTGTACCCATCAGCCCGGCAGAATTCAAAAGAATCGAAGCAGCGGTGTGGGATGGCAGCTACGAGCCCGTCGTGCGAAGGGAGGTCGTGTGACATGGGCGGCATTCGCATCCTCACGGACAGCCCCATGACCACGGTGCAGGACGCGGGGCGCTACGGCATGCAGGGCGTGGGCGTGCCCGTGTCCGGCCCGGCGGATCCCGACGCGCACGCACTGGCACAGCTCCTGGTGGGCAACGATGCGCGCGCTGCAGGGCTGGAGCTGACGCTGACCGGCCCCGCCATCGAGTTCTTGCAGGACAACAACGTGGCGATCACCGGCGGCGACTTTGGACCGCGTCTGGACGGCACGCCGATCTCCTGCTATCGTGTGCTGCGCGTGCATCGCGGACAGGTGCTTTCCTTCGATGGCCGCAGGAGTGGTTTTCGCGCCTATCTGGCGTTCAGCGGCGGACTGGACGTGCCTCTGACGATGGGCAGCCGCGCCACGCACCTGCCCTCCGGCATGGGCGGACTGGAGGGCCGCAAGCTGCGCAGGGGCGACGAGCTCGGCTTTCTCTGCCCGGGCGCGCCCTTTCCCATCTATCCCTGCCGCGCCGCCGTGCCCCCACGCATCGACTCCGGCGGCACGTCGGTTCTGCGCGTGGTGCTCGGCCCGCAGGCGAACCGCTTCACGCCCGCCGGGATTCAGACCTTCCTCACATCCGCGTATCAGGTGCTCAGCCAGTCCGACCGCATGGGCTATCGCCTGCAGGGGGAGAGGATCGAGCACGTGAGCGACGGCAACATCCTCTCGGACGGCATTCCCTTCGGGGCGGTGCAGGTTCCGGATTCGGGCCAGCCCATCATCATGCTGGCGGATCGCCAGACCACCGGCGGCTATGCCAAGATCGCCTGCGTGATCAGCGCGGACTACTCGAAGATCGCCCAGAAGATGGCGGGGGAGTGGATTCGCTTCGAGGCCGTGAGCGTCGAATGCGCCCAGCAGCTTCGCCGCGAACAGCTTCAACGCATCGAGACGCTGAAATCCTATTTCTGACAGGAGGAAGAGATCATGAGCTTTGACGTTCGCAAATACAGCGCCCTGTCCCCGCAGGAGGTGCGCATGCAGATTCGGGACGGGAGAGTCCCGTATCCCACCGCCGGCATGTGCGCGGGCTATGCCCAGGCCAATCTGGTCATCCTGTCCGCAGCCTGGGCGGACGATTTTTCTGAATTTGCGCGGCAGAATCACGCCGCCTGTCCGGTGCTGGAGGTGGTGCGCGGCACGCCCCGCACGCACCGCATGGCCTCCGACGGCGACATCACCCGCGACATTCCCCGCTACCGCATCTATCGTTCCGGGGTGCTGGCGGGGGAGGTGGACGACGTCTCGCCCTTTTGGCGCGAGGACTCCGTTGGATTTCTCATCGGATGCAGCTTCTCCTTCGAGGAGGCGCTGATCCGCGCGGGCATCTCCATGCGCCACATCGACCGGGGCTGCAACGTATCCATGTACAAGACGAACCTGCAAACCCGTGCTGTCAGCGCATTCCGTGGGGCGATGGTGTGCAGCATGCGCCCCATGAGGCCGGAACAGGCGAAGCTGGCGGCGGAAATCACGGCGCGGATGCCCAATGTTCACGGCGCGCCCGTCCACATTGGCGATCCCGCGCAGATCGGCATTGCCGACCTCAGCAAGCCGGATTACGGCGATCCGGTGCCGCTGGAGCCCGGCGAGGTTCCGGTGTTCTGGCCCTGCGGCGTGACCCCCCAGGCGGCGCTGGAGAACGCGCGTCCCGAGCTGGCCGTCACCCATGCGCCCGGCTACATGTTCATCACGGACATACTGAATGAGGCGCTGAATGCCTTCCTCCAGCGGAACCCGGCACTCTGAAGCGAACACAAAGGGATGGAGCTGTGAAAAAATACGTCATGGTGCTGCCTCAACCAATGTCATACAGTTTTTAGACCACTCTGGCAATCTTTTGTTTGATGGGATTGATTTATCAAATGCAGTGGATTTGGTGCTCGATTCAAAGCACTGACAGAATGCAGATCATCGAAAAATCATGTCAATGATCTGCATTTTAATTGTGCGCCGAACAGGCAAGATGAAACCCCCAGTTGAACTGGGGGGTGAAGAAAAAGACTTAGAGAAAAAGGCCTCCAATGCTATACTGAAAGCGGTCT